>JAHFFY010000003.1 GCA_023247705.1 Candidatus Omnitrophota bacterium | reverse complement strand
ATGGTTCAGTTAGCTTCAATACTTATGCTCGTTAAACTCTATTTATGAGATGGATTCTAGTTTATTTTTTTATGATTATTCCGGCCGCTTGCGCGGTGATTTTTTCGCAGAGTATCAAGACCCGTCTGATGATCGGGTGGTCGGTGGGATTCCTCGCCAGTCTAAGTGGTATGATTATTTCCTATGACTTTGATCTGCCGAGCGCCGCGAGTGTGGTCTGTTTGCTCGCGGTGATTTTAATCGTCCTGTCATTGGCGAAGATTTTCTTAAGAATAAAATAGCAATCAAAAAAATCTTGACAAGGCTTGTTTTGTAGATTAATCTCTACAATATCTATAGGGAGAGTAGTTAATGATTTCCAACAAAACAAAATACGGATTACACGCCTTATTTTCCTTAAGCCAGAAATATAATAAGGGTCCTGTTTTGATCGCGGATTTGGCGCAGGAAGAACGGATTCCGAAAAAGTTTCTGGAATTAATTTTGTTGGATTTAAAAAATCACGGAATCCTGGAAAGTAAGAAGGGAAAGGGTGGTGGATATCAACTGGCCCGGCATCCTTCGGAAATCAAGCTCGGGCAGGTGATTCGTATTCTCGATGGGCCATTGGCCCCGGTGTCGTGTGTGAGTCAGACTGCTTATAAAAAATGTAAAGAGTGTAAAGACGAACATCATTGCGGGATCAGGCTGGTGATGAAGGATGTGCGAGAAGCTATGGCGAACATTTTAGATAAAACGAGTTTGGCGGACGTTATTTTGAAGGTAAAAAATTTTAGCTCTGATTTGACCGCGAATTATCAGATTTAATTTTTTTTATGTTCAAAGACTACTAAAAACATAGACTAAATGGTTTAATAAAACACGGAGATTTTTGAGATGAAAGTGCGGTATGTTTTGATTGGGATTTTAATAGGAATGGCCATGATTAATTTGACTGGGAAAGCTTGGCCTAAAGATAAAGAAGTAACATTGCTCAATGTTTCCTACGATCCGACGCGGGAATTATACGTAGATTACAATAAGGTTTTTACGCAGTATTGGAAAGAGAAGACTGGAGAAACGGTGGTCATCAATCAGTCTCACGCTGGCAGCGGCAAACAAGCCCGCTCGGTGATCGAAGGGTTGGATGCGGATGTCGTCACTCTTGCGCTGGCCTACGACATCGATGCGATCGCCGAAAAATCCGGACTGCTTCCCATCCAATGGCAGGAACGCCTGCCGGATAACAGTTCGCCTTATACTTCTATTATTGTGTTCTTGGTGCGCCAAGGAAATCCCAAAAATATTAAAGATTGGGATGACTTGGCGCGTTCCGGAATTTCAGTTGTGACCCCAAATCCAAAAACTTCTGGCGGTGCCAGATGGAATTATCTGGCTGCGTGGGGATATGCGTTAAGAAAATGGAATAATGATGAACTTAAGGCCAAAGATTTTGTCCGGGCTGTTTTCAAAAATGTTCCTGTCCTGGATTCCGGCGCGCGCGCATCCACGACGACTTTTGTCGAACGCGGCATCGGGGATGTTTTGATTTCTTGGGAAAATGAAGCTTATTTGGCGGTCAAGGATTTAGGTCCGGAGAGATTCGAAATTGTTGTTCCATCGGTCAGTATTTTGGCTGAACCACCGGTGGCGGTGGTTGATCGTGTGGCCGATCAGCACGGCACGCGTAAACTCGCCGAGGAATATTTAAATTTTTTGTACACGCCGCAAGGGCAGGAGATCGTGGCGAAACATTATTATCGTCCCCGGTTAAAAAGCGTCGCCCAAAAATATGCCGCCCAGTTTCCGCCGATTAAGCTTTTCACGGTGGATGAGGTGTTCGGCGGATGGCAGAAGGCGCAAAAAACACATTTTGCCGATCAAGGGATCTTTGATCAGATTTCTCCGCTTTGATTTTTTGAGAAAGGAAAAAGTACTTAAGATGTTTAAACATAAATCGACTCTTCCCGGGTTTCGCATTTCATTAGGTTATACCATTTTTTATTTGGGATTGATTGTTTTGATCCCGTTATCGATGCTTTTCATCAAGACATCTTCCATGGGGCTGAAAGAAATTTGGATGGTTGTTTCTCATCCGCGCACATTGGCGGCCTATCGTTTAAGTTTCACGGCGAGTTTTATCGCCGGATTGGTTAATGTGGTGTTTGGATTTTTGATTGCCTGGGTGCTTTCACGTTATTCCTTCCCGGGAAAAAAGTTAATTGATGCCATGGTTGATTTTCCTTTCGCGTTACCGACGGCGGTCACCGGGATCGCTTTAACATCGCTTTATTCTCAAAACGGCTGGGTGGGACAGTATCTTTATCAATTTGGGATTCAATCTGCTTATAATCCGTTGGGGATCACGATCGCGCTGATTTTTATCGGACTGCCTTTTGTCGTCCGGACGGTGGAACCGGTTTTGCAGGAGTTGGACCCGGAACTGGAAGACGCCGCCGCCAGCCTGGGGGCCGACCGCTGGCAGATATTCATCAAAATTTTTTTTCCGAATTTGATCCCGGCTTTGATCACAGGATTTACGCTGGCGTTTGCCCGCGCGATCGGAGAGTACGGATCCGTTATATTTATCGCCGGGAATATCCCCGGAAAAACCGAGATCGCCCCGCTTTTAATCATGACCAAACTCGAACAGTTCGATTACACCGGTGCGACTGCGATCGCGGTCGTCATGCTTTTGATTTCGTTCGCGTTATTGGCGTTGACCAATTTTTTACAATGGGTTTCTTCTAAACGAATCGGGATGGGATAAAATGTCGACACGCACCGAACCAGCCTGGATACGCAGGGCATTAATTGGAATTGCTTTAAGTTTTCTGGCATTGTTTATTTTATTGCCACTAACGGTTGTTTTTATGAACGCTTTAAACAAAGGGATTGCAATCTATCTGAAATCGCTGAGTGATCCCGCCGCGCTTGCGGCGATTCGTCTGACATTACTGACGGCTTTGATCGCCGTACCGTTTAATTTGATTTTCGGTGTTGCCGCGTCGTGGGCGATTGCCAAATTTGATTTTCGCTTAAAAAATTTATTGATCACTCTGATTGATCTGCCTTTATCGGTGTCTCCGGTCATTTCGGGTTTGATTTTTGTTTTGCTGTTCGGAGCGCAAGGGGCGTTGGGGCCGTGGTTACGGGCGCACGGGATCAAGGTGATCTTCGCGCTTCCGGCGATCATTTTAACGACGATCTTCGTCACCTTCCCGATGGTGGCGCGCGAACTGATTCCGGTCATGAAAGCGTTCGGCAATGAAGAGGAAGAGGCCGCGATGACGCTGGGCGCGAACGGCTTTCAAACGTTTTGGCGCGTCACGTTACCGAATATCAAATGGGGACTTTTGTATGGCGTGATTTTGTGTAATGCCCGGGCCATGGGGGAATTCGGAGCGGTGTCGGTCGTCTCCGGGCATATCCGCGGACAAACCAACACACTGCCTTTGCATATTGAAATCCTTTATAACGAATATAATTTTACCGCGGCGTTCGCGGCGGCATCGTTACTGGCGATGCTGGCTTTGGTCACGCTGATTTTAAAATCAATCATTGAATTCAAATACCGGGCAGAATTAGCTGCCGCCGGAAAATTTGTTATCAAGATGGAGAATCACGTATGAGCATTGAAGTAAAGGCCATTGATAAAACATTCGGAACCTTTAAAGCCCTTGATCAGGTCAGTTTGAAAGTTGCGACCGGAGAGCTGGTGGCCCTGTTGGGTCCTTCCGGATCGGGCAAGACAACCTTACTGCGGATTATCGCCGGATTGGAGACTGCGGATTGCGGTGAAATTTTCTTTCACGGTGATGATGCGCGGGGAAAAATGACTAAAGATCGTAACGTCGGTTTTGTGTTCCAGCATTATGCATTGTTCCGTCATATGACCGTGTTTGAAAATATTGCATTCGGTCTAAGGGTTAAACCCAAAGCCCTCCGTCCCAGCGAAAAGCAAATCAAAGAAAAAGTCCATGAGTTGTTGAAATTGGTTCAACTGGAATGGGTGGCGTCCCGGTTTCCGTCCCAGCTTTCCGGCGGGCAACGGCAGCGGATCGCCTTGGCCAGGGCCTTGGCGATTGAACCGAAAATTCTGCTGCTTGATGAACCTTTTGGTTCTCTGGATGCGCAGGTCCGCAAAGAACTGCGTCAGTGGTTGCGGCGGTTTCATGATCATCTGCACATTACAACGCTTTTTGTCACGCACGATCAGGAAGAGGCCTTGGAGGTCGCTGACAAAATCGTGGTCATGAACAAAGGCAAGATTGAACAAGTCGGTAGTCCGGAAGATGTTTATCACAATCCGGCTTCGGTCTTTGTGTTAAATTTCCTGGGGAACGTTAATATCTTCCATGCCCGTTCCAGCGCAGAACATAAATCCGGCGAGAAACCGGCCAAGATGTATGTCCGTCCGCATCAATTGATCGTGAGCCGTTCACCGCTTTCGGAAAATTCCGTGAAAGTTGTTTTAACCTTCGTCAATCTCGCCGGGTCCATCGTGAAAATTGATGCGCAATCGCAAAAAGGGGAAATTTTCCAGGTGGAAATGTCTCAGGAAGAATATCGGGCCTTGAAACTGACAAAAAGCGATGAAGTATTTTTAACCCCGAAGAATATCGCGTTCAGCGAGTATGAGATTTAATATTCCCTCTATTTTTCCAGTCGATTGATTAGAAAAGTACATAGCGCGGCAAGGCCAAAAGCCGCACGAAGTCCAACTGAAACTATTCGAAATGAAGTAAGCCCATACCCCGTCTCCTTGAGGCGGGGTTATTAATCCTGAAAGCTGTATTTTGGAGTCAAAAAAGGCAATTTTCTTCTGAAAATTTGCAATCAATTACTCAAAAAAGGTGTTTGTATATAGATAGAAAATCTGATATATTTATAATCTCTTTAAATCTGAGAAACGTTTATTATTACTGACAGTGATAAGCGTTATCTAAAATTTACCAATGAATAAGATCGAAATTATTTAGGCCTCGTAAGGTTGAGTTCATGTGTGCGTGTATTCAAAGTAAGTCCGAGGGGGAGGATGGTTTTTTTGTAGGCCAACATTCAGCAATTTCAACTCAAAATTCGGTGATGAAGAAGTTTTAGGAATGCGTGAGTTGAAAAATGATGTTGGCTTTTCTTGTGGAGTCCCAAAGATGAATGAATGGCAAAATTGGAATATTCAGCCGGAGTTAAGAGAGATCTTGAAGAGTTCTCCCCGGGTCATTTTTCCCAAGACCAGAAGAGAGATCCTGGAGTTATCCTCTGAAGGAGGAAAAGACTGGGTGGAGGTGGCTTATGATATTGCCGGTAAAGGCCGTTTTGTTGAAGCGACCGTTGCAAAATGCAAAAACGGGTTAGTGGTCAATTATACAGAAAAATATATGCGCCGCCGCGACCCGGACTGTATGGTCATCGGAGATCAGGAAGAGACCGATAAACCGAAGTTTAAAGAATTTTTTAAACTTTCTTTTGACGAAGTCCGTCTTGAGACGTTTGAATGGCTTAAAAAGCAAGAAATCATCATCCTGCCTTTCATGGCCGGCGGAAAAGAGATTGGTTATCCCGCGCTTTTGATCGCTCCGGCGAACGCAGGTTTTTTTGCGTGCGGGCTGGCTGATTTGCAGGGCATGGTCGAAAGTCATGAAATCCCGTCTGATTTTACCCCCAAGGCCTTGATCTATTTGGCCCCTCCGTTTCGGCACACCCATTTTAACGGCCGTCAATTGGTCGTGCACAATCGTTTGGATGAAGTGCATGAAATTTTTTCCTATAATTTATATCCGGGACCGAGCGCGAAAAAAGGGGTTTACGGGATTTTATTACAGATCGGGGAAAAGGAAGGTTGGCTGACATTGCACGCCTCGACGGTCCAGGTGATCACTCCCTACGAAAATATCATCACCATCCTTCATGAAGGGGCCAGCGGTGGGGGCAAAAGCGAGATGCTGGAGTATCCGCACCGCGATCCCGATGGGCGATTGTTGATGGGTACCAACACAATCAGCGGCGATAAATTTTACATGGCCTTGACCCAGGGATGTTCTTTGCGGCCGGTCACGGACGATATGGCGATCTCGCATCCCAAATTTTATACGGATGAAAAGAAATTGGTTGTGGCCGACGCGGAAGCCGCGTGGTTTATCCGTCTGAATCATATCAAGCATTACAATACCGATCCGCAATTGGAAAATATGTGTATTCATGCCAAGGAACCGATGATCTTTTTGAACATTCAAGGCGTTCCTCGCGCGACTTGTCTTATCTGGGAGCACACGGAAGATGAACCCGGAAAACCCTGTCCGAATCCACGGGTCATTTTACCCAGAAGATTTGTGCCGAATATTATCGATGGTACGACCGAGGTCGATTATCGCAGTTTTGGCATCCGGTCTCCGCGATGTTCGGTCGAAAATCCCAGTTACGGGATCTTCGGGATTTTTCATATCCTTCCGCCGGCCCTGGCCTGGTTGTGGCGCTTGGTTTCTCCCCGGGGAGATGCCAATCCAAGTATTACGGATTCAACCGGGTTGATGAGTGAAGGGGTCGGATCTTACTGGCCATTTGCCACCGGTCGGTTTATCAATCACGCCAATTTGCTGTTGCGGCAGATTGTCGCGACCTCCAAGACCCGTTATTTATTATTCCCTAATCAATATGTCGGCGTATGGGACGTTGGATTTATGTCGCAGTGGATTTCGCGGGAATATATTGCCCGGCGGGGTGTGGCAAAGTTTAAATCCGATCAACTCCTTTCCGCGCGTTGTCCTTTGTTGGGATATGTTCCGGCGAGTATTCAAATCGAGGGGACCAGGATCCCCGAAGGGTTTATTCAGATCCATAAACAACCGGAGATCGGAGAGCAGGGCTACGATGAGGGGGCGAACATCCTTTATCACTTTTTTCGAGCGGAGCTGTCCAAGTTTCTTACCCTAGAATTAGATCCCTTAGGAAAAAATGTTATTGAATGTTGCTTATACAAAGGTACGTTGGAAGATTATATTAAATTGATCCCGATGACATGGTAATGTTATTTCGCATTGTAGAATATTTCACGGAATATTTCTCCGAGGGAGAATAGAGATGGCTGGTGCGGATGAGGGAGATTAAGTCATGAAAAAAACAATAGACACGGTGAATTTAAATGGGTTGAAGCTTTTTAAGCGCGGGAAGGTGCGGGATGTTTTTGATCTAGGCTCGGAGCTCTTGATCGTTTCCACCGATCGCATTTCCTGCTTTGATGTGGTTCTTCCTAATTGTATTCCGCATAAAGGCGAGGTCTTGACCAAGTTGTCGAGTTTTTGGTTCAGCTTTACCAAAGATATCGTCCCGAATCATTTAATCACCACCGACTTGAAGAAGTTTCCCAAGGAACTTCAGCAGTACAAAGATCAAATCGACCGGCGTTCGATGCTGACCAAGAAAGCCGAATTGGTTCCGTTTGAATGTGTCGTGAGAGGGTATCTGTCTGGATCCGGCTGGAGAGAGTATCAGGAAAAATTAAGTATCTGCGGCATCAATTTGCCATCGGGCCTTAAAGAATCCGCCAGGTTGTCGCAGCCGATTCTCACCCCGGCCACGAAAGAAGACACCGGCCACGACATCAACGTAAGCTTGGAGTATATGGAAAAGCAGATCGGCAAAGATCTTTTTAACAAATTAAAGAATTTGAGTATCGCGTTATATCAAAAAGCCAATCAATACGCGGAAAGCAAGGGGATCATCATTGCGGACACCAAATTCGAATTCGGATTATATCAAGGCGAAGTGATCTTGATTGATGAAGCGTTGACCCCGGATTCGTCGCGTTTTTGGCCTAAGGTGAGTTATAAGGTCGGGACTTCGCCGCCGAGTTTTGACAAACAGTTTGTCCGTGATTATCTAGATACTTTGGATTGGGATAAAAGCTATCCAGCCCCGGAGTTGCCTCCGGATATTATAAACGAGACGAGCCGCAAATACCTTGAAATTTGTAATTTACTCATTGTTTGAGTCCCTTACGAAGTCACTTTGGCTATTTGTTCTCCTCATTCATTAAACTTAAAATACAAAACAGGTCAATCCTAATCTATGAGCAGAGAATTATCAGAGAAAAAATATTTTTTCTTAAACAAGGCCGCCTTAATTTTCTTTTGCTTTAATCTCTCTTTGTTCTTGTGCGGGTTCTCGAGCATCGGTTTATCCGATATTGCCACCGCGATTATTCAGAAAGACTTCGCAAAAGCCAAGTCTCTGTCAGAAGAATTTATTAAGAGTAATCCGCCGAAAGAAAAAGAAGATAAAGCCTATTATTATCTGGCCTTGAGCCAACTTAATCTTGATCAATACGATCTATCGAGAAAGACTTTTCTGAAATTGATTAAGAGAGCTCCTGAGAAATCGTTGGAAGACAAGGCTTACTTGGGGATCATCGACGCATATTATATAGAAGAAAATTATTTTGCCGCCCTTGCTCAGGTGGAAAAATTGCTCAAGCACAAACCACAGCCAGAGATGCTCAGCTTGGTTTATCTGAAGACCGCCCGGGCGCATTTTAAACTGTCTCATTGGGATAAGGCCGAGGAGTATCTCAAGAAAATTATTAATGAGTTTCCTGATGGACTAGAGAATCATTTAGCCAAACAATTATTAGAAGAAAAACAATATTTTGCGGTTCAAGTGGGGGCGTTTATCGATCGCGAACGCGCCGAACGGTTGATGCAGGAACTTCAGAGCAAAGGGGAATATTCTTACATTGTAGAAACGATTGATCAGACGGATAAAAAATTTTATCGCGTCCGTGTCGGACAATTGGTCACTTTAAATGAAGCGGAAAAATTGAAGCAAAGGTTATCCAGTCTTGGTTATCCCACCCAGATTTATCCTTAACCCCAGGAAGTTTAATTTGGGTTCAATTCACGACAGCCCCTTGAGAATTTTTTCATGTAAATCATGGACATCCCGAAAATCATTTTTGTCGTTGGGCCAACCGCCGTCGGTAAGACAGAGGTTGGCTTTTTATTGGCCCAAAAACTGAACGCCGAAATTATCTCCTGCGACGCCATGCAGGTTTATAAAGAAATTTCGATCGTGAACAACAAACCTCCTGCCCGGATGCTGGCGCAAGTCCGGCATCACCTGATCGATCTTGTTTCCGTCACGGAAGAATTCGACGTAATGACGTTCAATCAAAAAGCCAACAACGCCATTAAAGCGATCCATACCCAAAAGAAAATTTTGGTGATCATCGGGGGAAGCGGGTTGTACATGAATGTTTTATTAGACGGACTTTTTGAAGGGGTTGCAAAAGATCTATCGTTACGCAAAGAGCTGGCTGCGATGGCCGAGGAAAGAGGGAATGAAGTCCTTTTTAAGCGTTTAACGCAGTTGGATCCGCCCGCCGCACAAAAAATTCATCCGCATGATTCCAAACGGATCATCCGGGCGCTCGAAGTCGTTATGCTGACCGGTCAGCCCATTTCTCAGTTGCAAAAGAAACGCGAGGGGATCTGGGGGAAGTTTGATATCAAGTTGTTCGCGTTAAATAAAAACCGGCCGGATCTTTATCATGCGATTGATCGTCGAGTCGATGCGATGTTTGATCAGGGGCTCATTGAAGAAATAAGCAATTTGAAAGACCGAGAGTGGTCATTGACGGCCCAGCGGATTATCGGGGTCTCGGAAATTTTTGGCTTTCTGCAAAACAAATATTCTCTGGAGGAATCCAAAGAGCTGATGAAGCGCCACACGCGCCAATACGCCAAACGGCAATTGACCTGGTTTAGAAAAGAAAAACGTTTGGAGTGGATTATGATAGGAGCTAATGATACGATTGAGCAAATTATGCAGATGATCATGAAAAGAATCAAGAATTGATCAGGTCTTCTTCATCAAGCTTTTGGATTGAGGTTTGCAGATGAGAACTATCGACGATATGGATTCATCTTCCCATTACAAAATTTATGCAGGTTTTTTATTGTTTTCTTTAAGCACATTAACCTATGAATTGCTCATTTCACGTGTCATGAGCGTGGTGGCTTGGTATCATTTCGCGTTTATGGCGATTTGTCTGGCCCTTTTTGGTATGACCGTCGGCGCAGTTATTGTTTATAAATACAAGGAGTTCTTGCTTAAACAGCTTCATCGGGCTTTGTTTTATTCTTCATTAATTTTTTCTGTCTCATTAATATTGAATCTCGTCCTGATTTGTTTCTTCCCTGTTTTTATCAGCGTATTTCAGCAAGAAACGAATATCCTGATCTATTATCCGCTCCATATTTTTTTAATTTTTTCTTCTTTTGTCATCCCCTTAACCGGATTTGGCGTGTGTGTATCGCTCATCTTCAGCAAGTATGTTGACCGTGCTAATCAAATATATTTTGTGAATTTAGCCGGGTCCTCCTTAGGTTGCCTTTTCTTTATTCCTATTATCAATTCTTTCGGAGTGGTCAATTCTTATTTTTTCCTGGCGTTTTTGGGGGTCGTGGCGGCTTATTTGTTCAGTCGGGATCAGGGATCTTTGGGCAGAATATTTCTTTGGATTGTTTCTCTATCCGTTATTTTTGTCCCGATCCTAAACGATCAAACAGGTTTGCTGGATCTACATTGGACAAAGGGCAAATTAGATAATCAGGCTTTTTTTAAGAAATGGAATCCTTTTTCATATATCAGGCTTGTCGGGATGGCCGCAAAGACGATCCCGATCGGTTGGGGTTTTGCTCCGAAGAAAAGAGATGAGATTCATAACATCAGAATTGAACAAATTTATCTCGATATTGACGCGATGGCCGGAACGGTCATGACAAATTTTGAGGATCGCAACGTGAAGAATATTGATTATCTGCGGTATGATATTACCGCCTTGCCGTATTACCTTGTGCACAACGGCAATGTTCTGGTGATCGGAATTGGTGCGGGACGTGATATTCTAACCGGGCTCTTGTTCAATCAGAAATCGATCACCGGTGTGGAAATCAACGATACGATTTTAGAAATCCATCAGAAATTACTCGCCAAGTTTAACGGGAACTTAAGCCAACATCCCAAAGTTAAGTTTATTCATAACGAAGCAAGAAGTTTTATAAACTCGACGCAGCAGAAATTTGATTTGATCCAATTATCCTTAATTGACACATTTGCGGCCACACAAGCCGGCGCATATGCCTTGACGGAAAATAATTTATATACCATCGAAGCCTTGAAAATTTATTACGACCATTTGACTCAAAAAGGATTTTTCAGCATTGCTTATTGGTTGAATCCCGGCAGCCCGGAATCGATGTTGAAGTTGACCGCAGCGGCAACGGAGGCCCTGCGCAGGGCAGGGATCATTAATCCCCGCGCGCATATGGTGATTATTCATAAAGAAGGACTGGATGATGCTAATCCGTACGCAAAGAAATCACCTTTAGCTAATGATGGACGCGGGGTGGCAAACTTGCTCGTCAAGAAAGAGATGTTTACCAGTGAGGAGTTGACCGTGATCAAGAATTATTGTGATGAGATGGGATTTCATTTTATCTTGTCTCCGGATTTTTCCCAATACGCGTCTTTTGCAAAAATGTCCGATGTTCATTCCTTTCATGAATACGCGCAGCATTGTCCGTTGAATATTGCCCCGGCCTCGGATGATAAGCCATTCTTTTTTCTCACCAAAAGGCTTAACTTCAACAAATTCCTCCAGGATTTTAAATTTCTAAGTTTCAGTGCGGAGTATATTTTGTTTTCTTTACTTGTTTTCATGATCGCCTTGACCTGTCTTTTTGTGGTTTTTCCTCTGTTAAAAGCAGCGCAATTTTCCCAATTGAAAATTCCGGTTCTGACCGTTTCTATTTATTTCACAGCCATCGGTTTGGCTTTTATGTTCATAGAAATGACTCAATTGACCCGGTTGAGTTCTTTTTTGGGGCATCCGGTTTACAGTTTATCGATCGTTTTATTTTCGTTTTTGATCGGCAGCGGTCTGGGAAGTAATTTTCTGGGCAAGATCGACCAGAAGAGAACGGTTGTCATCATCACAACTTTATTCGTCGCAATTTGTTTGTTGTCCTCGATTTTTACCGTACCGCTGTTGGGGTATTTCTCAAAATATCCTACCGGGCTACGTATGATCATCGCGATCGTGTTGGTTTTTCCTTTAGCGTTTTTTATGGGGGCTTTCCTTCCGCAAGGGATAAGGTATCTGGGACAACAAAACGGACCGGTGGCGTTATTTTGGGGACTGAACGGAGCTGCGTCGGTTTTAGGTTCGATATTAGCGATGATTTCTCAAATTTCCATGGGATTAAATATGACTTTTTTGCTGGGAGTAATGTGCTATATTGTCGCGATATTGATTTTGTACAGACTTAAATATTAATTAAATCATCGGGGAAATTGGGACAGAACCATTCCATAAAATTTTTGGTTGTTTGATCATTGCAGGAGCGGAAGGATATTTTAAAATTCATGGACGAAAAAGCGCTTTTAGTGATCATTGATGAAAAACGAAAATCGACTTGGCCGGTTGAAGACGTTCGTGATGAATTGAAAGAGTTGGTTATTGCCTGTCAAGTGGAGCCTTTAAATTCCATCGTTTGTCGGATGGATAAACCTTCTCCGGCGTTTTTGATCGGTTCCGGGAAAGTGGAAGAGATCGTGCATTTTTGCCAGGCGATACCGGTTGATGTCGTCATCTTCAGTTGTGATTTGAAAGGGAGCCAGCAACGAAATCTCGAGAAGGCCGTCAATGCCAAAGTGATCGACCGCACTCAGCTGATTCTGGATATCTTTGCCCGGCGGGCGACCAGCAATGAAGGCAAGATGCAGGTGGAGCTGGCCCAACTGGAATACCTTTTGCCGCGATTGGTGGGGAAAGGTGTTGAATTGTCGCGTTTGGGCGGCGGGATCGGAACGTTAGGGCCAGGTGAAACGAAACTGGAGACCGACCGGCGGCGGATTTTAAGCCGGATCGATAAATTGAAGAACGCCCTGAAAGATGTCGGACTCGACCGTGCGCTCAAACGAAAAAAACGAAAAGACCAGCAAATTCCGCTGATCTCTTTGGTCGGTTATACTAACGCCGGCAAATCGACTTTGCTTAACACGCTTACCCAAGCGGCCCAACGAACCCAGGATGGGTTATTCACAACACTTGATTCGTTATCCCGGCAAATGATTTTGCCCAATAATCAAAAGATCATTGTTTCAGACACCGTCGGATTTATGCATGATCTTCCGCATCATCTGATCGAATCTTTTAAAGCAACTTTGGAAGAAGTGAGAGAAGCTGATATCTTGCTCAATGTCCTGGATGTCAGTCATCCTCATTTCCGTTCCTTCCAGGAATCCGTTTGTTCGGTCCTTAAAGAACTGGAAGTTTCCGAGACTCCGATCATCACGGTCTTCAATAAAATTGATAAACTGGAAGATCTCTCAGTTTTAGAAGATTTGCAGGAGGATTTTGATTCCAGTGTTGCTATTTCGGCTTTAACCGGAGCAAATCTTCCGTTGCTTCTTGAAAAAATTTCCGCTTTCCTAGAACCGAATCTCGTTGACATCGCCGTGAAGATCCCGATCGACCGTATGGATCTCGTGAACATGCTGCACACGCAAGGCAAAGTCCATTCGATTAAGTATTTTTCGAAACATATTCGAATCTTGGCCACCATTCCCCTTCAGATGGATCGAAAGTTCTATCTTGATTTTCATGCCTAAATAGTATTTTTTTCCAACAGATGTCCTGGCGGAAAGACTGTTTTTTTTCGTAAAATGACACGGTTTCTTATCCTGTTGGCTACCTGATTTGACCCCAACAGATGATCTAGTTAAGGTCGTCTAGATTTATGCTGTAGAATATTTCCAACCATTGCTATTAGAACGGGTTGAGGTTATACTTTACCGTGAAATTGGAGACAGATACCCGATGAAGAAATTCCCACGAAAACAGAGTTTTTACTCTCGATTACGAACGATTCTGATTCTTTTTTCGTTTGTTTTTAACCTTGTTTTAGCTCCTTTCCCGTCTAGCGCTCAACCTGCACAAAACTTTCTCCCTCTTCCTGCGCCCGGTGCGATGATTCCTACCACCAATCCCATGGCCCCGCTGATGATGAAAGGCATCAGGCTTGATTCCAAAAATCCTTTGCGTTTTAATTTCATTGTCGATACGGGAAAAAGCGGCTTGCGCGGGGAAGCATTAAAGAAAGAATCCACCCGACTTATTAAATACTTTTTAGCGTCTTTAACCACCCCCTCCAAAGATATCTGGGTCAACTTATCTCCGTATGAAAAGGAACGCATTGTCCCGGAAATATTTGGCATTACCGAGATGGCTAAGGATATGTTGGCGCAGGATTATATCCTTAAACAAATGACAGCTTCATTAATGTATCCGGAGCAGGGACTAGGAAAAAAATTCTGGGATCGGGTTTACGAAAAAGCGCAGTCTCTATACGGAACTACGAATATTCCAATCAATACATTTAATAAAGTTTGGATCATCCCTGAAAAGGCAGTTGTATACAAAGATAAAGATATGGCTTTTGTTCTGGAAAGCCGTTTGAAAGTGATGCTGGAAGGAGATTATTTGGCTTTGCGCAGAAATTTGGGCAATGAGGAGATCGGCTTGGAAAGAGTAGAAGAGAAGACCGCGGAAGGATTGAACGACCTCTCTTCCGGGATTGTGAAGGAAGTTATATTGCCAGAGTTAGAACGGGAAGTGAATGAAGGGGAGAACTTCGCATTATTAAGACAGATTTATAATTCTTTGATCCTGGCGACATGGTTTAAAAAGAATTTGAAAGCGAGTTTATTGGGTAAGATGTATGTGGATAAGGATAAGGTCGGGGGTGTTGATGTTGAGGATAAAACGATTAAAGAGAAAATTTTTGAGCAGTATCTGGAGGCGTTTAAGGTCGGTGTCTACAATTATATCCGGGAAGATTATGATGAAACCAATCATCAAACCGTGCAACGCAAATATTTCGCCGGCGGAATGGATTGGGGAGAAAGAGTAGAGGAAGACCTGGAGGAAAAGACTGATCCTGCGGACATCTCTACCGAGATTAAAGCTGCTATCGAAGATGGAATAACCCATGAAGATACCATTGGCGAAGTCAATGGGGTCGATTTACTTGACAAGGCGATGTTAAGTCCAGATCAACGATATTATGAGTTAGGGGTTAATTTGAATCTCACCATTGCCGATCATATCACATCGACGTCTGCTTTGTTCACACCACCGACTGCTCCCTGGAAGGTCAAGGATCCAGATACCATCGCCCGCGGGAAAATCGTCGATTTTCTCAATCTGAGTGTGAAGAACAAAGCATTGAGGAACGCAATCAAAGAATATCTCGAAGCGCAAAATACCGCCGCAGAACAGATGTCTTTTCTTCCCGTGGATCTTCCGAATGTCTGGAGAGTAATTCAGAATACAAGAAATTTATTGGGAACCAACGATTCCTTTCAGAGAGCCGTGAATCAGGCCCTTGATCTTTCGGGTGATCTGGAATCTCAAAACCGGAGCGCACTCAAGATCGCTTTGATTGCCGCCCTTCTCTTGAAGGTCGGGTATGGTCATCCAGATTTACCAGCGTATTCCCAGAACCGGGAATTTACTTTGAAAATTCTGGAGACACTGGAAGAAAAAGGATTAGTTGATGAACTAGGGATAAGTCGGGAAGTTTACGACGCTGTTTTCAAGACTGCGATTAAAACGGAAGGGATTTTCGGCGAAGGCACGGCATACACGGCGGATAAATACAAAAATCCTCTCGCGGCCTTACTGTCCTTAGCGGCCGAGATGGATGTTTCGCGGGCCCGGATGAACGACTGGCAGAAGAGCGAGGTCATCATGAAGCGTATCGTCACGCTCACGTCCCGTCCGCGTATTGAAGAATTAAGGAAAGAAATCCTGAAATTAAATTTAAAAATGTCTGAGGGAACTGATCAAGAATTTATAACTAAAAAGGCGGCCCTAGAAGAAGAACTCCAGAAAAGTATCCAAAAAGAGATTTTAGATAAAGAACAAGAAATCCGTCTTCTTCTGCAAAGAGTGGAAGGAAAAACGGAGGACGAAAGCCGGAAAATTATTGAAGCGATGAAGAATGGAATCAAAGCCATTAACGGCGACACGTATCTGTGGTTTATTGGTTCTTATGGGATTGAAAATTCCAGGATCAATGAAGAAGGTCAACCAGAGTTGGATGTTTCCAAAGACCAATTTCCTTTATTGGGCGCTGCGGCGAATTTGTCTGTGATCCGGCAGTTCCATATCTATCACCTTAATGCTCTATTGGCCCAGATTAACGAGGCTTTGGGGACTGATTTAAATTTGAGAATCAATGATGTCCGGGAAAACCAGGACATGTATGATTTAATTGCGAAGGTGTTTAACAGCGAGACGCATGCGCATCAGAAGATGTCTCTTGATTTTGAGCAATATATCTGGAGATTTATTTTCTTAGGGCAGACGATTTTGGATGAAAGCGTCGGAGAAGGCGAGCTGGAGTCCCATAAGAAAGATATCCTTGCCAGCGAAGGTTCTCTGGCGGCGTTATTGAAAGAACAAGGTATTCAAGACATAGACATTAAATTAGTGGATTTAATCAAGGATGCCCGCAGCACCTTGCAAACTTTGGAGAAATTGTTGCAAAAGTATCTGCCGCGGTATGAAGCTCCACCGGAGAACCGGGACAGAATCATTGAGGACGCGGAAAATCTCCTGGCTTCCAAGAATTATGTGTCTAAGATATCGACTGAAGACAGAGAGGCGATTGTAAACGCGATTGATCTTTTTGGAATCATCAAGTTTCAGGCGAGAGATCTCTACAATTTTCAGGAAGGTCCTTTGACTAAATTCGTCATCCATTTTATGGCGGGATCCAAATTGCTGAAGGTCGCACCGGGCGCGGAAGAGCTGGAGACTTTGCAAAATATCACCAAAGAAGGCCTCACGGAGTATCAAAAAATCCGCAATGCCTATCTTGAATGGCGGTTTAATATCGGCAATGTGAAAGGGACCCTGGAAGAAATGTTGGCGACCTTGCAGGCCTACGCGGAATTTCAGGAAGAAAATCCCGGGGTGATTAACCCGACGCTCAAGCTAATCCTTTCGATTACAAAATTTTCAGATCAGGATTACGCCACCGAAGAAGAACGAAGTCAACATAAAATTGAGAGCGCGAGAGTTCTGTTGAGTATCCTGCGCCAGGCGATTAAATTGGTTCTGGAAGACCAGGGCGAGGTGACTTTTCCCGCTTCGTTTGTGGATGAAACCGGCCAAACGATCACCTTGAACAATCAGTTTAATTTCTCAAAAGTAACGCCGAAACTTATTCTGGAAAGCATCGTTGGCATTGATGCCGCGGGTCAGGAAGAATTTAATCAGCCGGACCTTTTCTTTGAGGCGTTTCGTCTTATTGTGGATGAATATAATGCTGAAGTTCAGGCGGCGACACCTAAGTTAAAGGAAAAAGGTGTTGATCTTTATACGCTTGGTTTAACGTCGCATGTTTCGGAAAGCAATATCGATGTTAGTCCTGAATCGGCGCTGCGCTACACGCCGGAAATCATTTATTTGGCCCCCCTGGAGAATACCAGCGAAGACGCAAAACCAAAAGCCACCCGCGGCGGACATCTGATCAAGGTTTGGGTCGACAATTTTGACGTTGTCCGCGGGCAACGAAAAACCGAACGCGTCGCTGAAAGAATCAAGCAGATTCGTCATGATCTGGAGTTAATCAAAAGAGGAATGCCTTTATTTAATCCTTTGTTGGAAGTTAATGCCGAGGAAGCAACCCGCGATGCCTTGGAAGGAAGCAGTGTGGAAGCGAAACTGAAGGCCGAGTTGGCGGATTTAGAGCTTTATCAGCAATATCAAAGAGGAGAATCGGTCCCGCAAGGCGCCAAATCGTTGGAAGAAATCATCCGCTATCGTAAGATCGGCGGCAGTATGGTTAAAAGCGATCTGATTAATGCCCTTGCCAGTGCCAAGCTGGATAAAAGCGTCAATATTCCTGAAACGTCCGATGGAATCTTTGAGCAGTTGATCCAACAGGGATTGCTGCAACTGGAAAGAGATTCACAAACGGAAGGTCGTTTCCATCAAAATATAGATGTGATACAAGATGTACTAAAATTTTTTCTACAGGATAAAGTGAGCGCTGCGGACTTGGAGAAAATTTTAACAGTCATTCAAAAATTGATGAGTAACCGGGAGGTCGTCATTTATTATTATGACGATGCAAAAACGCTCGACTTGCAAACCCGCCAAGCGTTTGTCCGCGATCTGGTGATCCGGAATGGGGTGTGGACCGAAACTAACCCGACGTCCAATTTGGGAGTCGGATCGGAATATATTTATAACTATGCGATGCATACCGTGAAGGCTTTATTGAGCTATTCTTTTGGTCAATGGTTTACCTTGACTGATGCCGACAAACAAAATAATACTTTTCATGGCCAAAAGATCTCTGCCCAACAGCGTGCGGCCATTGAGGCTTATCTGGAGAAAAATAAAGATTTCATCGGAAAAAAGGCGCCGTTTTCGATTAGCACCGATGATTTGACCTTGTTTGGCACCAACGTAGTCGAGGAGATTTATCGCGTTGCGGTCGCATTGAAATTAACGAAAGACCAGGTGTTGGATATTCTCCAGAATGGATTTCGCAGCAGAATGTGGCAGGGGCCATTGGCGCAGGACGATGAAATAAAAAAAGCGATTATTAAGGAAAGAGCGGAATCGACTTATCAGAGTTTGAACAGGGCTTTGGAAAATTTGCCGGTGGCCATTCAGGTGAAGTTGGAAGAAACCTATGCGCAATTGCAGCCGGACAAAAAGGAAAAGCTTCTTGCCGAGATTAAAGCGGCTCAAGATTTGCTTAAAGCGGTTAAACAAGTTTATACAAAAGCGATGAGAATCAAGAAAAACGGTCAGGAAACCGGAATTCCCGAAGGTTTGCTTTTACAAAATTATCATAATCATGTCCATAATTTGATGGTCACCTTTGGAACTCTTACGATTCTGGAAAATACCAAACTCATTGAAACCGTGCGGGACCTCAAGGTCTCATTTTTGGCAGGGGTCTTTCATGATTTTCATGTGCGTTTGGTGCAAGATTTCGATCAAGAGAAAAGTTCTGCGACAGCGGCTTACGTTCCCGAAACATTGCAACAGATGGCGAATATATTTCTGGGCCGGCCATACAATCGCGCCATCGATGATGGACGTTATAATGAAGCCGATCTTCCTGCGGAATTTAGATCGGTTATCGATGAATTTCTGGGCGATGAAATCAAAGGGACCGATGGGACGATTAGCCTGCAGGAGAAAGAGAAAATTTTCAATGAGATGGTGGCGTTAATTCGACGAACCGATTTTACCCCTGAACCGATCGAATATTCCGGGAAGACAAATGAGATCCGTGCAAAATTGGCCGAAATGCTTGATAACCTGATTAAGACAAAAAATGTTTTAAGTCCCGAGGATTTGGACCGGGTCATTGCCGCGGCTGAACGTGAATATCAAATGATTTCTCAGGACAACGAATCCAATACGAACCGGTTGGAAGACAGGAAACAAATTGTTCGCAAATGGGTCGACCGCCAGAGGGATATCGAGACCAATTATCTGCGGGCGCTTCAGATTTTGGATGAAGGCCGTCGGGTAAAAATTTATTTATTGGCCAACTATCTGGAAGTAGCGGACCAATCTGTTGCCACCTGGCTTGTGTCGATTCCGGTCGCTGACCAGATCGTGAATGGTTTGAAGGTAGAAATACCGGATGTCGGAAATGCCGGTAATTATCCATTTTTTTATAAAAATCAGTTTTTAAGACCACAAATATTGTCGATCCTTAAATATCTTCCGGTATCATTTAAAATAAATTTTGTAAGGAGAATGGAGGGGGCGGCGATTTTGGCAAGCCAGGTGGGCGCAAGTTTTACGCAAGAGTTCCGTCAAGAGAAGCCGGGACTTTTTAATGCCTTCTTTAATTCGCTCACTGATTGGAAAGAACGAAGGGATGATGTTTTAGTCCAATTAGGTTTGTACAGGATTGGAGCCAAGGATGAAGACAGGATAAGTGAAATTTTGGAAGAAACGGCCCCGCGTTTGATTGTTGATGGTTTACGCTCCTCGATGTTCGCGAAACACTTTAATTTAGAAGAAATCCATAAAATTGCGAATCATCCTTTCATCCGGGTTCTGGAATTTGGCAGCAACACAACAATCTTGAATGAAGGAGAAAAACCAAGTCTCGCGAATTCAAAGACCTATGATGATTTTTATCTGGTCTTGTCTGGAAGTGTAGATGTCCTTAAAGGAAAAACAAAAGTGGCGACATTAAAGCCGGGACAATATTTTGGAGAAATCGCGATTCTGCGGTCGACCGATCGAAATGCGGATATTGTAACGACCGAACCAACGGAGGTATTGCAAGTCCCGACTTCGCTTTTGGAAGCCTTAAGGATCTCTAATCCTCAGTTTAATCAAAATTTATACGATATTATTTCAGAGGAACAGAGAGATCTTCAGGCGTCTTCACCGCTGAGCAGTTCTCCGTTCCATGTGATTGTTGAGATGAAACGTCAGCCTAATTCCGATGAGGCGGTTTTCGACCAGTCCGTTTGGCAAGAACCAGTCAAAAAGATATCGATCGTCAATATCAGTCTGGAAAGCGTTTCGGAATTGGTCCCGGAAGTATTAACGGAGCTGAAAGAAGAAATGGGCGTCCCGGCGTTTAAGTCGGTGATTATTTCCGGCGAAGGGCCTCTGGCGAGGGTGATAGAAGATCCGAGTGATCGAAAATTAATTTTGGTTTTTTATGCCAAACTTTTCCAAGGACAATGGCAGAGCAGGAGAGCGTATTACAAAGAGATGATTAAATGGTTTTTGCGGCATGAATTAAGACACATTCAAAGGGGTTTGCAAAGGACCTATATCCTCACGGAACAAAACGTGACGGACAAACGGGCCAAGCTAATCGAAGAAGGAATTGTTTTGTTCAATGATTTATTGGATGATTCAAACAATGAGCGATTGCCCGATGCGATCGGTTATTTAGATAATCTGATCGGACGGACCGAAGCCGACGATAAATTACACCCGGCCATTTCACGATTGAAACAGTTTTATGAGATATTTAAAGAAGATACTCAAATCCAACCCAGGCTGGTTGAATTTATGGCTAAAGAAATTTTATTGCAGCCGGATACGCAGTTCCTGGAGCTGTTAAAAGATCAATTAACAACTGAAGGGATAGAGGTTGTTGACCGGGCTTTATTAAAATCGCAAGACGCCAGCTTGGCCATGACAGCGGACAAACTCGCCGAAATCAAGGATGCGGGCGCTGTGAATGTGACAGGAGATCGAGAGAAAGAGCAACGCGGGACTCAAAAGGTTGGTGGTATCGACTTCTCGGACGATATTTTTAATGTGGAAGAACAAGGGACCAACGGGAATTTTATGACTCCAGAGAATATTAGAAATCTAGAACGTATTCCTATCCAAGGAATCAATCCTGTCATTTTTACGATCAAGCCTGTATTGACTTTACCGTTTCTAAATATTTCTGCTGGGAACAATAAGACGAAGAGCGCGATTGATAAATTAAGTTATATGAATAATGCTTCCAAGAATTAAGTGATCTGTTGATTGCACGTTAGGATTTAATATGACGATTAAATTGATCAGACAACGAAGATACAGTTTCTATTTCAGAGCCTTCTCGATTTTTCTGGCGCTGAGTTTATTAAACTGTTTTATCGCGCCACTTCCGCAAATTTTTGCGCAGAGCGTTTTATTTGCCCCCGGCGCTCAGAGCATGAATCTTCCTGCGCCAGGGATGATGGTTCCATTGAGCAGTGATTTCCGGCCCCCCATCATGAAAGGGATCAGGATTTTTCCTGATAACCCGTTACGTTTTGATTTTGTGATTGATTCCGGTGATTCGAAGACACAGGGGGATCAGTTCAAAGAAGAATCGACGAAATTGATCAAATATTTCCTCGCCGCGTTGACGGTTCCGGCAAAAGACATCTGGGTCAATCTTTCCCCGTATGAAAAAGACCGCATCGTTCCACTCGAATTTGGAACAACGCAGATGGGGCGCGACATGCTGGCCCAGGATTATCTTTTAAAGCAGATCACCGCATCGCTTATGTATCCCGAAGATGGTCTGGGAAAATCTTTTTGGGATAAGGTTTATAAAAAAGCGGAACTCCTTTACGGCACGACAAATATTCCCGTCAATACATTCAATAAAGTCTGGATCGTCCCTGAAAAGGCCGTGGTTTATAAAAGCAAAAATATGGCCTTTGTCATGCAAAGTCGCCTGAAGGTCATGCTGGAAGCAGATTACCTGGCCTTAAAGAAAAATTTGGACAATCAGGATCTGGGGACCGATCAAGTGGCCGAAAACGACGCCCAGAACCTCAATGATGTTTCCTCCGATATCGTTCGGGAGGTGATCATCCCTGAGCTGGAGAAGGAAGTCAATGAGGGCGAAAATTTTGCGATGCTGCGGCAGATTTACAACTCCATGATCCTGGCGACGTGGTTTAAACGCAACTTAAAACAAAGTCTCCTTGGAAAAGTTTATGTCGGTCAAAATAAAGTCGAAGGCGTCGACATCGAGGACAAAACCGCCCGCGAAAAAATTTATGCCCAATATCTCGAGGCCTTTCAAAAAGGCGTTTACAACTATATCAAAGAAGAATTCGATCCCGGGACCCAGCAGACAATCCCCCGGAAATATTTCTCCGGCGGGGTTGAGATAGGAGAAAAATTAGATAAGACCTATGCAGATGTTGAGTTCCCGAAAGATAACGATCTTCTTGTCCGGGTTGGAGCAGAATCTCCTTCGGACCATGACAATTTGGTTTCAGCTTATTTGCAGGCCGAAAATCCGCTGGCGAATCTGGAAGAGAATAACGCTTCAGACAAGGCGATGCTCTCTTCGGTTCCTGAACAGTTTTCTTTAAGCAAAGATTATGCCTTGGGTGAAAAAGTGACGATCACCCAGGGATATTTTTCGGTGGGCGTTGATACCAAGACCGGAAGGGAAAAAAAGGAATTGATTGTTTTTATGGATGCCGATATCGTCGAACGTTTCCGCGATACCTTGTTATCGGAGAATATCACGCGTGACTCGGTGTCCGCCTTTGTGGCGCTCCGGCCGGTTGTTGAAGCGCTCAGTGGCCTTTGGGCTTATCGAATTGACAATCGGGCTGACCGCGAGACATTTGAAGAGATGAAACCTGATTTGGACGCGATGAATGAACGGATCAAGTCCGGACCGATCCCGCGTTATCAGCGTGAGTTGATTATTCAGCAGATCACGGATTTGATCGCGGCCTTGCCGGTTTCGGTTTTGCAGCGTGTTCTGGAAGATTCGCTGAAATACGTTAATTCTGAACTAAGTTATTGGTTTCGCATTCAGGATTGGGACAATGTGACCGTCCGTCTGATCGCCAATACGGACCGGATCGGCCGTCTGGTGAGAGTGGATGCCAGGCAGGCGGTTTTAGAGATCGATCTTTTTAACTTTTTGAAAGAGTACGGAGGACGGGCGGAATATCATGGGAAGGAGATTAGCCGGGATACTTCGACGCTCAATTTTCTGCTTAAAGATTTTCTGGATCGCAATCAAACAGAAGGAAATTTAACCGGATTCATTGAGAATAATATCGATGTCGTCCGGGAAGTGTTAAATATTTTATTTTATATGGAATCGGAGCTAGACGCTTATTATGCGATTGGATCGGAAGATTACGGGAGAAATTACAGCTCGAAGGAACAAAAGAAAAGTTATAAGCAGAATCTAACCGAACGGTATCGCGATTTTCAATCTTATGAAAATTATGAACCTTATGTGCGTTTATTCCGACGGCTGGCCAAGATCACCAACGTGGATACCAAAGATGGAACCGTTTTGTCCCAACGATCGAATTTGCCGGGTCGCATCCAGGCTGTTTTTGATTTCATCGCGCAGAATAATGCCTTGGCGCAACGCGCGGATCTCCGGGGACGTTTGACTCAAGAGGACATCGATAAAATGGTCGAGATCTATCGCGCCTTTAAAAAAATAGATCGGTATAAGATTTTTGTTGATGCAACATTGGCAGAAAAGGAAGAAGCGAAAACGACAACCGAAACCGGCGTAGCGAGACCGACGACGGTTGCCTGGCCGACAGCTCTTGAAGGCTCAGTGGAAGAAGTGACCAGAGATGTGTATGAAGAAAGGTTGTTACGCGAACGGGAGCGAACGGGTCCGATCACATATTCATCGGAAGGCGTGATGGTTTATACTCCCAGCGGTCCCGAAAGAAAGACAACGACCGCCCCCGCTTCTCATCCGAGACTCAGCCCCGATGGTTCTTCACCGGTTCAAAAAACCAAAAATGTCAGATGGGTTCCTCTTCATCGAGATGAAGCGCAGTACCTTAATATTATTAATCCGGCTTTGGAGGAGATGCGAACCGCACCGGAGCGTCAAAAAGCGCGGATATTTCTTGATCGAATTTTTCCGCAGTTTTTGATCGCCAGGGCGGATGAGGCCGTGACCGAAAATATCCAGAGTAAGATCATTGAGGCGGCCGGTTTGCTGGATTCCCCTGTAAGACGATTAATCGAGGAGTTAATTCGACTGAGCGCCGATGTCTTCCGCAATAGTTTCGCGATTAAAAGTTTGGCCAAAGAGCTGCGCAATAATCCTTATTTACGGGCGCAAGGTGTTTATGTTTATGTGGAGATCTTAACGAGAAGCAAAAGAACGCTTTTGGGTTCCAGGAAGATTTATCTTGTCTCAGCGATTTCGCATGAAATTGACGATGTGGAAACCCGCTTCGTAACGGTCGAAGGACGGGCAGAACCAGTCCCGACGACAATCAGCTATCTAGGAAATCGTATTGACCGGATCGATGAAGATGTCTCGGCATTAGGCTTTACTTATATGGGCGATACGGATGGCGTTGTCTTAAAAGAGATGATCAAAGCCGCGACGTATTATTCGGTCCTGCGTCATTTGAATAATGAGCCGTTTGTTGTGCCGGAAGGGAGAACTGTTCCGGCTGTTTATTACAAAATGCGTCAAGCCATTCAGCGGGATTATCCTGTTTATCCGGATGCTAATCAGGTTAACGAAATTTTGGAGAGTCGTTATCGATCCACGGCGGATCACGAACAACAACATACGGAAGATGAATTGCAAGGCATTCAGGCGCGTTTGACTGGCCGGAACTTACGGGTCGCCCAGGAAACGGTCGCTTATATTCAAAGTATCGCTGCCGAAGATTCAACCGGAAAGTACAATGCCCCTTTTACGGATTTAGTTAAAATTATGCAATTATATTTAGCCTATCACTTTGATCTTTTCCAATGGTGGGCCGATCCTTCCGGGATTTATAAGGAGGCAACAGAGAATGCTCTGCTGCTTTTTGCCGATCGCTTGGGGCTGGACATAAGTCGGCGGGATTTGAACCGGGATCCTTTGGGGACGACGGATTTGATTTTAGGCCGGGCCTTGGAGACGGATCATACACGTTTAAAGGATATCGCCAAGGAGATTGTAAAGGACATCCGGGAAGACCAGAAAAACGGTCGGCCTTATGTTTATTCCAAACGACGCGTGGCCGAAGCGAGCGCGGCGAGTACCACAACGGCCGCGAGTGATCGCCGGAGTCCGGCACCCGCCATGAGCAGCGCGGGAGACCTGGAAGGAGAAGACGATTCTGCGGACTCTTCGGGATTGAGACGAAAATTTCCTAAGATTTTAATTTATGTCGCCGCGGCCGCGATCGCGATTTTCGGTACGCTTCATCGGGAAGAAGAGAAATCCGTTCCGGATCAAATCAATGTCCCCGGGCAGGTCACGGATCGAGGCCCCACGAGCACTCCGGATCTGACGGAAGAGATCAACAAGATTCCTAAATTAAAACTTGGCCCCGATGAAGGATTCTTAAAACTTCCTTCGGATATCCTCGGAGATGATTTTAAACGGTATCTTGATGAGGGCATTTTTCAGGCGAATCATCACGTTCGCCATGGAGAAAATTTAAGCGAGTTATCGTTTCGTTATTATGGATCAATCCGCGGGGTTGTCCGGATTTATGATGCCAACAGCAATGTCTTAACGAGAGGATATGACTTTGTCCCGGAAGGTGTTTTTTTGAATATTCCAGGCGCGGTCGATGAGTTTTATCGGATTCAACCCGGTGATACGGTCGGAGCGCTCGTTCAGCGTTTCTATGGCGCAAACACCGCGAAAAATCGCCGTCGGATTATGAATCATAATGATATTAAAAATTCCTTTCGACTTCCGGTTGGAAAAGAGATTCGGATTCCGATGTCCGATCAAGAGAAAATAAGATATGATGTGCGCAAGGCCCAAAAAGGCTCGGCGTTGGATTCGGGCAATATCGCGGACCGGGCGATGCTAAGACAAGAAGAACAGAATATTATTCCTCAGGAACGAAGGACTGTCTTCACTAATCCCATTGAGTTTAAAAGCCGCACGTCGAAAATGAACATCGTTTTCCCTCCGGAAATCAGCAATGAGTTGGTCGACATGACCGTCCTGGCCAGAAAGCATAATGTGGAGCTGGAAGCGATTGTGTTTTTAAAAGAAGGAAAAGCCGTCGGGGTCCGGTATCCGAAAGACGATCAAAAATTCGCGGTCGTTCATTCCAAATCCAAAATCGAGCGCGAAGTCACCGACACGACGAATTATTTCGAGGACGCCACGACCCACATCTACCGGATTCAATTGTACTCGAAGCAGATTGCTGAGGCGCGGGCCCGGCAAGATTTAACCGAAGTCCAAAGTTTGGAAAATAAAATTAAGAATTCTTTGCATGAGTTGGGAGAAGGATTAGCGCAGTTGAATTACGATCTTAAGCTTTTCTCGGTTGCTCGCAGCGAGTGGTATCATCTGGATTCCGCGGAATTATTGAAGATTGAAGATTTAGCCGGTGTTCCTGAGCTGTTAACCGATCTCAATAATGTTCAAACGGCCGTGTCGCGCTGGTTTGGCTCGCATACTTTTTTTGCTGCGGAGGAGGTCATTCCGGACCATGACGATTATATGACGATTCATAGCCATCCGAACGAGGTTCCCGCGCCGCCGAGTGCGATTCTGCGTGCGGACGGAAGCAGGATCGGGGATATTACCACTCCAGGATTTTTTACCGGGCAGGTCATGGGCATTATTATGGATACACCTGAGGGCGACCATTTATTTTTATTCCATGAACCGGATGACACCAGAGAAGAAAAGTATATCGAGGCGTATAATTGGTTTTGGTACGCCCAAGGACATCCTGAAAGCGGTGATGGCGCGAAATGGAGCGCCGAAGAGCGGACCTTCGGCCCGAGCCCGAATTGGAAACGGGTTGAGGCAATGCTGCAAAACGATCTCGCGATGGAAACGCCGCAGCCGTTGCTTTTGACGAGTAAAGAAACTACCCGCGATAAAGCAATGCTGACTCAAATTAACGAAGGGGATCATGTCCTCGAGGTTATTAAAGCTTCAACCTCCGAGGAGATTCAAGAGCTAAGACTCAAGAAATCCCGGTTAGATCAGGAGTTTAGAGATAGTTTCGGTCTTTCCTGGCATGAGATAGAATATCAAATTTCATCCGAGTTTGAGGACGCTTTAGTTGATCATGATGTCTTGATTCCGGAAAATTCAGCCGTTGCCCATCTGATCAGATATCCAACTACCAGCAAGGCTTTTATCAAAATGCTGGAAGCCATTGATCATAACCCACAGGAAGCTCCTCAAATTCTTCACGCGATTCAAACCGCCGGCGAAGTTCTGCAAATCGGATTACAAAATCCAAATTATTACAATATTTCAGCTTTCTGGGATCAAAATAACGGATTGTCGTTGAATGATCGGATTATCTACACCCTGCGCGCTATGTTAAGTGAGCAGTCCGAATATGTTGTTGCGGATATCAAGGAACCCCTGATCGATCTTTTCCTTGATTACGCGCATAAAGAACACGATCAGCGTCAAGAAATTATTGAAATGGTTAAAGATTATCAGAGAAAAAGCCATCGGGCAGTTACCTGGTGGATGATGAGGCAGTATCGTGATGTCACAGCTTTTAAAGTTTATCGGGGAACACCTGCCCCGCTTTATCAAGAGGGACGGGATCTCATGTTGCAAGACCCAACATACTTTACGTTTAGCGAGGATTATGCGAGAGAAACATATTATAAACCAGCGCAGGGCGGACAATTAATCTCTATGACAGTCTCCATTGAGGCCATTGAATGGTTTAACTGGTTAATGCTCAACTCTACGGAGGTTGTTGTGGGCGAGGGGAATTACGGACCCCCTGATTTTGCTTTGTTACAGAAACAGGAATCGAAACCAAATGCAGCTAAAACAACCGATAAGTTCGGCGGGATCGAATTGAACACAGATACCTTAAACCTCGAAGAAGTTTCAGGAGAAAATGCTGATCTTCAAACGCCTTACGGGCCCAATCAGGAGATTAATTTTCCCGTCAACGGTTATAGTCCGGTGATCTTCCGGATTATTCCCGCCACAAATTTGCCTTTGATTTTAGGCAACTCTTCCCCGGAGAATGTTCCAAACTTAAGTTATAATTATTAAAATTTTCACAGCCGGCGCGTTTTCCAGACGCGAAAACCAGCAAGACAATCTTTCCAAAAAACAAACAGAATAAATCGTTCCTTTCAGGAGATGATATTTGCCTAAAGGCACGGATTTTGCTAAAGTATCCGGTATTCGGAGGATCAATTTTGAATAAAATAGGGCGAAGGGAAAACTATGTTTCGTCTGGATAAATTTACGCATAAAACTCAGGAAGCGGTACAAGGCGCGCTGCAATTTGCCGGTGAGCTCGAGCATCAACAAATCGAGCCGGAACATTTATTGGTGGCTTTACTGCAGGATAAAGAAGGGATCGTTCCGGCCATTCTCGTCAAGTTGGAGATTTCTTTAGAGGGTTTATTAAAAAAGATCGAGGAGGATCTCAAAAGCAAACCAAAAGTCGAAGGCCAGAGTCCGTTTCTCTCCGACCGGTTAAACCGCGTTCTGACCCAATCCCAGAAGACCGCTAACGGCATGAAAGACGAGTATGTTTCGCAGGAGCATGTTCTTTTGGCTTTATATAAAGAAGAAGCCGGGCTTTTACATAAAGAATTAAAGAAGCATGGCATCAAAGAAGAAGATTTATTGAACATTTTGAAACAAATCCGCGGAAGCCAACGGGTGACAGATATGGATCCGGAACAAAAATATCAAGCGCTGGAAAAATACGGACGTGATTTGACCGATCTGGCCAGCAAAGGAAAGCTGGACCCCGTGATCGGACGGGATGAAGAGATCCGCCGGGTGATTCAGGTTCTTTCCCGTCGAACCAAGAACAATCCGGTTTTAATCGGGGAGCCGGGAGTCGGCAAGACCGCGATTGCCGAGGGATTGGCGCAGCGGATTTTTTCCGAAGACGTTCCAGAAGGTTTGAAGAACAAGAAAGTGATTACGCTCGATATCGGCAGTTTGGTGGCCGGAACGAAATATCGCGGTGAATTCGAAGACCGTCTGAAGGCGATTTTGAAGGAAGTGGAATCCAAAGGCGGAGAGATTATCCTTTTTATCGACGAGTTGCATACGATCGTCGGCGCGGGTGCCGCCGAAGGCGCGATGGATGCCTCCAATATGTTAAAGCCCGCTTTGGCGCGCGGGATGCTGCGTTGCGTCGGCGCGACGACTCTGGATGAATACCGCAAATATATTGAGAAAGACGCTGCCCTGGAGCGGCGTTTTCAGCCCGTGATGGTCAACGAACCCACCGTCGAAGACACGATTGCCATCTTGCGCGGGTTAAAAGAGCGCTATGAAGTCCATCACGGTGTCCGCATTCAGGATTCCGCGATCATCGCGGCCGCGACGTTGTCGCACCGTTACATCACCGAACGCTTTCTTCCCGACAAAGCCATCGATTTGATTGACGAAGCCGCTTCCCGTTTACGCATCGAAATCGACAGCATGCCGCAGGAATTGGATATCAATGAACGGAAAATCCGCCAACTGGAAATCGAACGCCAGGCCTTGAAAAAAGAGAAGGATGAATCCTCGAAAATCCGTCTGAAAAAATTGGAAGAAGAACTGCAATCCTTGAAGGAAGAAAATAAAAAACTGCGCCTGCGCTGGCAGAACGAAAAGGCCGCGATCGATAAGATCCGTCAGACCAAAGCCACCATCGAACAAAAGAAAATCGAGGAAGCGAAGGCCGAGAAAATCGGCAATCTGGATAAAGTGGCGGAAATTCGTTACGGAACATTGACGACGTTGCAAAAAGAATTGGAAACGCAGAATAAGGCCCTGATTCAGCTGCAAAAGCAAGGTTCCATGCTCAAAGAAGAAGTCGATGAACAGGACATCGCCGAGATTGTTTCCAAATGGACCAACATCCCGCTCTCCAAATTAATGGAAGGCGAAACAGAAAAACTTATTGAGATCGAGAAAAGCCTTAAGACCCGGGTCATCGGACAAGATGAGGCTGTTAATCTGGTTTCGGCAAGCATCCGGCGATCACGTACAGGTTTAAGCGACCCGAACCGTCCGATCGGCTCGTTTCTTTTTATCGGACCGACGGGGGTTGGGAAAACCGAACTGGCGAAATCCCTCGCCTGGTTTTTGTTCGATGACGAAAACGCGATGGTGCGCATCGACATGAGCGAATATATGGAGAAGCACAGCGTCTCACGTCTGATTGGGGCTCCTCCCGGATACGTTGGGTATGACGAAGGAGGGCAGCTCACCGAAGCGATTCGCCGCCGGCCCTATGCCGTTATTCTTTTTGACGAAATCGAAAAAGCGCACCGGGATGTTTTCAACGCATTGTTGCAGATCCTGGATGACGGGCGTTTAACCGATGGCCAGGGCCGGATTGTGAATTTCAAGAATACGATTATTATTATGACGTCCAACATCGGGACCGATTTGATTATGGAACTGGAAGATAAAAGAGAAATCGAACGGCGCATTCAAGGCGCGATCAAAGATCATTTCCGTCCGGAATTTTTTAACCGGATTGATGAAGTGGTGGTGTTTAACCGGCTGAAAAAAGAAGATATCGGCCAGATCGTTGATATCCAAATCAAATATTTAGAAAATCGTTTGGCACAGAAAGAAATCGTTTTAAAATTAAATCAAGGCGTTAAAGACCGGCTAGCGGAATTAGGTTATGATCCCGTTTACGGAGCGCGTCCTTTAAAAAGAACGATCCAAAAATATATTCAGGACCCATTGGCCTTGCAGATGCTTAAGGGCGAGATCAAAGATAAAGATACTGTTGAAGTGAGCGTCAGCTCCAAGGGCGGCGATTTTAAATTCCTTGTTAAAAAGTAAAGATGTTTCTATAATATTCCTGAATTTTTATGAAATACCTTCTGTTTAAACTCAAAACGAAATTAAAAGAATTTACATTTAGAATACGTATGAATTATAATATTTTATCTCAACAAAATAAGGCTTAAGGAGGAAGTATGAGAAGAAAGATTTTGTTCATTGGTTTAGGAATGTTTTTATTGCCGATGGCTGTTTCGGCGCGTATCATCCAGGCGGCTGAAGAAGCAAAAACCGAGGCCGTGGAGGAAGCGGACCAAACCGGCGTGGAATGGGAATATTCTTACGGATCGGTGGTGAGTGTCGCACCGGACAAAATTGTCGTCAAGGAATATGATTACGATAAAGATGTGGAAGTTGAGGTCACTTATCTCATTGAATCGGATATAGAGCTCCAAAATGTCACCTCAATCGATCAGATCAAAGCGGGCGACGATATTGATCTGTATTTTGACAGCAAAGATGATAAAAAAATTGCCAGAATCATTTCTGTGGAGAGCCCGGAAGAAAAACAAGAAACAGAACAGAAAGCCCCTGCTGCCGAGCAACCCAGCGAGGACGCTTCCAAGGCACAATAATTTTTTGGGGCTGCGTGAGAATAGTCAAAAGAAATATCAATAGCCAGGGAGGAGGGAAAAATGGACACATTAACCTATAATCAGTTGCTGGAGGAGATCGATAAAATCCCGGTCTTCGAATCCAGAATTGATCGGCCTGATCTTAAGGAATTTGTTGTTAAAGCCGATTATGTTACTCCATTGCATCTTATCTTTCAGAATTTTTTTGGCCATGATTTCAAGGCACCCGGGGAGAATCCCAGTTTAAAGGATAAACGCCATGCGGCTTTCTTGGGAGGCGTGAGAGAAGAGCAAACGCTGTACTATTCCAAAAAAGAAGGAGTTTCGAACTGTGCCATGATGTGGCCATGGAACGACGGGTCGCGTTACACCATCAAAATCGCCCAGATCCCGAATTAATGCTTTCTGCAATCGAATCATCATGGTCAAACAAAGCTTGATATTAATTCCTCCGTCGGAAGGAAAAAACTCCGGTGGGGGTGCAAAACCATTGCGGAAGGTGTCTCCTGACATCAAAGAAATGATGGACCGATTGCATAATTATTCCGGACAACCTGAGCAGCTCTTCGGGGTCAAAGGGAAAGCACTGTCCGAAGCGATTGAGACCAATAAAAATATTTTAAATACTCCGACCATGCCGGCCATCGAACGCTACGCGGGAGTTGTGTATGACGGGATCGGTTATGAATTATTAAATCCTGCCGCCAAAGAATTTTTGCAGGAGCATGTCCGAATCGTTTCAGCCATGTTTGGTTTAATTGAACCGCTTGATTTGATTCCCGACTATAAATTAAAGATCGAAAAATTGGATGCCCAAAAGCATTGGCGGCCGATTATTGCCCAGGACTTGAGAAATTTTTTTGTGATTGATCTTTTGCCACTTGCCCACCGGAAAGCGGTGGAGTATGAACAGGGAATATCCGTTGATTTTGTTTATATCAGAAAAGAGAAAAGAATCCCTGCCGGTCATGACGGAAAATTCATTAAGGGTCGGTTTGTCCGCTGGTTATGCGAAAATCAAGTGACAGATCCGAAAGCATTTGCGGATTTTAAGGAAGATAACTTTAAATGGAACGGATTTGAGTTTGTCAAAAAGGTCTCCTGAGGATGAAACACAGGCAATTAGGACAGACGGGATTTAAAGTATCTGAGATTGGATTGGGAACCTGGCAGCTGGGGCCGGATTGGGGTGGTTTGGATGACCGGAGTGCGCGGGCTGTTTTAAGATCCGCCGTTGACCAGGGGATCAATTTTTTTGATACCGCCGATGTGTATGGTCATGGTCTAAGTGAAACGAGGATCGGGCAGTTTCGAAAGGAATGTTTCGAAAAGATTTTTGTCGCGACGAAAATGGGGCAGTCCCCAAGACCCGGCTGGCCCAAAAATTTTTCGCTTTATTCTTTCCGTACCTTTATCGATAGTTCTTTGGAACGTTTGGGAGTCGATGTCATTGATTTGATGCAGATCCATTGTATTCCGTCGGATTTTTTGAAAAAAACCGAACTCTGGGAATGGATTGCGATTTTGAAAAAAGACGGAAAGGTCAAAAATTTTGGGATCAGTGTCGAATCGATGGAAGATGCCTTATTTTGTTTAGAGAAGGACAATGTCGCGTCGTTGCAGATCATTTTCAATATCTTCCGGCAGAAACCGATTTCAGCGCTTTTTGAGAAAGCCAAGGCGAAGAAGGTCGCGGTGATCGTCCGGTTGCCGTTTTCTTCGGGGTTATTATCAGGGAAGATGACGACCAAAACGAATTTTGATCCGCAAGACCATCGTTTTTATAATCGCGACGGCAAGGCTTTTAATGTCGGAGAAACATTCAGCGGGATTCCTTTTGAGAAAGGAGTGGCGTTGGCCGACGAACTCAAAACGCTGGTCCCTCAAGGAATGACCATGAGTCAGATGGCGTTGCGCTGGATCCTAGATTTCGACGCGGTGAGTGTCGTGATCCCGGGAGCGACGAAGATCAATCAAGTCAAAGAAAACGCCTCTGCCATCGATTTGGAGCCGCTTTCCCAAGAATTGCATGATCAATTGAAATTGTTTTATGAAACGAAAGTCGCTTCGTTGATCCGCGGCGTTTATTAATGGAGAGTATTTTTTAATTTGATTTTTATGTCTAACATGTAAGGAGAATATCAATGACGATACGACCCGACTGGGATGAATATTTTTTGAAATTGGCAATGCTGGCTTCCGAGCGGGCGACCTGTCCGCGGATGCATTGCGGATGTATCCTGGCGAAAAACAAGAATGTGATTGCCAGCGGATATAACGGATCTATTCCGGGAGACGATCATTGTGACGATGTCGGATGCATAATCGTTGATAATCATTGTATGAGGACCGTTCATGCTGAGATGAACGCATTGATCCAGGCGGCGAGACGCGGTCATGCGGTGGAAGGGGCCTCCGCCTATGTGACGAATATGCCGTGCACGACCTGTGCCAAGGCATTGATTACGGCGGGAATCATCCGGGTGGTTGTATTCTCCGATTTTCATGATACACTGGCGTTGGATTTTTTTAAGAAAGCCAGGGTGGTGATCGACAAGCATACGATTCCTTCGACAGAGATCAGTTATGACTTAAAAGATTATTCATCGGCGCGCGTTACGGATATTCCTTCCCTGAAACAGAACGCCAAAACGCTCAATAGCATCGATACAGTGACCGCAAGGGGTGGGATCAGGAAAGAAAAAATCCGTAAGTAACAGGACCGAATCAATAATGAATGGAGATGGAGGATTGATTATGGACGGCGGGAAAATTAAAATTTTGATGGCCGACGATGAACCGGAAATATTGCAGATCATGGCCAAAAAAATCCGTATGGAAGGCTACGAAGTGATCACGGCCTCCGATGGATTGCAGGCCTGGGATCTGATTGTCAGTGATTCTCCGGATGTGATTCTTCTGGATTTAACGATGCCCGGGATGGACGGGTTTGCGGTTTTAAAAAAGTTGAGAGAAACGCCGCCGTCTAATAAATGGCAGCCGGTGATTATTATTTCCGGGCTCAATGAATTAGGTGACATGCAAAAAGGCCTTTCCTTGGAAGCGGATCACTATATCACAAAACCCTGCCGCATCGATGATATCTTAAGAGCGATTCGATTGATGATCAGTCTCATCCCTCAGCGAAAATCTCAGGAGGAGATCAAAACTGATCAATAACTCATTGATTTCAGTGCCGATGTCTGGACGGTCGTTGCGCATTGATCTCTAATACTTTGTCAATTTTGTTTTTAATCGTTGATTTCCTTCAAAGTATCGAGGGATCAACTATTAAAAACGGGTTTGACAAAGTACTCATCCCATGAAAATGAAAATTTTATTAGTACTGTTTGTCCTTGTGCTGTCTTTTGTCGCTTTTGTCCGCTATCTGGAAAGATCTTCGGCGTTTCACCCGGCGAGAAAGATCACATCGACTCCCCGGGATATCGGATTGAAGTTTGAGGATATTTATTTCAAGACCAGAGACCATGTATTGATTAACGGCTGGTTGATCAAGAACCCTCTGGCAAAACAGACCCTCATTTATCTCCACGGAAACGCGGGGAATCTTTCCGACCGGCTAGATAAAATCAAAATTCTTTACGATGTCGGTATGAACGTTTTCATTATCGATTACCGCGGGTTCGGCAAAAGTCACGGTACGCCGTCGGAGCACGGTTTATATGAAGACGCCCTGCAGGCCTATGATTATTTATTGACCAGAAATGATATTGATCCCGGAAAGATCGGGGTATACGGCGCTTCTTTGGGTGGCGCTGTGGCGATCGATTTAGCGACCAAAAGACCATTGACTTGTTTGATCGTTGATTCTTCTTTTAGCTCAGCGGCGGATATGGGCAAGGCCATGTATCCTTTTATCCCGTCGTTTTTGATCCAGACCAAACTGGATTCAGCATCGAAGATCCCTCGCATTTCTATCCCGAAATTATTCATCCATAGTCCGCAGGACGATGTTATTCCTTTTAAATTAGGTAAGAAGTTATTTGATATGGCTGGCTCTCCGAAGGCGTTTCTGGAAGTTTCCGGTGGACATAATGACAGTCATATTGTTTCAAAAGAAAGATGGATCGCCGGAGTCACAAATTTTTTGAAATATGCGGGGGCCATTTAAGATTTATGAAATCATCCGGAAAATTAAATCCTGTTTCAAACAACGATTTTCTGCGCGTTGAGGGCCGTTCCATCGTTGATGCGGCATCGCGGCCGGTCATCCTCAAGGGGGTCAATCTCGGTGGGTGGTTGATGATGGAAGGCTATATTATGCACGCCCGGAATATTGCCGAGCAGGTTTTTAAAAAAGATTTTGCCGCGCAGTTGGGGCCAGATATTTTAAGGGCCTTTGAGAAATATTTTCGTGACCATTTTATCCGGGAATCGGATTTGAAAATCATCGCCGGGTTGGGACTGAACTGCGTCCGCGTGCCGTTTCATCACCGGCTCATCGAACGTAAACCTTATCAGTATGATCAAAACGGCGTCGGATATTTAGACCGGGTCCTTGCCTGGGCTAAGAGATATAAAATCCGGGTGATCCTCGATCTTCATGGCGCTTGCGGTTCGCAGAATTACGATTGGCATTCGGACAGTTTGGGCCAGGCCTTGTTATGGAAAAACAAGAGCTTTCAGAAAAGGACCCTGGCCTTGTGGGAATTTCTAGCCGACCGTTATAAAGATAATTTTCAGGTGGCGGGTTATGATCTTCTCAACGAATCGGTCTTGGAAGATACGAAATTATTGAACGGGTTTTATAAACAATTGATCGCGACGATCAGAGCGGTTGATCGCCGGCATATTCTGTTTGTTGAAGGAAACAAATGGGCCACTGATATTGATTGCCTGGATAATTTTACTGATGACAATATTGTCTTGAGCATTCACGTGTATCATCCAGCGGATTTTACTTTTAATTTTGTTCCGTATTTACATTATCCGTTGTCGGCGCGAACCAGCCAGCACTGGAACCGAAACCTGATGCGCAAGATGTTGAAAGCCTATCACACCATCGCCAAAGAACGCAACCGCCCCATTCTCGTTGGAGAATTCGGGGTCAACGCGCGCCAGGGGATTTACGGCGAAGATCAATGGGTCAAAGATATGTTGGTTTGCTTTGCAGAGTTCGGTTTTCACTGGACGTACTGGACGTACAAGGCGATCAAGAACAGCACGTTTCCTGACGGGCTTTTCAGTTACCTTTCTAATCCGCCTTGGGTCAACCGGGCCGGGCCGCGTTTGGGCTGGGACAATTACCGTCGGCTTTGGAAAGAATACAGCGAAGAGATCATTGATTCCTGGCAGACCGAACATTTTTCTAAAAACAAACATTTATTAAAAGTTTTAACTTATGCCGCACGAAATCATTTCCAGCCCGCATAATACGCACATCAAACAGATCATCGCGTTAAGAGACCGGTCTATGCGCGATCAGACGGGACTGACCCTTGTCGAAGGACAACGGGAGATTCGACAGGTCCTTAAGGCGCATGTCCCTGTTGAAAAGATATTTGTTTGCCCGGAATTGTGCGATCAAGGTTTTTATCGTGAATTATTATCTTGGAAAAAAGGGGGACCGATCGTTCTGGAGGTATCCAAACAGCTTTTTTCCAAGATCTCATTCGGAGAGCGGCAGGAAGGGCTTTTGGCGGTTGTTAAACCTCAACGGATTTCTTTGCGGGATATTTCATTTAAAAATATTCCGTTGCTGGTGATGGTGGAAGGAGTGGAAAAGCCGGGGAATTTAGGCGCGATTTTAAGGACTGCCGACGCCGCCGGGATCGATGCCCTTTTAGTGTGCGCGGGGCGCACAGATGTTTATAACCCGAATGTCATCCGCGCTAGTTTAGGCGCGGTTTTTACCGTGCCGGTTGTGGAAGGCGACGGCGAAGCGATTCTGAAATTCTTAAAAGAGAAAAAGATTACAATCTGTACAACCCTTCCTTTGGCAAAAAAAGTTTACACCCAGGTTGATTTGAAAATTCCATTGGCGATTGTCCTGGGGAGCGAACAAAACGGATTGAACCGTTTCTGGATCGATCATGCCGATACGCAGGTCAAAATCCCGATGCACGGCCAGGTTGATTCTTTAAACGTTTCGACCAGCGCCGCGATTATGATCTATGAAACCCTTAGGCAACGCAAAAAAATCTGAACGGCCCCAACCGCCGTCTGTCATAGCGAACGCAGAAGGAGAAACCAAAGCGCTGCGGCTGCAGGTTTTTCTTTCGCATAACGGTGTTTGTTCCCGGCGCAAGGCGCTTGAGATGATTCAGCAGGGCCGCGTGAAGGTCAACGGTGCGTTGAATCGCGAACCGTCAACGATGGTTTTGCCCGACCGCGACCGGGTGGAGTTCGAGGGGAAAATTGTCGGGCAGAAGGAATATGTTTATATTATACTTAACAAGCCCGCCGGCTATGTCACAACGACCACTGATGCCCATGACGAACAAACGGTGATGGATCTGTTACCGCAAGAGTATAAACATTTAAAACCCGTTGGTCGTTTGGACAAGGACACGGAAGGATTGCTTCTTCTGACTAACGATGGTGATCTTGCGTATCGTTTGACGCACCCGAAGTTTAATATCGACAAAACGTATTTTGTCAGAATTTCCGGGATCCTCAGGGTTGATGAGAAGATCCGCCTGGAAAAAGGCGTTATGGTCGAAGACAAATTGACTGCGCCGGCCCGGATTAGAGATGTGAGAACAATGGGGAGCCGGAGTGAATTCTTGATCACAATCCATGAGGGGCGTAAACGGCAAATCCGTTTGATGCTGGAGACGATCCGGCACAGGGTCATCGATTTAACAAGAATCAGTCAGGGGCCTTTGCAGCTTGGAAATTTGTCGGCAGGGTTATGGCGCCGCCTCGAGAAAAAAGAAGAACTGCTTTTACGAAAACTAAAGAAATAATTTTATGATTACCATTACGAACCTTTCCAAGAATTTTAATCAGCGGATGCTGCTCGACAATGTCTCGATCAGCATTTATCCCAACGAGAAAATCGGTCTGACCGGACCCAACGGCGCCGGGAAAACGACTCTGTTCTCGATTATTCTCCGCCAGATGGAACCGACGGCGGGTGAGGTCCAGATTCAAAAAAACCTCAACATCGGTTTTCTTCCTCAGGAAGCCAAGTTTGATTCCTCCCGGACCGTCCTCGAAGAATTGACTGAGGGCGATCAACGCATCGTGATCCTTAAGCAAGAAAAGCGCGAACTGGAAGAATCCGGCAAGGCGGATACGATGCGTTACGGGGATGTGTTGCATGAACTGGAAATGCTGGGGCTTTACGAAATCGAACATCGGGCGGAAAAAATTCTCACGGGACTCGGTTTTAAAGAACAGGACTTTCACCGTCCCATCGTTCAATTAAGCGGCGGTTGGCAGATGCGCACCCTTTTGGCCAAGCTGTTGACTTATCAATATGATCTCCTGCTTTTAGACGAACCTACCAATTATCTCGATTTGTCGGCGACCTTATGGCTGAAAGATTATCTGAAAAATTATAAAGGGACGTTTGTTATCATTTCCCACGATAAAATTTTTTTGAATGAAATCACCAATTACACAATTGTGCTGGAATACGGCCATATCACCAAGGTGAAGGGGAATTATGAAGAGTATGAACGCCTGAAGGATGAACGTTACCGGTCTTTGGAGAAACGGCAGAAGGTCGTCGAGAAGAAACGTGAACAACTCGAACGCTTCGCTGAACGCTTTCACGCGCAGCCGAACAAGGCCTCGGCCGTCAGGAACAAACGCAAGATGCTGGAGCGTCTGGAAGAGATTGAACTTCCTTACGAGCGCAAGAGCATCAAAGATTTTGAATTTCCAACGACGCGACAAAGCGGATACAGCGTTATTTCGCTCAATAATATTCATAAATTTTACGGCGAGAAAAAAGTATATGAGGAAATGGATTTTGAGATCACCAAAGGCCAGAAGCTTTGTCTTGTCGGTCACAACGGAGCTGGGAAGTCGACGCTGCTTAAGATGCTGGCCGGGGTCGTTCAGCCGGATTCCGGGTCCCGTCGTCTGGGGCATCAGGTTGATCTGGGATATTTTTCGCAAACGAGATTAGACGTTTTGAATTCGGAACGGACGGCGTTTGATGAAGTCGCCACATCCGCAGCCGGGATGGTTCCGGCCGTGAAGATCCGGACCTTATTGGGGCTTTTTAATTTTCACGGCGATGATGTTTTTAAACAAGTCAAAATTTTATCCGGTGGAGAGAAGAGCCGGGTCATCTTAGCCAAATTGCTGATCAATCCTCCGAATTTTATCCTGCTCGATGAGCCCACCACCCATCTGGACATCGATGGGGTCGAGGCGTTGACCACCGCTTTTAAAACCTATGAAGGGACATTGTGCTTCATCAGCCACGATCTTTTTTTTGTAAAAGAAATTGCCAATTATATTGTTGAGGTTGATAATGGGATACTGAAAAGTTATCCTGGGGGACTGGATTATTACCTGGATAAAAAGAATGAGTCGGAGGCCGGCGCCAAGGAAAAAGAGCGTCAGATCGTTTTGGAAGGCCAGCGGCTAAAAAAAGAAGCCCATCAGCAAAAGCAAAAAGAAAGCGCATCGGTCAGCAATTTACATCAAAAGCATAAACAGGCTTTAAAGCGGATGGATGAGATCAAGAATGAAATTAAGAAACTTGAGAAAGAGAAGAAAGAGTTAGAAACAGAAAGTTTTATCAAGTCCCGCGTCCTGACTGAGGCTTTCAGCGGCCGTGATCCCCAGATGCTCAAAGAATACGGGCAACGTTTGAAATTCATCCCCAAAAGGATACGGGAAATCGAGAACACCATTGACCGTTTAACGGATGAAAGAAACCAGATCAACAAATGAAACTCAAACTCGATTTGCACGACATTTATTCCGACGGGGCCAAGCTCGATAGGGCCCTGCAGGGCATTATGGAAGACGCGATCCAGAAAAAGGCCAAACTGGTCGAGATCATTCCGGGCAAAGGATCGGGGCAGTTAAAAAAATCTGTCTTAAGATTTTTGGAAAAACGATACAAAAATGTTTATCACCGGATCGAGAAAGATGACAAAAATTGGGGACGGGTTTTTGTTCATTTTCGCTGGCTGGACGCTTTCTAAAAGAGAAGAAATCGATTCATCGGTGATCTGGTAACCAGGGGATCTAGGGACTAGTGCTTTGTCAATTTTGTTTTTAATAGTTGATTTCCTTCAAAGTATAGAGGGATCAACTATTAAAAACGGGTTTGACAAAGGAGTAGAAGCCATTTCATAACCCCTTTTCACCACGTCAACCTCGTCAATGAGAAGGACCGTTTTCGAGGTTGTGAAATGACTTCTAGGAAATCGGGAACGTTTCGGATCCCCGCGATCTTCCAATCCCCCGGTCCCCAATAACCTGATCACCGGATACTCCAAATGAGAATATATAAGAGAAGAATAGAGCTCATGAGATATTTTTTCCTTTTCCTGGTTTTATGTGCGGGATTGGCCGGTTGCGCCAAACTGGCCCATCTGGATGAACTCTTGACGCTTAAAGATCTTTCCGAGAACCGCGATGCCCAGGATGTGTTTGTAGAGAAACAGAATAATAATTTTAAAAAGCTCCTCGCAGCAGTTAATGATCGTTCTGTGTCCAGCTATCAAAACAAAAAAGATTTCCTAAAGGCCTTCGGAAAACCAATTCTGGTGAAACAAGGATCTCAAAATGACCAGGTCATTGAAAAATGGCTTTATCGATACATGGATAAACCGTTCGGTTCGCCCAAAGTTTATGCCTACTTTGATCAACAGGATCAATGTCTTCGGTTGGAATATTATCCCAGGACAGAAGAAACAACGGCTGCCCAGAGCGATATGGTGACGTTATTTCCGATGAAGGAACATAAACAAAATGAGTAAACTCAAGATTGAGAAACCCTCCTCGGTGGAGAAAAAGAAATTAGGGATCCCCGCCAATCCGACCGATGTCGGTGTCTGGTCCGTTTGGGAGTGCAAACCATCTTCGTTTGATTGGCTGTACCCTGCCACCGAGGTCGCTTATATTTATGAAGGAAAAGTCAGAATCAAAACGATCTCTGAAGAATTTATGATTGGCGCGGGAGATCTGGTGACGTTTCCAAAAGGATTGACCTGCCATTGGGAAGTTTTGGAAAAGGTCCGTAAAGTTTATCAATTTGATCAATCATGATGTTTTTATCCCGTAGAAATTCCCTTGCCTGATCAGGGACATATCGTTTACACTTGAATCAGCCTAGCCCATTAAAGGAGGACCCTATGTCCCATCAAAACAAAAAGCCTAAATACCGTCTCGATCCAAAGAAATTCATGACTGAACGACAAGAAGTGAAGAAGCCGGATAAGGATTGGACGGAATCCGAGCTTTATAATGAAGTGTTGCGGCAAAAATCCCGTCATCGACATTAAGCGGATGAATTCAAGCCAGCAGAAATTCTACCTCAATAAAATTTATAAGCGTCTCATGGCCCGCTTCGGTCCCCAATTCTGGTGGCCCGCCAAAACAAAATTCGAGGTGGTGGTGGGGGCGATTCTCACCCAAAATACCAATTGGAAGAATGTTGAGAAAGCACTCGTGAACCTGGAACGGTCGGGTGTCCTTACTCCATTGGCCATCAGAGATATTTCTCCCAAGCATTTGGCTGCTTTAATCAAACCCGCCGGTTTTTTTAATGTTAAAACAAAACGCTTGAAGAGTTTTATCGATTTCCTTTGGCAGAAATATGATGGAAGTTTGCAGAGAATGGAGAAAGTTCCTCTGGAACAATTGCGACCGCAACTTCTCGCGGTCAACGGCATCGGGCCCGAAACGGCGGATTCAATTTTATTATACGCATTGGAGAAACCAATTTTTGTTGTGGATGCCTATACCAAAAGGATACTTGTCCGGCATAGCTTAGTGTCTCCAACGGAGGATTATCATGGCATCCAAAAGGAATTCATGCGTCATTTGAAGACCGATCCACCGTTATTTAATGAATATCATGCCTTGATTGTACGGGTGGGGAAAGAATTTTGCAGGAGCAATCCTTTATGTGAACAATGCCCTTTGAATGATATCAATTACTCGATAACACAAATAAGAAAATTCATTTGATCAAAGATGGAGATGCCTCTCATTATTGCGCTTTTTTTGCGTAAACAGCATTTTAAATTTCCCGCCAGCATCCGCAGCGCCAGTAGAGAATTACATTTGGGAAAGAAAAATTCAATAAGTAATGATTTGATCTCATGGACAAAATATCTCTTGCTGTGAAGAGACCCGGTACCAATGTCAATTATTAAACAATCCCAAGGTATTTCTTAAATAATCTCGTGCCTGTTCATTGAAAGGCAGAAAAATTTCGTAACAGAATTGTGACTTCTGTGGTTTTGGTTGAGAGATTCTTAAGACCCGGCTGGAAAACTTAAAGTTTGACAGCCGGTGTCCGGATGTTTCTTGGTCAATGTTAATGGTCATTTCAACGTTCGTATTTTCCGGAATGTAAGTCGGGAGAATACAGGAGAGGCCGATCAGACTCAACTCAATCGTGTAGCTGATCAAACAGTTCTGATCTGTTTTGAGCTGAACAGGAAGATGGAAATTAAAACGACGATATTTCCTTCTTTCCAGAAAAAGATTGGTTGTGTCTTCCGCATCCAGACGAAATTGTTTCCACGTGTAGCCATATTTGTTGATCCAGTCACAAGCTGCAGTCGCAAACCCTATTTCCTGGCCGAGTTTCTCGCTTTCGAGCCATTTATGTTTACGGATCTCCATCAAAGCCAGCTCGTCTTTTAAAAATGAATAATTGTCTTTCATACAAACTCCTTCTCTCTAGATGTTATTAACCCAAACTTTTTCTGACGAAAAAGCTGCCCAATTATGGGTTTAATAAAAAGTCCATTTAGTGAATTCAGGGATTGGAATAATGTTTTTAAAAAATCACTGTTTTATTCGGGTATCATTCCTTTTTAAATAAACTAAATTGGACAAAAAATTTTCAAATGGAATTTTATTATAGCAAATTGTTTATTGAGATCAATAGTTATAGAAATAAAATTTTAAAATCTTTTGATCTGCAAATAATTTTTTTGTACTTTTGTTTTATATTTTCAGTCTTTACATCTTTTATCGGCAAAGATATAATGAAGTCAATTTAAACCTAATTTGCCAGAGGGTTTTTTATAAAACGAAGGAGGTTATGATGTGTCATGTTTCTGATTATTCCAGTGATACAAGGTTCTGGTATTTTGGCATCAGGGTATTTTTGCTGGTGTGGATTGTTTTTGTCCCCGTTGCCATGACTGCAAGGTTAGAGAAAATTATCCAGCTGTTAAAAGATAAAAAATAAAGAGTCGATTGTCGGTCGTTAGCCAGCCTCCTTTAATATTTTATCAAAGGAGGTTTTTTTTCTTACCTGATGAATAAAAAAGTGATCGCACATGTGGACATGGACGCCTTTTTTGCCGCCGTTGAGCAGAGGGATGATCCTCGACTGCGCAATAAACCTGTTGTCATCGGAGCTGATCCGAAGAAAGGCAAAGGCCGGGGCGTTGTTTCAACGTGTTCTTATGAGGCGCGACGGTTCGGGGTTCATTCCGCAATGCCTATTTCGATCGCTTATCGCCGGTGTCCTCAGGCTGTTTTTCTTCCAGTCAACGGGAAGAAATATCAGCAGGTTTCAGATCAAATCTTTGAGATCCTTTCCCGATTCACCCCGCAAGTCGAACCGATCAGTATTGATGAAGCCTTTCTGGATATCACCGGCACTTCTCATCTTCACCAGACGCCCTACCGCACTTGTTTTAAAATAAAAGAAAAAATCAAAGAGGAGGTCCGTTTGACCGCTTCCATCGGGATCGCTCCGATCAAGATGGCGGCGAAAATGGCCTCGGATTGTTCCAAACCAGACGGCCTTTTAGAGATCAGCAGCGACCGGTTATTCGATTTTCTCTGGCCTCAACCGGTCGAGCGGCTTTGGGGGGTGGGCCCGAAAAATAAAATAGTTTTCGATCGTCTGGGGCTTAAAACGATCGGTGACATCGCGCATAGTTCTCAGGAGATTATTTTCAAACAATTTGGCGAGGCGGGTATTCATTTGTACAACCTCGCGCATGGAGTTGATCCGCGGGAGGTTGTCTTGGATGAGCTCGTTAAATCGATCAGCCACGAATATACCTTTGATCAGGATACAGGCGATCTGGAGGTAATCCATGCCATCCTGTTATTTCTAAGCCAGAAGGTCTCGCGCCGTCTGAGAAAATCAGATTTGAAAGGACGGACCCTGACGCTGAAAATCCGGTTGACGGGGTTCAAGACATACTCCCGCACTGTTACCTTGGAGCAACGAACTAATTTTACCGATACCATTTATCAGAACGCGGAAGAATTGTTCAAAGGATTCTGGCAGGAGGGGATGAGCCTGCGGCTGATCGGTGTGCGTATTTCCAATCTGGATGATCTTTACGTGCAGGATAGTCTTTTTAAAAGTCCCCGCGATGGCAAAAAAGAAAGCGTTCACACCGCGTTAGATCAAATCAAAGACCGTTTTGGCGAGCATTCCATCCATTGGGGGACCGGCCCGTGAGTTTTCTTGTCGGTCTTTACATCCATGAAAACTTTTGATATAGTGTGAACCAATTTTAAAATCGGCTTCTGGAGGTATTTTCAATAAGACCGCTTTCAACAATCAAACGTTTAAGGTTTTTATGACGTCCCCCAAATCGCATTATTCATTCTCTTCCGATGGAGTGAGTTTCACCTCCAACCAGTTATCGGCTTTGAGACTCATTTATTTCCCTTTGTGCGGAATTGATTCCAGAGGAATCAAATCGTCCATTACGCCATTTTTGAGCGGCGATATCAAAATGGATAAGAATCGTTATTTGACCAAACCGGTTTCCCGTGAGGATTTAAGGAACGGGGTCAGAAATTTTTTCGTTTGTTTAGAAAACAATCGAGTTATTTCCTTGGCGCAGCCTGCTTCTGAAAGTCCGCCATGCATCGAAATCGGACCGCTTTGGCACCGGATGGAACGCGTGTTCCCGCAGGCTGGTCTTAAAATCAAAGCGCTGAATTTTGTCCCTTCGAGTGGCGAACCCGTGGAGCTGATGCGGATTACGGTCGAAAATAATTCCGATAAAAATATTAAATTCATTCCGACGGCTGCGGTGCCTATCTTCGGCCGGGCTTTGGCGAACAAGCATGACCATGAACACGTGACCGCGCTATTGCAGCGGATCGAACAAATACCGCAGGGTGTTATTGTTTCTCCCACATTGCTTTTTAATGAAGAAGGGCATCTCGCGAATCATTCCGTTTATTATGTCTACGGGGTTTCGGATAAGAATGAAATGCCGGTCGGGTCTTTCCCGATGGTTGAATCGTTTTACGGCGAAGGCGGTGACTGGAGTGAACCCGAGGCGTTGATGAACAATGCTCCCCCCCGGGCTTTGGCCAAAGAATTGTTGTCCGGCCGTGAAGCGATGGGGGCGTTGCGTTTTAAGGAAGAGACCTTGGCTCCGGGAAAAGAACGTGAATATCTTTTTGTCCTGGGGATCGCGGAAAGCAAAGCGGTTGTCCAATCGACTTTTGAGAAATTTAACAGCACGAAAAAATTTGATGCGGCCTTGGAACAAAACAAAACCTTTTGGGCTGGAAAGATCGATTCCATTCAACTGAAAACAGGCGATGAGGCGTTTAACGCGTGGATCAAATGGGTGACGATCCAGCCGGTCTTGCGTCGGATTTTCGGTAACTCTTTTCTTCCCGACCATGATTATGGAAAAGGCGGCAAGGGATGGCGCGATCTTTGGCAGGATTTATTGTCATTGATTCTGATCGAACCGGAAAATGTCCGGGAGACACTGGTCAACAATTTCGCCGGGGTCAGGATCGACGGCACGAACGCAACGATCATCGGTTCCGTTCCGGGAGAATTTATCGCGGACCGTAATGCGATCACTCGTGTGTGGATGGACCATGGGGCTTGGCCGTTTTTGACCACACTGTTGTATATCGATCAAACCGGAGATTATAGTATTTTGCTGGAACAGAATGCTTATTTTCGGGATCCGCAATTATCGCGGACATTTGAAAAAGATTCCGGCTGGTCGATGCAGTATGGCCAGAAGCTGAAAGATAAAAAAGGCGATATTTATTCCGGAACTGTCTTAGAACATATTTTGATTCAGCACCTCGTTCAATTTCTTAATGTCGGTGAACACAATCTGATCCGTTTGGAAAGCGCGGACTGGAACGATGGTCTGGATATGGCCTTTCATCGGGGGGAAAGTGTCGCGTTCATGAGTTTCTACGGCGGAAACCTTTTAAGCCTCGCCAATCTTCTGACGGACTTAGCCAAGTGGAAAGGCATCAAAAAAATCACGCTGGCGCAAGAGGTCCTGATCTTGTTGGATTCCCTATCGGAGAAAGAATGCGATTACAATAAGCGCGATGATAAAGAGGAGCTGCTTTTTAAACGGTATTTCAAAGCGGTCCAGCCGGAAGTCAGCGGGAAAAAAGAAGAGGTTTTAATTGCCGATGTCATCAAGGATCTAAAAAAGAAAGGTCAATGGATCTTTCGTCAGATTCGAAAACAAGAATGGACTTCAGTCCAAGACAAACAGCAAACTTATCAATGGTTCAACGGATATTATGATAACCATGGCGAACGCGTGGAAGGAAAGAAAGATGAAAAAGTCTGGATGACGCTGACCGGCCAGGTTTTTCCGGTGATGAGCGGACTGGCAACCCCGGAAGAAATTCAAGAGATCGTTAAAAGCGTCAATCGATTCCTGAAAGACCCGCAGCTGGGCGGCATCCGTCTGAACACAGACTTCGGATTGGATCATTATCTGAATTTCGGGCGGGCGTTTGGTTTTGCCTACGGGACCAAGGAAAACGGGGCGTTTTTTAGTCACATGAATGTGATGTACGCTTACGCGTTATATAAAAGAGGCTTTGTTCACGATGGGTATGCTGTTCTCCAATCGATTTATCGCATGTGTATCGATACGGAAAAAAGTAAAATCTATCCCGGGATCCCGGAGTATTTCGATTCATTAGGCCGGGGGATGTACCATTATCTGACCGGTTCGGCCAGCTGGCTGATTCTAACCCAGTTGACGCAGGTCTTCGGCGTGCAGGGCGATCGCGGTGATTTGGTGTTGGCCCCGAAACTACTGTTGCAGGAGTTTGATCAAAAAGGAGAGGCCAGGGTGAGATGTTATTTTGCCGGTAAGAAATTGGAGATCATTTATGTTAATCAGAAAAAAATCGATTTTGGAAAATATTCGATCAAAAGTGTTTCTTTGAATCAGACTGATTGTCCGGCCACCAAGATTTCAGAGATGTCCGTCAAAATCAAACGGGAGGTCTTTGAAAAAGATATTCCTTTCTGTTCTCTTAAAGTTATCCTCGCTTAAGAATTTCTAAGGTCACTCTGGCAAGAGCAGTGATTGCTCTCCCAACAACAACGGAAGATCAACGAAAAGTATAACTGGACTCAGATCGCTCAGAAGACGTTTGGCGTGTATGGCGCCGCGCTCATCCAGCCGCAATACGCTTTTTGGGGTCAATGGCAAATGTTTTATAGGCATTGTTCTCAAAGACGCATCAAACCGCTGCGTAGTCCATCACTAACATTCTTTGAGATCAAAACTTGACATTTGGGGTAATTTACCATACACTTCATTCTTAATACCAATGCCTCAATTGACTTTGGCATTGGTTTTTTTTGTATATCGTCAAGGAACAAAAGATGGTTCTTAGCAGAATAGATTTTTCTGAACAACAACTACATTGGTGGCCGGAATCACTTCTTCAATCAGAGTTCGTGAAAAGTCATCTCACGATTATCATTCCTGCCTATAACGAAGCTAAAAGCATCGCGGATACGATTCTTAGTCTCCAATGCCAGAGCCTTCCGGCAGAAGAGATTATTGTGGTCGATGATTTTTCCAGCGATAACACGGGAGACATTGCCCGGTCGTTGGGCGTCACTGTGATTCGTCCGCCTAAAAATACCGGCTCCAAGGCGGGCGCCCAGAATTTCGCTTTGCAGTATGTTCAAACCGAATTAACAATGGCGATCGACGCGGACACGACCCTGGCCCCGGATGCGATTGAAAAATTTTTAGTGGCTTTGGAAGATTCAGCCGTTGCGGCGGCATGCGGCTTTGTGATCCCGCGGTGTATCCAGACCATCTGGGAACGCGGACGTTATATTGAATATCTTTTTGCGTTTACTTTCTTTAAGCCGATCCAGGATTATTACGATAAACCGTTGATCTCTTCAGGCTGTTTTTCCGTCTACCGGACGGACGTGTTGCGGCAGATGAAGGGGTGGCCGACCAGGACATTGGCCGAGGACATGGACTTGACGTGGAGTTTTTATCAGGCCGGTTACCGGGTGCGTTTTGTCGGTTCCGCGCTGTGTTATCCCATCGAACCGCATAATTTCCTGTTTATGAAAAAACAGCTCAAGCGATGGTCGCATGGATTTGTGCAAAATGTCAAATTGCACTGGAAAGGGATCTTGCAATTTCCCTATTTACGTTCGATTATCGCGGTTGCGCTTTGGGACGCCATCGTGGCGTCTTTAGTCTATCTGATTATTTTGCCGTTGCTCGCGATTATTTGGCGGAATCCTCTTTTATTGTTAGGTTATGTGATCGATGTCCCGGCGGTCTTGATCCCGACTTTATTAAAGGGGATCGAACGCAAAGAAGTCGTCCGGGTTTTGGCCAGCATCCCCGCGTTTTTTATTTTGCGGACGGTCAACAGTATTTTTATGTTGGAAGCGTTGTGGAGCGAATTTGTTTTAAAGAAAACATTTAATGTCTACGAGAAAGGACACTAACCCATGATTGCTGGACTTCCGGGAACGGGCATCGGCGGGATTTTTTATTTGTTAACGTCTTTATTGATCCCTTTTATTGAACTCTATCGGACGATCGGAGGGAAAGGAAATAAACGAAGATGGAGATTTGTTTTGTTTCAGCTGTTTATTACGGGAGGAATCTTTTTGGGGTTCTGGCTGACCGGGTTATTCCTCGGTTGGTTGATTAATCATGCAGTACCTTTACAGCGTATTAATGCCCAACATGCTTCCTCGGCAAACGTATTGAAAATACGTCCATTCCTCATTTCTATTTTGACGCTTGCAGCGGTGTTGTTGAGCGTGCATGTGTTAAGTCTTTGGATCAAATTTGAAGCGAAACTCAAGCGCAGCCTGCGCCGAATCCCGAGAGTATTCAAAAGAAGGGTAAATGTCGTCGCCATCAACTTGCGGAGTTAACCTTCCGGGACCGTTTTGGAAGAAACACGAATCGGAAAAAATTTATTGACAGAATCAAACATTCCGTATATATTTATCATTGTCATTTAGCAAAGAAATTGTTATACAAATGCAGTTTTTAAAAAGGGCAATGGCGTCCTCTAAGGCAAAGAAGTCTTAGAGGTTTTTTGTTGTCCGTCAAGTCAGGCGTTGAAGCCTCGTATTCGTTTGGATACGGGGTTTTATTTTTTAGAAAGGAGATTTCTCCATGAGTACAAATAGAAAAATCGAAAACATCTTTGAAGAGGCGCTGTTCTGTCATTTAAGAAAGATCGCGATTTTTATTATCATTCTTTCTTACATGTTGCCGGTTGGTCTTGTAGCGAACCAATTCGTTCAATCTAAAAAGCTCGATCATCACTATAAGCTTTCCAAATTAGTTCGTTAGTACTTTGTCAATTTTGTTTTTAATAGTTGATTTCCTGCAAAGGATAGAGGGATCAACTATTAAAAACGGGTTTGACAAAGTATTAGTGCACCAGATATTCAAAGAATCAATAAACCTGAGTTTGTTCCCCAAGCCCTTGTGGCTTCCCTAAATAATATAAGGGAATTCGCAGGGGTAATTTGTTTCCGGGAAGAAAAATTTGCTTGATGACTTTTTAAATCCCCTTTATACTAAATGGCGAAATCATCCGGATGTGTTCTGATTTTAATTCCTTAAAATATAATATTTGGGTAAGAAAAAATTCGATAATCTCGCCATTCCCTATCCGTTCCCACTATTCTTTGATCAGAAATACAGCGGGGCAAGACGGATGAACAAATAAAATGAAAATTTTAAGAATGATCCTGATAACATTAGGTGTCCTGATCCTTGTGATGGGAATCGGTCTCGTCATTTTCCTGAAGACCTTCGATGTGAACCGTTATAAACCGCAAATCATCGCCGCCGCTCAAAAGGCCTTGGGGCGCAAGGTCGATTTCAAACAGATGACATTGAATGCTTCGTTTAAAAAAGGGATCTGGTTTAAAGTCGATCAATTGACGATGAGCGATGACCCGGATTTTGCGAATGAACATTTTTTGAAGGTGGAAGAAGTCAGTTGCGGGATCGATGCCCTGGCTTATCTGATCAGTCGGCAGATCGCCCTTTCGAAAATTGAGATTAAATCGCCGAAGATCACGATCATCCGTCATGAAGATGGTTCGTTTAATATTCAGACCATTGGAAAGCCCGGGCCATCGACCGGGGATTCTTCGGATGACAAATTTTCCAATTCAAACCCGCCACAGCAAAATTCCGTTCGTTTTGCTCCAAGCCCGACAAAGACCTCTGCGTTGCCGTTGATTTTTATTGACGATATTGTTTTGGAAGGAGGGACTGTTGATTTGATCGATCAGTCGGTTGCGCTCAAAGAACCGCTGGAGGTCAGTCAGATCGTTTTTAAAGCGCAGCGGTTTTCATTGAATAAACTTTTTTCATTCTCTCTGGAAGCGTTTCTGGGGGATCAGCAGAATAAATTCTTGAGCGATGGAGAGATTCAGATTGATCCGAGGTCGCAGCAAATCCGTGTCCGCGACACAAAGATCCAGATGGATTTGACGGCATCCCTGTGGGATCGTGTTAACGGGATTTTAAACGCGCAGGCGAAAGATGTTCCCTGGCCGGAAACGTTGAACGGAAGATTTCAATTTTATGTGAAGGATCTTGTGGCCGGGCCTCAAGGGTTAGGGGCGGTCCATTTGGATTTAGATCTGGCCGGGGGCAGAATCGTGATGAAGGAGGTTGCGCCGGGAATTTCGGTCGACGCTTCACAGGTTGATTGTAACGTGAGTAATTTTTCATTGAATGGCCAGCCGTTTCAGTTCGATTTGCAGGCCGCGGCGTTCGCGCAGGAACGGAATTTTTCGGCGCAAGGTTCCGCACGTTTCGATGCGGCGGCCCGGAATGTGGAGTTGAGCGACACGAAAATCGCCGTCGATCTGGAGCATTTGCCTTTGCAACAACTGCAGACGTCGTTTACCCTGTTTAAGCAAATCCCTTTCCTGAATACTTTATCCGGGAATCTGGAATTGACGATCAAGGATTTTAAGAGCGGACCCAACGGTCTCGACATCCTTTCCGATCTGGAATGGAAAGAGGGGGCGATCAAAATCCGGGACTTAACGCCGGGAGTCGCGATCGCCGCGTCCCAGATTGATTTGAAGTTATCGGATTTTTCTTTGAAAGGAAATCCGTTCAAGATCCAGCTTCAAGCAGCGGTCTTCGCCGATCAACCCAATGTTTCGCTGGAGGGGGCAGCTAATTACGATCCTCAGACGCAATCGATTCAACTGCGCGACACGACGATTGTCAGCGACTTGTGGCTGTTGCCGCTGGAGCGGCTAAAATCGTCTTTAGCGGTGTTGAAGGGAAAGCCATTCCCTGATTTATTAAAAGGGAAATTACAGCTGAAATTACGGGAATTGGTCGTGAGTCCCAAAGGACTCGGTCCGATGGTCTTCGATGCCGAATTTTCGAACGGCGAGATAAATGTGAAAGAAGTTGCGCCCGGGATTTCTGTGAACGCGACACATCTGGATGTGCAGTTGCGGGATTTTTCGTTGTTGGGTGATCCCTTTAGTTTTACTTTAAAAGGGGCGGTCTTTGGAGGCGAGCCCAATCTTTCCGTTGAAGGAACAGGCAAGCTCAATCTGGCGGACCAGAACATCCACCTCGAAGATGTTCAGATCGAATCCAATCTGTCGCAATTACCTTTACAGAATATTCACGACGCGTTGCCCGTTTTAAAGAATTCCCCGTGGCCGCAACGTTTGGACGGAAAATTGTTTGTGGATGTGAAAGATTTCGCGATGTCACCGCAGGGCATTGACGAGTTGTCGCTTAATTCGCAGATTACCGATGGGGCGGTGGTGATCAAGGATGTCGTGGCGGGGGTTACGCTGGATGCCTCTCAACTGGAACTGCAGGTTAAAGATTTTTCTTTAGGGAACGATCCTTTTGCGTTGACGCTCAAGGGTGTTCTCTGGGGCGCGGAACAGAATTTTTCCTTGGAGAGTTCGGCCAAGTTCGATTTAGCTGCCAAGTCTGTTCATTTGCACGACGCCGTTTGTTCGGTGGATTTCTCGAAGGTGTCTTTGGAAGCACTGAAGGCATCGGTCGCACAGGTCAAAGACGTTCCGTTGCCGGAGATTTTAGAAGGAAAGTTTGAGGCCAAAATCCGTGATCTCTCCGCCGGGGCGAAAGGATTAGAGACACTTAAGCTCGACGCCCAGTTGACCCATGGAAAAATCCGGATCAAAAATCCTGCCACGGGGGTTGCGCTGGACGCTTCGCAAATCGATTTTAAGTTTTTTGATGTTTCGTTCCAGGATCCGTTTCAATTTACCGGGACGTTAGCGGTGTTTGGTAACGAGCCCAATGTGTCTTTAACGGGACAAGGACAGATCGACGCGTCGGATCAGATTGTACGGTTTAAAGATTCTAGCGTCCAGGTCGATTGCGCGCGTTTGTCTCTGGCCAAAATTTACGCGGCGCTCAACATTTCCGAAACCGCTGCTCTACTAGAAAATTTACAGGGTCAACTGAATCTCACGTTTGCTCAGCTCGAGGCCACAGCAAAGGGATTGACGTCTTTGGATTTAAAAGGTGAATTGACTGACGGTCACGCGGCCCTTCCCCAGATCCTTTTGCCGTTAGAATCCGTCCACGCGCTGTTTGCCGCGACAGCGACGCGTTTCAACCTGGAAGACTTTTCCGCCAAGATCGCAGAAGGGACGATCAAGGCGATGGGAGCTGTCGACGACTACCTGGGCACGGGTGCCAGCGCGCAGCGATTCAACGCGCAACTGGATGTTAAAGGCTTGGCGTTGGAAAAACTGATCGACCAGAAAAAACAGCTGATCCAATTGCAAGGAACCCTCAACGGCCAGTACAGTGTGAAAGGACAAGGGTTTGATCCTCGAAAGATTTTGGATGCACTGCAAGGAGAGGGCCAACTGGAGGTGGCAGACGGCCGCCTGACCGACATCAACATTCTTAAAGAAGTCCTCGATAAACTTTCTTTGTTCCCGAATCTGGTTGCCCAGATTGAAGCTTCCTTGCCGGATCAGTACAAACAAAAGTTAACGCAGAAAGACACCACTCTGAACAAAGCCCAATTGCAAACGAAAATCGCCGGCGGCAGCATCGTTATCGAGCCCCTGGATGTCGACGCCGACGGTTTCTTGCTCAACGGCCAGGGGAATGTTGGTTTTGATCAAGCGGTTGCATTAAACACTTTGTTTCTGATCCCGGTCGATCTTTCCGCGAACATGGTCGCGATTGTTCCGCAATTAAATCTTCTTTTTAACGACGAACAACAGATTACGTTTCCCGTCAAATGGACGGGAAAATATCCCGATATCAAGCCTTCGGTTGATCTGGAATATTTGATCAAGAAAGGGATCAATAACGAAATCAAGGGAGAAATCCAAAAAGGAGTCAAACAACTGATCGGGAAATACATCAAAATCGAGGACCAATCTTCGCCGCCTGAGAATAATCAAGGAGGAACCGAAAGTCCAGCGCAAGAAAATCCGGATCAACAAAACCAAGAATCACCCGCAGAAAAATTGTTAGGAAATATCCTTGATAAAGTGTTCAAATAGTAAAAACAATTTTAATTTGAATCAGAGAATCAGCGCTCTGATTGTTTTCAATCTTATTTTTTGTTTGGTCTTGATTAACCAAGCGCTCGCTGCACATCCGTATCATTTTGATGCTAAATCTTCCGCGATCCACGGGGCCATCCGTTACACGGTGATCGGCCAGTACAAGGCGGATTTTCAGGATTTCGAAGGCAGTCTTTTGTTCGACCCCCAAAAGGGGATGATCTCTTCCGTCGCGTTGAACATCAACACGGTTAGCGTGAAATCAAGATACCCCAAGCTCGACCGGATCGTCCGGTCGAGATATTTATTAGATGTCGCCGAATATCCGGACATCACTTTCAAGAGTAAAGATATTATCAAAAAGAATAACGCTTATCTGGCCAAAGGTTTATTGAAGATCCACGGCGTGGAGCAGGAGATATCTTTTCCTTTCGATGCAACGGTGCCGCTCAAGGATGACCAGGGCAAGGATGTCATCCGCGCTCAAGGGACTTGGATTATGAACCGAAAAGATTTCAAGATCATCTGGAATAAAATTTTGGATCACGGAGGGATCATTGTCAGCGAGCATATTACGATCAATTGGGAAGTTTTGGCTTTCGCGAATTAGGTAATGATCGGGTGATCTTGTGAGCGTTAGTTGAAGAAAAAAATGTTGAATTGGGTTCGATCAATAAGGAGATCTTAGAATGGGACAAGCAAAATTAAAACGAAAACGCGTTCATATCTCTAAAGGATGGGTCTCGGCCGTGATTGTGGTCATCTGTGTTGCCGGGATTCTGATTTTTGATGCGTTGCAACGTTACAACCAAGGGGCCAACAAAAATTCCGATGCCCGTACCCAAGGAAGCCCTAACGCGCGGGTTCACATCATCGAATTTTTGGATTTTCAATGCCCGGAATGCGCCAAACTGTTTGCGTTTATCCATCAATTGATCGAAGCGCACGCCGCTGACATCTATTTTGAAGTGAAATATTTCCCACTGAGTCATTCCCATTCTCTCGAGAGCGCTGTTTACGCGGAGTGTTCGGCCGAGCAGAATAAATTCTGGGAATTCACCGGACTGCTCATGGGACGGCAAGCGCAATGGCGGACATTAGCGGATCCGATTCCGACGTATCGGCAGATGGCCCAGGAAGCGGGATTGGATTTGTCTTTACTGGAGACCTGCGTGCAGGGCGATGAAGCGCGCGCGTTTGTCGATGCCGATAAAGCGTACGGAGAATCTAAATTTATCCAGGCGACACCGACCTGTTTTATCAACGAAAAAATGTTTGTCGGCTATGAATCGGTTAAAAAGGAACTGGAACGTCAGTTTAATCCGGGAAGCTCGTCTGCTGCGCAGCAATAGACCGCGAACAATCAATTTTTTAAATGCTTTTTAAAAAAAGAATAATCCTGATTGCGATTTTGATTCTCCCGGCTTTGACGGGAGGGTTGGTTGCTTTTTTAAATAAGCACCTTCTGCACCTCCATCCACCGGGCCCAAAAAATTCATCCAAAATTTTTCAGTCCATGATCCCTTCCGGACCAGCCAACCATCTGCAGCATGAAAAGAGTCCTTATCTTTTACAGCATGCCGACAATCCGGTGCATTGGTATCCGTGGGGCGAAGAGGCCTTCGCCGCGGCGCGCAAAGAAGACAAACCGGTTTTTTTGTCGATCGGATATTCCGCATGCCATTGGTGTCATGTCATGGCCGAAGAGTCCTTTGAAAATCCGCAAATCGCGGAAATTTTAAATAAATATTTCATCGCGATTAAAGTCGATCGGGAAGAGCGGCCGGATATCGATCGAGTTTATATGAAGTCGGTCATCGCCCTGACGGGAAGCGGAGGCTGGCCGTTATCGGTTTTCTTGACCCAGGATAAAAAACCATTTTACGGCGGGACCTATTTCCCTCCGGAGAGAAGAGAAGAATTTCCGGGATTCAAGGAACTCTTGCTTTCAATCCATAACGCTTGGATCACGAAACGAGATCAACTGATTCAATCCGGACTGGCTTTAAGTCAGAGTATTCACAGACCCAACGAAACCAAGACAGCCTGGAGAGAATTGATGTTGGGCCCGGAAATTTTAGATCAATCATTCGCGCGTTTAAAAGAGGAGTTTGATTCACAGTATGGAGGGTTCGGTCAGGCCCCGAAATTTCCTTTAACCCAGCATTTGGTTTTTCTTTTACGCTATTGGAATAGAACAAATAACCCGGGTGCCTTGGCCATGGTTGAAGAGACGTTGCAATCGATGGCACACGGAGGGATTTATGATCATTTGGGCGGAGGGTTTCATCGGTATACCGTTGATCAGAAATGGCAAAGACCTCATTTTGAAAAGATGCTTTATGATCAGGCGCTTTTATCCGGCGTGTATTTAGAATCTTATCAGGCGACAGGAAAAGAATTATACGCCCAAGTGGCCAGAGAGACGTTTGATTATGTGTTGCGTGAAATGATGACGCAGGAAGGCGGTTTTAGTTGCGCCCGGGATGCGGACAGTCTTCCTCCTTCTGATGGGCAATCTTCCGACGAACTCAATCAAGGTCCAAAGAAAGAAGGAGCATTCTATTTATGGTCTCAGAAAGAAATCATTACTCTTCTGGGGCAGGAAAGCGCGCAGGTGTTTAACTATTCTTTCGGGATTGCCCCTGCTGGTGCTGAGGATCAAGATAAAAATATTTTATGGATGAATCATTCTTCCCAGGAAACAGCGGCGCGTTTTAATAAATCAGTCGCAGAAATTGATTCGATACTCAACGCCGCGAAACAAAAACTTTTTGAGGCCCGTGCACGAAGACCAAAGCCCTTCCTCGATGACAAGATCCTGACCGACTGGAACGGGCTGATGATTGCCAGCCTGGCGTTTGGCTCACGAATCCTGAACGATCCTCGTTATGTGGCCGCGGCGGAAAAATCCGCACAAATGATTCTCAAGCGTGCGCGCAGGTCCGATGGGAGACTATGGCATCGATTCCGGGACGGTGAGGCCGCGGTGTTAGGTTCCCTGGAAGATTATTCGTTTTTTATTTATGGGCTTATTCATCTTTATGAAGCGACATTCAAAGTGCAGTACCTTCAAGAGGCCGTTCGATTAATTCAACAGATGATCGATTTGTTTTGGGATCAGGAGCGGGGTGGATTTTTTTCGGCGGCATCGGATGCCGAACAGGTTCTTTATCGTGAAAAGGAACTTGCTGACGAATCCTTGCCTGCCGGCAACGCCATCGCCACCTGGGATTTATTGGCTTTGGGAACATTAACCATCCGTCCCGAATGGGAAAAGATGGGGCGCACGGTTTTACAATTTTTTAAGGAAGAAATTCAAGCGAATCCGACCGGGTATCTCAGCGCCTTGAACGCGTTGGATTTTACACTCGGCCCTTCGATGGAGATCGTTTTTTCCGGAGAGCTCAATGATCCTGCCATGCTGAAGATGCTGCAGGTTTTGGATCAGCGATTTTTTCCCAACAAAGTCATGGCGTTGCGTCCGATGGATGAAAAGGAATCGGCCGCGGTCATCGCATTGATTCCGTTTATCAAGAACCAGATTTCGTTAGAAAATAAAACCACGGCCTATGTTTGTAAAAACCATCAATGCGAATTGCCGACGACCGATGTCGGCCAATTTGAGCGTTATTTAGATAAGGTCAACGTAGAACCTGAAAACATTCTTAATCCGTGAATCCGAAATGTGAGGTCCCTGATGATCAAGTTAAGAAAATCAATTGAACGCGGGAAGACAAAAATAGAATGGTTAGAAAGTTATCATACGTTTTCATTTACCGATTATCATGATCCGGATCACATGGGCTTTAGAGCGCTGCGGGTCATCAATGATGACCGAGTGGCGCCCGGAGGGGGTTTTGGAAAACATCCGCATCACGATATGGAAATTATCACGTATGTGCTGGAAGGCAGTTTAGCGCACCAGGACAGTATGGGCAACGGATCCGTGATTACTCCGGGAGAAGTCCAGCTGATGAGCGCTGGTTCGGGTGTTACGCACAGCGAATATAATCATTCTCAAACCGAGCCGGTCCATTTTTTACAAATTTGGATCGTTCCTAAAGCTCAAGGATTTAAGCCAACTTATCAGCAAGCGAAATTCAGCGAATCCCAGCGCAAGAACCGTTTGTGCCTTGTCGCTTCTCAAGACGGGCGGGAAGGAAGTTTGACGATCCGTCAGGACGTGGATTTGTTTTTTTCTCTCTTAAATTCTGGACAATCATTAAAGTATACGCTACGATCAAAACGTTTTGCCTGGGTCCAATCAACCAAAGGGACGCTGGAAATAAACGGTGTAGTCCTCAAATCCGGTGACGGCGCGGCACTCAGCGATGAAAAGAATCTTGAGATCGTCGCGTCCAAAAGCGCAGAGATCCTTTTGTTTGATTTAGGATAACGGTCCTGAAATAATACTTAATTTATTCCTTTAGAGAAATGATCAATTTGATTAAGAAAATCAATGCTGTCCATCCTCTGCTGATTCCATTTATTCTTTCCTTTGTTTTCTGGTGTATCGCCTTCCGCGGGTTTTTATCCAATCAATTGGCTCTTTCCTCCGACGCCATGGCTTATGTCCAGCATTTTAAATTTTATATCGACAATATCATTCGCGGCGTATATCCGTCCTGGGACCCGGAACGGCAATGGGGGGTGCCGGTTGAATTTTTCCTGCGCCGGATCGGGTCGTTTAATCCGTTTATCCTGGTGCTTGCGTTGTTAGTCAAAATAGGTATTCCTTATACACTTGCCTATCAGTTTTTTCTCGCCGGATATTATTTTTTGGGGTTGATCGGCTTTTATCTTTTGGCCAAACAGATCTTTCAGGATCGCCAGCAGGCCTTTTTGGCTTTTGTCCTGCTTTTATTCTCTTCCCTGGGAACGAGGCTGTTCGATTCTTATATCATTCTGACGTTCGTTCCGATGGTTTGGTTCTTTTATTTCCTCGTCGCGTTTGCCCGGGAACCTCGCGAACACTATTGGGTGGGTCTCACGTTAACATTGATGATTATTTTTACGACGTATATTCCATTTTATTTTTTAACGATCGTATTTTCTTTCCTGATCTGTTTTGCCGTCATTTATTTCTCATCCTTGAAAGAAATTGTCTCGCGGGCCGTAAATTTTCTTAAACAAAAGAAATGGTTGGCGCTGTTTTGCCTTTTCGCGGTTGTTGTTGCTTTCGTCCCCGGGATTTTGTTTTTTATGGAAGGACAGAAAGGAGAGATCGTCTTTCCGGTCAGGCATGGCGAGTCGCCGTTAAAGGATTTTGTTTCCGGTAATGCGCAAAACGTAGTCATGGTCAAGAAAGACAATATCACCGAATGGGGAATTATCGAAGATCTCCTGTTCTCGAATTACTTCTTGCAAGATCTTAAAAAATTCCGGTTTGCGGTCTTTTATGTGCCGCTTTTTGCCTATATCCTCTTATGCCAGGGCATTGTTACGTTCATCAATCGAAGGGTTTTGCTGCTGTTGATTTGGGGGTTGGGTATTTTTGCGATGGGATCACCGTACGCCAATCAGTTTTACAATTTTTTTTATAACCATGTTTTTTATTTCAAATATTTCCGGAATCTGCATTTTTATCTCTGGCTCATTTTATTACCAATTTTTATATTGTTCATCGTTGAACAATACCGGCAGTTTTTGGCTATCCAGATCGACAATCATAAGAAAAGAAATTTGCTTCTCGTTTTTGTCGGGATCGTGCATCTGGGATTGATATATTTTCTTTATCAAAAGGGTTTCAGGGCAGTGTCTTCCTATTCCGTTTTGGTATTAAGTTTTTTATTTTGGTTGAGCTGGCTCCGGGGATGGATCAAAATCACTTCGGTGTCTATCCCCGTCTTTCTTTTTCTTCTCGTTTGTCTGGAACCGATGGAGGCTTATTCATATTTGGCCAGAAATTCGATGAAATACGCGAGGCCTTACGTTTATCAACCGTTCGCTCCCAACGTGTCGTTACCATCACAACAAGACAAAGAAGCGATCCTCAAACAACAAAAAATTTTTCAAGCGCAAGACCTTTCCGAGATCGAAGAGAGGCGCAATTTGGGCATTTATATGTCGACGTATTGGCTGAATTTCCTGCGCGAACATCTTCATCTGCAGATTTTTAATCTGTATGGATCTCTTAAATTCATAGTGTATGACCAGGTCCAGAGAGTTAAGGACGACAAGATTAATTTCGATCAGCTGGAACAAGACTTTATTCATATGCGAAACAGCGCTTACGTTCCGTTTGATTATAACGAAGGCCAGGAAGAATCCGCCGCGATTCTATCGGGGAACCAGGGACTTCTTGGCATAGGAAAGAGATCCCTCTCCGACAATTTACCTCCGGCTGAAATCATTACACAAGATTCCTCCGAGTTAGAGATTGTCAATTTTGACGTCAACACGATAAAGATTAAGACCCGTTTTTCGGCAAGAAAATTTTTAGTTTACAACGATAGCTTTCACAGCGGCTGGGAGGCCTTTATTGACGGACAGAAAGTGAAAATATGGCGGGCCAATATCGCGTTTAAGGGGCTGTGGATTCCGGCCGGGGAGCATGTCATCTTTATGCACTACGGGACAGCGCAGCGGACCGTATTGAATATTTTCTTTATCGGTTTTTTCAACGTTGTTTTGGCGACATTTTTTTTGTACTTCCAGAGAAATTTTGAACAACGAACATTAAATTTAGTTCAGAGCAGAGGACCAGTTCAATAATGTTTTCCCGATTGCGTGAAGTTCTTAAGATCATATATAAAAGACTCTTTGTTTTGTATCTTGTTGTCTTTTTTCTGATTTATTTTATTGTTGATTGGAAGAAGATGACGGCGCACGCGAAAGCGACGACCTTAAGCCGACTGATGCCAACTTATGATTATTTGGTCGCTTATATCGAAGGGCAGGAGCCGTTTGATCGCGTTAAACTCGAGGAGTATGAATATTATTACGAACGGTTGCTCGATTCGCTCCAGTGGCCGGACATCCAGGGGATGATGGGGTTTTGTCATTATCACTTGGGTCATGAGAAACTGGCGATCAAGGCTTATAAGAGAGCCATTCAAATCAATCCGAATTATTTCGCGTTCCATTATAACCTGGGGTTGATTTATTTCAAAAAAGGACTTTATGAAGAGGCCATCAAAAATGTGCTGGCGGCGCTGGAGACTGATTGGGAATATAATCTTCATTTTATTCATCAATCAAAAACTTATTTGCCGATTTTAAAACGCACCGGAAAACTGGAGAGCGAAGTCGTGCAAAGGCTGCAAAAGGGGTATTACAGCTGCTATACCATATTGGTTTTAAGTTATTATTATCTGAAAAAATATCCTCAGATGTTTTACGTTTGCCGAGATGCGCTGGAACACATCGATGGGGAAGAAAAAAAGCGTTTGTTCTATTTTTATTCAGCCCTCGCCAGCTATCAGTTGAAAGAATACAAAAAAAGTATTTTCTTCCTTCAGGAATACATTTCTTTCATCCCGGATGACCCGGACGCGTTTAATTATATGGGATTATCCTTCCGGGCACTTGGGATGGAGCCGCTGGCCCAAAAAGCCTTGACCCAGGCCGCCTTATTTAAAGACAGAGAAGATCCTAAGGCGTTGGTAGAGCACGGATTAACGTTACATATCTTTTAGACCTCTTAAGAAAAAATAGATTCTACAGAATTCCCATCCTGGCGGCCCCCCCTCGACGCTCCGCCTGTTTGCCTGAATACTCCAAGCAAAACAGTAACTGGAGGGATACCAAAGATTTGTTATTCTCGTTATCTTATGTCATACTTTGGCTAGAGGTCTTTTATCTTAAAGGGGGTGATTAAGATGAAAAGGTTGATTGCGTTGGTGATGGGTTTAAGTCTCGTATTATTCTTAAGTTCTCCGCTATTAGCCCTTCCCGCTCCTGTCGAAAAAGCCAAATCAGGTGTCGTGGACATTATCAAATCCCCATTGGAGATTGGTCATTATTCCATGGATGAAATAAAGGGGGCTCACTTTAAGCCGTTTGGCTTAATGGGTGGAGTGATGAAAGGGACGGCTTATATGGTCAAAAAGTCGATCTCTGGCGCGTTCGATGTGGCGACGTTCCCGTTAGAAAAGAAAGACAAGTAAACAGAATTTCCTTAAAGTATCAATAAGAAACGGCTTGCATTTATGCAAGCCGTTTCTTATTTTAATCAACAAATTGATTTTTGATTACCAGGCGACAACTTTCACATTGTCGACGTCAGCGTCTTCAATGTTGCTATTCATGGTTCCCCGGAATCGAATTTTGAGATTCGCGATATTATTGACTTGGATGTCGACAGGTTGCCAAGAGTCTTCTGGATCGACATTTCCTTTGATCCGCGCTTTTTCCACCCAGGTGCTTCCGCCATCGGTTGAAATTTGGAAGGCGATGTATTCTCCGCTATCGAGGGAACTTTCAATATACCAGGAAAAGGTGATGCGGGCATTGGTTTTGCCTTGCAGGTTGATGGCAATTGAGGTTAACGTTGAATTGTTCGCGATGCCATCGACCTCGGCCGAAAAATTTCCGTTGGTGGCGCGTTGGTTTAATCTGTCCCAGTCGTTTTGAGCATCCTCTGTCCACAAGCCATTCCATTCGCTGACTTCAAAACTGTCAGTAAATACGGTCACTTCTGAGACGGCCGAAATGGTCGCCGTGGTGGTTTTGGTGTTCGTTGCCCCGCCATTATCTGTGACCTTTAGAGAAACAGTATAAGTTCCTGTTTGGGAATAACTGTGAGACGCGGTTGATCCGGTGGCCGTGTTCCCGTCACCAAAATCCCAATCAAAGGCACTGATCGTTCCGTCCGAATCAAGAGAGGCCCTTCCGTCAAATTGAATCGCTTGTCCGACCGATCCATTATATGGTCCGCCGGGGGTCGCCACCGGGGCGTCGTTGACTTCGGTGATCGTCGCGGTGGTCGTGGAAGATTGCGAATTCACCGTTCCGTCATTGACGATTAAACTAACGTTGTAAGTTCCTCCCGCCATATAAGTGTGTGACGGTTGAATCCCGCTGCCTGATTTTCCATCCCCGAAATTCCAAAGATAAGTCAATGCGTTGCCATCAGGATCTGAGGATCCGGATCCATTAAATGTCACTGCGATATCTTCTGTTCCGGAATAAGGTCCACCGACGACAGCCGTAGGCGGCTGATTGACGACTGCATGATAATTTAACGCTGCATAAGCGTTGACTAATCCCCAGCCGTATTGAGTATCGAATCCGGTGGCTCCTAAATCCTTTGCTGTTTTTTGCAAAGCGTCTCTGACATCTTGAGGGTTTTGGGCGGTTCCGTAAGCCAAAAGTAGGGCGGCGATCCCGGAAACATGAGGCGCGGACATGGATGTTCCTGAATAGAACCAGTATCCCCAGTCGTTGGTTGTATTCCCAAAAGTTTGTTGTAAAATCCCATCACCGTATCCATCGTGATTCTGGTCGACATTCAGATCTCCGCCGGGGGCTATCAGGTCCAAGCTGCTACCATAGTTTGAGTAATACGCCTTGGTTTCATCATAGCGCGTTGCGCCGACAGCGATGCAATATTGATCATAAGCGGCAGGATAACTGACCGTTGCTTGTCCGTCGTTTCCCGAAGAACAAACAATGGTGACCCCTTTATTGTAAGCGTAAGCTAAAGCGTTTTGGAGCGTCGTCGATCCCTGAGTGCCTCCGAGACTCAGGTTGATGACTTTCGCGTTGTGATCGGCGGCCCACATGATTCCGTTGGCGACATCCGCGTAGGAACCCGAACCGTTTTTGGCCAAAACTTTAACCGGCATGATTGAAACGTTATAAGCGATGCCCGCGGTCCCCAAGGCATTGTTGGTGCTTTGGGCGATCGTCCCGGTGACATGGGTTCCATGCCCGACATCGTCGTTGGGGTGTGTATCACTATTCACAAAATCATAACCGGCAACAAACTTGGTCTGTGCCAGGTCAGGGGCTTTGTAATAACGTTTGATCATTCCTGCTTCTATGATTGTAAAGTCTTCGTAAGCGACACCGGTGTCTACGACGGCGACAATGATTCCGGGGGCCCCGGTCGTAAGGTTCCAGGCCGGTTCCACATTGATGCTGCCGGAAACCGGATTGGAAAAATTCCATTGATAACCATAAAGAGGGTCATTGGGAACCGCGTGGGCGTAGGCCATGTAATTAGGTTCCGCGTACTCGACGTTTAAATTTTGCTGATAACGTTGAACCACATCCAGGATGTTACTTGCCGCTGGGATTTTGATTCTTTTAAATCCGCCTAAGTTTTCGGTGGACAAAAGAGATGTTCCCAGTTGGGCATTGATTTGATTGATGATGCTATCAGGAATATTGGCTTTAAATTTAACGATGATTTCATCCGGAACATATTGTGGCCCGCCGAGTGTTACAGGTGTTTTTTCGAAAATCTGTGCGAAAAGAGGATTGTTGGAGAACAAAACAAATACAAATAAGAGAAGAGTAAGAACAATGATGGTGCGTTTCATGGTGAGCGACGGCTCCTTTCTTTTAAAAATAAAATAAAAAGTTTAGATAGTATCCTAGATTGAAAATAAAGCTCTCTTTGAAAAATATTTTCAAACTTGAGATAATATTGTATTATGGAATTGAGTAATTGTCAATTGCCGTAACAGATAACAATATTAACAAAAAATTTCTAGAATATTAGGGTAGAGGTTATACTATTGCATCTTTGCGGAATGTCGCGGGTTTTATCAAATATTTTTATGGTTTTGGAAACAATGTCTCCATCTAACAACCCCCAAGATTTTAATCAGCGCTACAAATTAGCCTTAATGATCTGGTTCAATATGTTTGTCAGTATTTTTATCTACGGGATTATTGTGTTTAGCGTCGGCATGAAAAATTTAAAGCCGATGATTGATCCTTTGTCTCAAGGCCAGATGATCAGATGGGTTTTTTATGGAGTTTCCTTTTCGATCATCGGGTTGATCCCCTGGATGCGTTCGAAATTTTTATCCCGGGAAAACTCGATGCATTGCCCGGACCCGCAGCTGCAACGTGCACGGTTAAGTCTGAATTTGCTGCAATATACCATTATATCTCTGGGGCTTTGTGAACTCCCCGGGATCCTCGGCGTTGTCCTGTTTTTTTTCACCCGGGAGGTCAAGGATTTTTATTGGCTGGGCGGAATTTCGTTGGCAAGTATGATGGGATGTTTTCCCAGATACGACCGATGGTCATCTTTAATTAAGGAAGGACAATGAAAATATTCCACGGTGTATTACGTTCGGGTAATTTCGGCACCACCCGCCTGGAGGCCTTCAGCGATGGGGTGTTTGCCATTGTGATCACGCTGCTTATCCTGGAAGTAAGGATGCCGTCCTTGCATGCATTGGCTGCGCCAGGAGCGGATTTGTCGGCGGAATTGTGGAAGTCATTGCTTGAGTTGGGGCCGAAGATTTTAAGTTATATCCTGAGTTTCGCTTATGTTTCGATCTATTGGGTCAACCATCACCAGTTGTTTCATATTATCCAGCGTTCGGACCGCGGGCTTTTTTGGTGCAATAGTCTTTTTCTCATGCTGCTGGCCTTTATCCCTTTCCCGACCGCTTTGCTCGGCGAATATTCTCACGAATACGTGGCGGTGATTTTTTACGGGGTCGCCATGATGCTGACCGCGATGAGTTTTCTTTTGATGAAGTGGTATGCGGTCGATATCGGGCGGTTGGTCAAGCCGCATATTGAGGCCGATATTTTAAGAAAATCCGTTTTGAAGGTTTGGGCCGGCCCGGTCTTATATATGTTGGCGATTGCCGTGTCGTTTATGAGCACGACCGCCGCAATTATGATTTACTGGATCATCCCGGTGATTTATTTTTTCCCGACGAAATTGGAACATGATGAAGCAGAGGCTAAAAGATGAAATTGATTTCCTGGAACGTGAACGGCATCCGCGCGGTTTTGAAAAAAGGTTTTTTAGAATTTATTCAAAAATATAAGCCGGATGTCTTGTGTTTGCAAGAGACCAAGGCCTCCGAGCCTCCGGAGGGCATGAATGTTCCCGGATATGTTCAATACTGGAACCACGCGAAAAGGGCCGGATATTCCGGGACCGCTGTTTTAACGAAAATAAAATCGGTTTGCACCGGACATGGCATTCAGATTGAAAAGCATGATGACGAAGGCCGCGTCATCACGCTGGAGTTTGACGATTTTTATCTCGTGAATGTGTATGTCCCGAATTCCAAGCGCGATCTGTCCCGTCTGCCTTACCGCTGCCAGGAATGGGATGTCGATTTTCTGAAATATATTAAGAATCTGGAAAAGAAAAAGCCGGTCGTCTTTTGCGGAGACATGAACGTCGCGCACCAGGAGATTGATTTGACCTATCCGAAAGCGAACGTGAAGAACCACGGCTTTACCCCCGAGGAACGCGCCGGCTTCGATCGGATTGTGAACGCGGGGTTCATCGACACTTTCCGAGAATTCAATCAAGGTGGCGGCCATTATACCTGGTGGAGCCAGATGGGGCAATGCCGTCCCCGGAACATCGGATGGCGGATCGATTACTTCGGCATTTCTTCATCGCTACGCCCGCGCCTGAAGGAAAGTTTTATTTTAAAAGACGTCATGGGATCGGATCATTGTCCGGTGGGGATTGTTTTGAAATAATTTTGATTAGTTGGCGAGTTCAACGAGTTCTCGGGTTAGCGAGTTGGACATTGACAAATTATAGAACTTAGTAACCCGTAAAACCCGCAACCCGATAACGATTCATGAAGAAAGGACTACCATGCCCAGTTTATTCACGCGCATCATCAAAGGAGAAATTCCTTGTCATAAAATTATGGAGGACGATCGTTATCTGGCGTTTTTGGATATCCGTCCGATTAACCCCGGACACACGCTCGTGATTCCCAAAAAAGAGATCGATTATATTTTTGATGTTGACGACGAACTGTTGTCCGGCATGATCGTTTTTGCAAAGAAGGTCGCGGGGTTGATTAAAAAGGAAATTTCCTGCAAGAAAATCGGCGTCATGGTCGCCGGGATTGAAGTCCCTCACGCCCATATCCATTTGATCCCGATCATGGAAATCAGCGATCTGAATTTTGCGAAAGCCAAGGCGACCCCGCAAGATGAATTAGCCAAGGTTGCGGAAAAAATCCGGTCGCATTTAAAAAAATAATTATTTTTGACGAGAGGACGCCTCGGGGACGAAAGAGGCGGTCACCGGATCAAATTTAAATCGGCGTGCGCCTTTGCCCCAGCTGCGCGATTTTAAAATGTCCAAGACCGCTTGCGCGTAGAGTTGATTGCCCCGGGCGTTGAAATGTTGCGATTTATTGCGGAGATTCTCATCGGGGCTGAGGTTGAGGTATAAGTCGTAAAAAGCGTCCCGCTGGTTGACATAAACAACATTCTCTTCATGCTGTTTGACTAAATTTTGGATTGATTGAGGAAGTTTTGAAAACGACTGTTCATTCCAAAAGATGAGTGAAGATTGATTTTTCTCAGCGAGACGGATCAAATTTTCCAATATTTTTAAGTTGAGTGTTTCATCGGTATAATTTTCCGGCTGGATTTTTTTGTCCTTCACGATTTTTTGAATGAGGATTGTTTTGATGAGAAGACCGAGATTCGAGATGGAAAAAAACGGATTTGCCAGGAATGATGATTCGAAATGCAGTTTTAAAGGATCATAGAGATATTGTTTTCGGAATGAGGGATCGAACAGGTGAAACGGGGTGGTGTTCTCGGATAAAAGAACATCATTTTCGATCCAAAAATGCGCGCGGTAGAAATTGGCCATCCTCAAATTGTTGATGCCTATAAAATCCAGCGGATTAATTCGGTCCCGGTTGGTGAGTTCGATATAGGTGAAGAAAATGATATCGGGATTGAATTTTAAGCCTTCGTTCAGATATCTGAGATAGCTTTGTCCAAGCCCGTATCCGGAGACGCCGAAGTTGAGCGCCTCGAGATGCCCGGCCGATTGTTCCAAGAAATGGGGCCAGGTGTCGGTGTTTTTCTCATCATCACAAAAAACAAAAGAATCTCCGAACGCAGCGAGGCGCAGCGTGTTTTTACCGGGCAGGAGTGCGTATTCTTGATCGGCGCGAAATCCCATTTGATTGGTGCGGTATAAACCCGTGTCTTTGTTCTTGCCGAGACCATATCCGAGATCAGAGTTGACTTGATAGATAAAATTTTTTTTCCCTTGGGCGAAATAGATCGCATGGGTCAAACGGGTCTTAATCAATATGTCCAGAATTTTTTGATTGCCGATTAAAAGAAAACATTGTCCTTGAAAGACAAGATATAAAAAATAGCCGTAGATCACTAATTCAATGACCAGCCAGTTTAAGAGGAGAATGGGGAAAAGTCCGGCGAGTTTATATTTGCGGTTTTTAAATGTGAAGAGTGACAAAACGAACAACAGGCTCAGGATAAGAATGCTCAGCATATTTTAGTGGAAGCGGTATAAAATAATCACGGACATGTGTCGAAGCTGTAAAAATTTTGGTTTATTATATCGTAATAAACAGTGATCGTGATCGATTTTTTTTAATTAGTTTTGTAAAAACAGGATGACTCCCCAAAAATCCATGTCCCAATTACTTCCTCCTCAATTTTTAGAACGGCTTAAAATGACCGTCCCTGTGGAAAAATTCGATCCGATCGTTCAGCATTTTTCTGCGCAGCGTCCATTGAGTGTGCGTATCAATACCTTAAAGATCGGCCGCGATGAACTTTTATCCATGCTCTCCGAACGCAAGATCCGCTATTCTTCCGCTTTTAGTTTGCCGGAAGCGTTGATTTTGGGAAATATCACCAAGCAGGAATTGGGTGAGATGGATTTGGTGCAAAACGCTTTTTTGTATATTCAGAGTCTTTCGAGTCAATTCGTCGTTGAGGTTCTGGACCCTAAGCCTGATGATGTCGTTCTGGATCTATGCGCCGCCCCGGGGAGCAAGACGACCCAGATGGCAGCGAAGATGCAAAACCGCGGATCGATTATCGCGGTCGAGCCGATTCGCGACCGTTTTTTTCGTTTAAAAGCCGTGCTCACGCAGACGGGGGCCGAAATCGTCTCCTTGAAGATGGGCGATGGGAGACGATTTCGGCCCGCCGATCGCCTGTTCGACAAGATTTTAGTCGACGCGCCCTGCAGCTGCGAAGGCCGCTTTGAAACCGCAACACCCAAGACCTACGCTTATTGGAGTCCCAGAAAAATCAAAGAGATGGCGCACAAACAGAAAGGTCTGCTTCTCGCCGCGACGCGTTTACTTAAACCCAAGGGGATTTTAGTTTATTCGACCTGTACCTTTGCCCCGGAAGAAAATGAAGCGGTCGTCCATAGGGTCTTAAAGAAATGTCCGGATCATCTGGAACTGCTTCCCATCCAGAATCAAGAAATCGGATCTTATCCAGCGGTTATGCAATGGGGAGAAAAAAAATTTCATCAGGATATCAAAAATTGTTTTCGGATCTGTCCATCACAAAAGTTGGAAGGTTTCTTTATCGCCAAAATGATGAAGCGCGGTGATGGACGGGTAAGAAAAGGACTGGATCGATTGATCTGCTGATGGTGAGATGCGTTTTTTCGTCCAGAGATCCTGTCACACGCTAGAAAATTGGCTTGACATCCCAAAGAAAAAACGCAAGAATAAACCCTAAATTATTATTAATTTTGAATATATATCTCATGAATTGGAAGTTTTTTGATCGATCCAATAAGATTTAGAAAGTAAAGATGGCTAAAGGAATAAAAATTTTCTTTTTAGCATGTTTTATATTGGGTGCTGGTCATCGGTATCTTTGGGGCGATCTGGGAGAGAACAAGGGAGAGACGGACCTTTTTAATCAAGGGTTTGCGTTATCGAAAGCGGATCCTGTCGAAGCCATGAGCCCCGTGCAGAAGCTGAAGATCGCTCATCGGATCAGCGAGACATTTATTGGTAGTGTCGGCCAGTTTAAGATCCCCCCGATTCTTGATATCTTATCTTTAGATTCCGCGAAAAAGGACGATGCCTTTCAAAAGATCAAAGAATCCATTGCCCGGCGAAGCAAAGATGTCCTGATTGAATCTAAAATCATTCAGGTTGTGTTAAGCGAAGAATATAAAGGCGGGATTGATTGGTCAGCGATTGTTTCAAACTATCACGCGTTAAATACCGGCCGGAATAATCCGACGGATAACGGGCAGGACAAGTTAAGCATCGGGACCATTTCGCCGGAAGATTATTCCGTTTTGCTGGAAGCCCTGGATACCGTTGGAACAACGCATATCCTGGCCACCTTAAACGTCAAGATGTCCAATAATCGTGAGGCGAAAGTCGTTTTCTTCCCCGCATCAAATACGGATGACCGCTATTCCGCCCAAGCGGAGAATACCAACGCTACTGTTGATCCGGAAAATTTTCTGGACTTAAGTTTGAATTTGTTTCTGAAAGCGATGATCGAACAGGATAATTTTATTTCCATGAGGATCAAACCTGATTTTGAGTCGATGATCGATCCTGCGACCCAACAGAAAGGTCCTGATGCGAAAAGAGAGAGCGATGACCTGGGGACCCTGGTCATGATTAAAGATGGCGGAACCATCGTGATCGGTGGATTCATCAAAGATGAAAAGGTCGATTCCTTCAAGAAGGTGCCGCTCCTCGGGGATATCCCGCTCATCGGATCCGCCTTTCGCAACGAAAATCAACTGACCCGAAGAACCGAATTGGTTGTTTTCTTAACGCCCAAGATTGCAGATGATCATTTTTAAAGAAAATTTATTTGTGATCCGGACGTGGGCCCGCAGGCTCAAGGAATTGTTGCGGTTTTCGTTGATATCCGCGTTGCTTTTAACCGGATGCGCGCGTGTCCAGCCGGTGATGACATCGGATAATGATCTCGTTGAGATGTGCAAGCGCTTCAATGTTGACCTGGATCTAGACCGGGTCAATCTGAGTGTCGTGATGACTAGGGGAAGTTCCAAGGCCAGAGGGTTGATCGGCAGCGAGATTGTTTTTGTCAACAATGACAAGATTGCTTTGAGCGGTCCTTTAAAAAAATCCCGGGACTCGATTATCATCCCGCCCGATTTTAAAAATAAAGTCATCGAGCCTTTGATCCGTCAAGACAGCCGTGTCACGGTCCGGAAATTCAGAGAGATCGTGATTGACCCCGGACACGGGGGAAAAGACCCGGGCACGCGCGGACGATTTGGTTCCGAGGAGAAAATGATTGTTCTGGACATCGCGAAACGCCTGAGAGGAAGCCTGGAAAAACACGGGATTAAAACCATTATGACCAGAACCAAAGATGAATTTGTCTCGCTGGAAAAACGCACGGAGATTGCCAGCCGGTCAAAGGGCGATTTGTTCGTGAGCATTCACGCGAATTCGAGCCCCGCGAAAGCAGCACGAGGCTTGGAGGTGTTTTATCTGCGCAATCTAGATTCGCATGAGAAAAAGGAAGATCAGATGAAAGAGAATCAAAAAGCGCTGTTTAGTCAATTCAGCATGCAGAAAAATTCTACAGTCCTCGATAATATTTTGGCGGATATGGTTTATACGCATAAGCAGGGGGAATCCGAGAAGCTAGCCAATTTCGTGACGCAGCGGACTGCCAATTCAATTAACGCCCCTAATCGCGGGAGCAAAAGTTCCGCGTTTTTTGTTTTGAGAAACACCCTGATTCCGGCCATCCTGGTCGAAGTCGGGTTTTTGTCTAACTCGACCGAAGAGAAAGCCCTCAAGACAAGATTTTATCGGCAAAAGATTGCCAACGGGTTAGCCGAAAGCATTTTAGATTATGCCAATAAAAATTGATCAGAACCGGGAGCATCCGATTGGAGTGTTTGATTCAGGGTTGGGCGGCTTGACGGTTGTCCGGGAGTTGATGCGCGAGCTTCCCTTTGAGGATGTCGTTTATTTCGGCGACACGGCCCGTGTGCCCTACGGAACCAAATCGAAAGAAGCCATTGTCAAATTTTCAAAGGAAAACGTTGCGATCCTTCTGCGGCATAAAGTGAAGATGGTCGTCGTCGCCTGTAATACATCATCCAGCTTTGCCTTGCCGATTTTGCGGGAGTCTTTTTCCTTGCCGATTATCGGTGTGATCAAGCCCGGCGCGAAAAAAGCCGTCGAGATCACGCGCAATAAACGCATCGGGATCATCGCCACCTCAGCAACCGTCAACAGCCGGGAATACGCCAAAGAGATTCACCGTTTGGATCCGACGATCAAGGTAACCGCGCAGGCCTGTCCTTTGTTTGTTCCGTTGGTCGAGGAGGGGTGGACGGACCGTCAGGTGACGCTGACGATTGCCGAAGAATATTTGAAGAATATGAAGCAATTTAAGATCGACACATTGATTTTAGGCTGCACGCATTATCCGCTGCTTAAAGCGGCCTTAAAAAAGGTCGTTGGAAAAGATGTTCTGTTGATTGATTCCGCCAAGGAAATCGCGCGGGACGTGAAACAGCTTTTAGAATATACCAAGAAAAATCGCTTAACGAACAAAAAGCCGAAACATACTTTTTTGGTCAGCGATGAGCCGAAGCATTTTCATCTCTTGGCCCAAAAGTTTTTAGGGACGGCGATTAAGCATGTCGAAAGGTGCGATCATGTTTGAGTTATCGATCCGTGACCATTTTGCCGCGGCACATTTGCTGCATGGGTACGATGGCAATTGCAAAAATCTCCACGGCCATACCTGGCAAGTCGAGATCGTCATTCAGGGCGACCGGCTGGATACCATTGGCATGGTCCTCGATTTTAAAATTGTTAAAAAGAAATTAAAGGATTTTTTATGCCAGTTAGATCATGTCCATCTTAATGATTTACCTGCCTTTAATAAAACAAATCCCACGACGGAGAACTTGGCCAAATATATCTTTGAAGAATTTGCCAAAGAATGTAAACCGCATAAGCTCAAACAGGTGCGGGTATGGGAATCGGATACCGCCAGCATCACCTATGATCAGTCATGATTTTTTTAGAACAAATTTTACTGTCCTTTAGGATAGGAGAGATTGGATTTGAAAAAAGCGGTTGTTTTGTTATCGGGAGGGTTGGATTCCGCCACGACCCTTTTTTACGCGTTAAAACAAGGGTACAAGATTTTTTGTCTTATTTTTGATTATGGCCAGCGTCATCGCAAAGAAATCCATCAGGCCAGGAAAATCGCCCGACATGCCCGTTGCGCTGCCCAGCTGGTGCCTATCGCGCTGCCCTGGAAAGGATCGGCTTTGTTGGACCGGAGGATCGCGTTGCCGCGTCACCGCAAAATTAATTTAAAGGAGATTCCTCCCACGTATGTTCCTGCGAGAAATATTATTTTTTTGAGCTTTGCGGTTTCTTATGCGGAAACACTCGGGGCGCACAAGATTTTTATCGGAGCCAACGCGATCGATTATTCCGGTTATCCGGATTGCCGGCCGGAATTTTTTAAGGCGTTTGAAACGGTTTTAGTCACAGGATTGAAAAGCGGTGTCGAAGGCCAAAGGATCAAGATTGAAACGCCATTGATTCATTTAACCAAAGCACAGATTATCCATCTGGGAATCAAACTCCGTGTTCCGTATCATTTGACCTGGTCCTGTTACAGCGGCGGAAAAAAACCTTGCGGCGGCTGCGACAGTTGCCGGTTAAGAGAAAAAGGGTTTGAGGGGGTTGGTGAAAGGGATCCTTTGATATGAAAGTTGCGGGTTTTACGGGTTATTTTTTTGATTTGTAATTTCATGAATGAAGTGAACTCGATAACCGGTTGAACCCGCTAACTCGTTAACCCCATATTAATTTTTATGGTCACAACAATGAAAGCAAAAATTTTCGAACTATTTCCATCCCTCCAGGGTGAAGGAAAATACATCGGCGTTCGCCAGGTTTTTGTGCGTTTCTTCGAATGCCACATGCATTGCGTCTGGTGCGATACGCCGGACACAATCGGCGACGGGCGTAGAGACTATAAAGAATATTCTTTGGAGGAACTGGTTGCGGCAATCCGTCCGCTGATTGCCGGGTCGCATTCGGTCAGTCTGACCGGCGGAGAACCGTTGCTGCAGGCCGATTTCATCAAAGATTTTATCCCGTTATTTAAGAAGTCCGGATTGAAAATCTATCTGGAAACGAGCGGAGTGCTTTATAAGGAGCTGGATAAAATAATCGATCAGGTAGACATCATTGCCATGGACATGAAACTCCCCAGCTCGACTGAAGCGAGGAATTTTTGGCGTGAACACGAAGAATTCTTAAAACGCGCCCGGAAAAAAGATCTTTTTATCAAGACCGTGATCTCGGGGCAAACAACCCGGGATGATCTGCAAAAAGCCGTCGAACTGGTCGCGCGGTATGATCCTGAAATCATTTTTTATCTGCAGCCGAATCATTTCGAATCCTCCAACGGGATTCTGGGGAAATGTCTTTTGTTTCAGCAATATTGTTCTCAATATCTCCGAGAGGTGCGCGTCGTGCCGCAGATCCATAAATTGATGAACCTGCCGTAACAAGAAACTGTCCGATCATGTTTAAATTTCAATTTTAAAAATGAGACCGATGAAATGAAAAATAAAAAATCATACGAAGGGTTACAGGAGAATATCAAAACATTAAAGACGCCGAAGATCGATGTCTGGCGCAATCAATATGCCGACCGGGAATATACGATCCATCTGCACATCCCGGAATTCACCTGCATCTGTCCCAAGACCGGATTGCCGGATTTTGCCACCCTTCAGGTGAGTTACAGCCCGACTAGAACCTGTCTGGAGCTGAAATCGTTTAAATATTATATTGTGTTTTTCAGGAATATCGGCATTTTCCACGAACATTTTGTGAACAAGATTTTGGATGATATCGTGAACGCCTGCGCTCCCCGCTGGGCCAAGGTGGAGGCGGTGGTTAATTCCCGAGGAGGAATTCAAACGACGGTCGTTGCGCAATATCATCCGTCATCAAAGAAAGGAAACCTATGATTCGAATGGATGGGCGCGCCCCGGATAAATTGCGGCGCATCAAGGTGACCCAAAACTATAGTAAATATGCGGAAGGTTCGTGTTTAATCGAATTCGGCGACACCCGGGTTTTGTGTACCGCCAGCGTCGAGGAAAGTGTTCCTCCGTTTCTGCGAAATTCCGGAACGGGCTGGGTCACGGCGGAATACGGGATGTTGCCCCGTTCCTGCGACAGCCGGATCAACCGGGACAAAGCGGCCAGTTCCGGCCGGACGTTGGAGATCCAGCGGTTGATCGGCCGGTCACTACGGGCCGTGGTCGACATGAATAAACTCGGCGAACGGACGATCAAGATCGATTGCGACGTGATCCAGGGCGATGGCGGAACGCGCACCGCGTCCATTACCGGCGGATTCATCGCGCTCGGCGACGCGATTTTGAAGATGAAACAAAAGACGATGATCAATGAAATCCCGATCACCAATTATGTCGCCGCGGTGAGTGTCGGGATTTGGGGCGGAGAGCTGGTTTTGGATTTGAATTATCAGGAAGATTCCAAAGCCGACATGGACATGAATGTCGTGATGATCCGATCGGGGCAATTCGTCGAAGTCCAGGGGACTGCCGAAGGACATCCGTTTTCCAAAACACAGATGGATTCCCTTTTGGTGTTGGCCCAAAAAGGAATCAAAGAGTTATTCGATATTCAGAAGGAATGTTTAAAAGGGTTGGGGTTTTAGATGCGAGAATTGTAATAGAGGAAATAGAGGGTATTGTTTTATAGTCTTCGTAGTTGAGAAACATTAATATAATAATTTTGCAGACGGTCGCCTGAAATGCTCAAAGGAATAGCACTATGAAAGAACTGCTTGTTGCCACCCGCAACAAAAAGAAGCTGGAAGAAATCAGGGACCTTTTAAAAGATTTAAAAGTAAAAATTACTTCTTTAGACGATTATCCCGATTTACCCGCCATCGAAGAAGACGGAATGACCTTCAGCGCCAACGCAATTAAAAAAGCGGCCACGATCGCCTTGTACACCAAGAAATTGACGATCGGCGAGGATTCGGGATTGGAAGTCAAAGCCTTACATAACGAGCCGGGGATTTATTCCGCGCGCTTTTCCGGTCCCGGGGCGACCGATCGAAAAAATAACGCCAAACTCCTGCGTTTGCTCAAAGGCGTTCCGCTATCCAAACGCCAGGCGCGTTACCGTTGTTATGTGGCCTTGAGCGACGGGAAACGATTGGTCGACGTCGTCAGCGGCAGTTGCTCGGGGGTCATCGCGTTAAAATCGAAAGGGAAAAACGGTTTTGGATACGACCCGCTTTTTTTAATCCCGCGTTATAACAAAACATTCGGAGAGCTTTCACCCGCCGTCAAATCCAAGATGAGCCACCGCTATCGCGCTTTGCGCAAATTCAAGCAGGTCATCAAAAAATATTTTTCAAACCTTCCAGCAAAAGATTTTTCGTCGTGTTAATCATATGGGTGGCAGAAGGGTAGAGTGCGTACTTCGGGGCCTTGAGCGACCCGGACACTTTGATATTAAGATAGGGGCCGCTCTGGGCAATCAAGGCGGTGATTGTTTTCTTGATCGACTCGGAGTGAGTGATGGTGTTGATATTAAATTCCGAAACGACGTTAAAATCCATCTCTCCTGCGAAATTCATCCATCCTTTGCCTTTCAAAATCATCGGCTCGCTTTTTAAAATCAGATTTTCGGTGGTGATCCTTCCGTCTTTGACCAGATAATCCAGGCTGGCCTCATTGAAAATAATGTCTTCATACTCGGGGATCAAAAGAAGCTTGCCCAGTCCGGTAAATAAATTTAACTGCCAGATATTGCCGTCGTTGATCAGGATCGATCCCTGGCCTTCCAGCCGTTGAGGGTCCTTTAACGCGCCGTTGAGACGGGCAACACTGGAAAGCGAGCCGGAAACAATTTTATCTTTCCAGATCGTATCGGTTTTTAATTTTTCGAGATCGACCTTTTTGATTTGAATTTCCAGCTGATAAGGCATGAATTCTTTGAATAAATCTGCGGTGGCGTAGAGATTTAAGTCTCCGTTGTAAACATGAGCGGTTAGATTGAAGGTGTCGATTTGCTGATTGGCCTGATGGCTTTTGACGGCCAGATCATTGATCTTGTATCCGGATAAAGTGATTTCCGGACTCATGACCGAGGATGAGATCAACCAATCCATCCAATTAAGTGAGTTTCCTTTAATCGATCCTTCCCATTGGACCGATCCTTTAGGGGCCAATTTTTCCAGACGGTCTTTGGCTTGGGGTAGTAAAATGGATAAATCCTGGAGATTGAATCTGGCGTTTCCTTTGAGTTCGACATCGGGTTTTTGCTTTTCCGAAAAAAAGACGTCGCCGGTCAAATCGAAATCAGAATGCTGGTATTTTCCGGCGAGCGATTCGATCTTCATGAGCCCGGGTGTGAGGAAATTTAACTGGCTCGTAAGATCCATCCCCAGCGTTTTGGAACGGAAGGTTGTTGTGATCTGCGGGCGCGCGAAATCATCCAGTTGACCGCTGGCCAGAAAGTCGATGTTTTTGAATTGACCTTTGAGGTCTTTCCAGGAAATTGATTTGCGCGAGTACCGGATTGTTCCCTCGAGATCCGTGAACGGATCCGCAACGGCTTCCAGTGCCACCTTGGCTTTTTGCAGTTGAGAGGTCAGCGTGAAGTCCGCTTCCTGCACTGAAGAGGGTTTTCCCTTAAAACTGATGCTTATGGTCGTCTGTCCGCTTGGTTTGGCTTTCAATTGATCGAATAATTTTTCGGGAAGAAATGGGACGATCTTTTCGATTTCCACCTTGTCGCTGGAAGCTTGGATATCAAGAAACGGTTCTTTAAAATCGGACAAGGTTCCTGTCAGTCGCACGGGGGTGTCTTGAATATCCATGGTTAATCCATCGCTGGCCAATTCATTGTTTTTAAAATGGATCTGACCGGAGACATTTTTGACTTCATTGACCCTGGGCATCCCGGCCAAGAGAGCAAGATGGGGCTGGAGCGTTCCTTGATAAACTAACGAATCGGGATTGCCGAAGACATATTGGAGTTGTAAATTCATCTGCGGATCGCCCGCCGCGTTTCGATTCCGTTCGAAAGCCAGATTGGCTTTATTCACCGAAAAGTCCGTTGTTAGATTTAATTGATTATCGACAACTTTAAGAGCGGTCTTGGGGCTGTCGATCGCTCCGGTTAGTTTTTTTTGCGTCGGCCAGGTGATATCCGCGTCATTGAGCTTAAAATCGGTCACAAGATCCATCTGCATGTCTCCTGTGATTAAAGAAGTCCGAGCTGTCATCAAATGTCCTTTGATGATTTTTTCCGGAGCCAACGTCAACTCGCCTTCGAGAAGTTCGACGGGTCCTTTCAGATTCAACCGATCGTTTGCGATCGAAAGTTCGGTGGGAGTCACATTCAGTTGTCCCTGAAGCTTTTTATCGTCGGCCCAGCGGAAAAGAAAATCGTTCACGGTCAGTTGTCCGGCGATCGTGGCCTTGCCGTCTTTCCAGTTAAACGCGCCGTCTTTTAAGGCGGCTTGTCCGGAAAATATTTTATTGGACCCGATGGTTAAGACCGCTTGATTAAGATTCAACGAACTCTGGATCGTTGTTTCGCCGCCGGCCCAGTGCCAGGACAATGCCGGGGTCTTAAGATCGCCGCTGATCGTGTTGCGGGCGTTCATCTGCATCTTGGCGTCGTTGAACGCCAGCGAACTTTGAAAATCAAACGATTTGCCGGGTTCGATAGTCATTTGCGCGTTAGGAATCTGTAAGGACCCTTTGATCATTTTATTGGGATAGATATTCACCGCGGCATCGGAGAGCTCGGCCTTGGCTTTGATTCTGATTTGGCGATCTATTTTTTGAATGTTGAGTTGCGCCATTTTGACCTGGCCATCGATAATCTGAACCTTGGTCTTGGGAAAGAACGACGAAAGATAAGGGACAAACTGAATATGGGCAAGATCAAGATCGGCGCGGATATTTTTTCCGGAGAGGTTTGCTGACCCCTGCAGGGTTAATGAGCCGTTGTCGTTGGGGATTTTGGTGTTAAGCGCAAACCGGCATTCTTGGTTCGCAGAACAGCTGACATTGACGTTGGTTTGTTCAAAAGTTTTCAGAAAAGGCGGATTCAGCGTTTTATCCAGTACCGTGATCTCCAGATCGCTGACGGATAATCCGGCCAAAAGAAAATTTGACGCAGACTGTTGCGTTGATTTCCCTTTATCTTTGGTCAAAAGGTCTGCGAAATTCCATTGACCGTCCGCCAGACGCGTTAACTCAACCGAGGCGTTTTGTATGTCAAGATGAGGGACAATGATTTTGTGTTCTTTAAAGAAAGGAAGATAAAGGACATTGAAGGAAACCTGATCGATATGAACAAACCGTTCCCGGGCCGGATCGTCTTTTTCGGTGATGTTGAGGTTGGAGATGATAAACCCTTTAATCGGATGAAACTGGATGGCATCAAATCTGACGGTGCGGTGTAAAAGGGCTTCCGCCTTCTGGATCAGGATCTCCCGGACTTTTACCGGAAAAAAGAAGTTTTGGAGATAGACAATCCCACTCACCCCCAAAAGGAATACAGTGAAGATCAGAAAGGCCATCTTTTTTTTCATGCGTTTATTATATCGGAATCTTCAAGATCTTCAATCAAGGATTCCTCTAATATTGATTTTATTTAAATCTTTAAGACATTTTTATTATAAAAAATATTCATCAAGTCTAACCGGAGCAATTTGTTGCAACCCATAGGGGTTAATGATATACTACACCCGCTTTAAATCAGATTTTGCGGTCGCAAAAATTTTCCCGCCTTGAGTTTAATGATGGTTTTCAGATAGACAAGAATTTCCTTTGGTTTCAACGGGGAGTAGCGCAGCTTGGCTAGCGCGTCTGCTTTGGGAGCAGAAGGTCGAGGGTTCGAATCCCTCCTCCCCGATTTGGAAAAAAAATTCAATAATAACTGTCTTGATTATTCGGTCCAATCTTATGAGGGGAGAGGCCTGAGCTATGAAATCGTTAAAGAGATTTTTTGTCTGGTGTTTTCTTTTCATCACTGTCTTTTTCGGTATCCCATCGGCGTTCGCGGTCTCCGTGGATATGACCAAATGGGACACCTATCAGAATCAAACCGGCGGGTTTTCCATCCAGTCCCCTCTGGATTGGGAACCGTTGGTGAACCAGGCTACGACCTATAAACAGGGGGAATTCAGATCCAGAACCGATGTGTGTTTCGCCTCCCGGTTGCGCCAAGGAATGTCCTGCAAGGTGGAAATTTATGTCACGAATCAACTCGACCGTTTTTTGAAACTCAAGGAAGATTCTTTCCTGGGATTTGAACGTTTGACGACCGATGAAGAGCCCTACAGCCCGGCGATTAAAGACGGGACCGCGACCTCCCGCTTAGATGTCATCACCCGTAGCGGAACGTTTGTCAGCAACATCTTTGTGGAGAAAGACGGCTTTGTCTATTTGTTCGTCATGCGCAATTTCAATCAGGATGAATTGGATTATGCGACTTTTTTGTCGATGATCAAAACTTTTATGTTTCTCGACGATCCCTTGAGAGATGTGGCGGATTTATCCCCGACATTTCAGCGGCTGGTCAGCATGAGGCCGGATCAGCTGCAATTCGCTCAAATCAAATTGACCTATTTGGGCGAGCAGGACAAGATGATCCGGACGACGATTTTTACAACACCGGACAATAGCGCGGATGCCAATAAATTTTTTCCGTACCGGCGCTCCGGAATATTTTACGGGAATGACAATATCCCGGTCCGGTCCCTGGCGGTTTCGACGCAACAGATCAAATCATTGCTGACCGAATTGGAATCTTTTCCGTATCTGGTCAGCCAAAATGCTTTTGATCCCCCGTATTTATCGTTTTCGATCCTGAATGAAGGCGACGACACCGATCAGTTTCTTGAAACGATCCTGAACCGCCGTCAGACCAAAGATTTGTTTGTCCTTCTGCGCAAAACTTTCGAAGAGAATAAAGACGCGGGAAAATTTTTTCAAGGGTGGGGATGCGCCTTGGATTTGTTAGGGACGAAACTGGCTTTGGATGTGTCGGAAAAAATCGAGGTCAAACCATGGGGGGGTGTTCGATTCAATCAAACAACGGGTTTGTTCGAGCAGACGGTTACCTTGAAAAATATTTCTTCCGAGCGGATCCCGGGGCCGATTTCGCTCCTAGTTGACTTCGTCAATCATGTAAAACTGTCCAACGCCGATGGGCTGACGTGCCGGCTCACACCCAACGGACTTAATTTTCTGAATGTCCCGCTGCCCTCCGGGCGTTTGGGCTTTTTTAATCCCGACGAACTTCTCGAAGTCGTATTGCAGTTTGATGCGATCGAGGACGGGCCGGTTCAGTTTACAACCAAAGTGTTTGCCACCGATGGGGAACGATGAAACGTGATCATACAAAATTGATTTGTGATATCGGAGAGCTGAGTGATCTGTTCATCGATTCGGTCGGGCTCGATAATTTTCTGCAGAACATCGTTTTCATGATTTCCGAGCATATGAACTCCGAGGTGTGCTCGATTTACCTTTATTACGAGTGGACGGATGAACTGGTCCTGAAAGCGACCAAAGGGCTCAATCCGGAATCCATCGGAAACGTCAAGATGCGCCTGGGGGAGGGATTGAGCGGATTGGCGTTAAAAGAGATCCGCCCCATCTGCGAAGGCAACGCCAGAAACAATCCGAATTTTAAATATTTTCCTGGGATCGGTGAAGAGCAGTTTGAATCTTTTCTCGCGGTCCCGATTGTCCGCGGACGCACCAGAATCGGCGTCATGGTCGTCCAGAATTCGAAACGGAATTGCTTTGAAGAAGAGGACATCAAAGTCCTGCGTGCGATCACCTCCCAGCTGGCCAATACGATCGAAACCACAAAATTATTGATGAGCTTCAACGAAACCGCTGCGAAGCAAAGAATCGTTTTGAAGCCGCGGGAATTAAAACTTGTTCAGGGGCGCGTGGGCGCCTCTGGATTTGCGTTCGCGGAAGCGGTCATCGTTAAGACGGATAGCCTGAGCGCGCTTTCTTTGCAGCAGCTGCAGACGCAGTACAGTTTGAGTGATTTCCAGCAGGCGATCCAGGCCACGGAAAAACAGCTGGAGTTGTTCCAAAAGGAAATCGAAGACCGGTTATTCGATGTGGCCTCGCTGATTTTTACCGCCCAGATTCTGATGCTCAAAGACAAGGTGTTCGTCGACGCGATTGTTGATCTGATTCAAAGCGGCGTCAATCCGCCGCAGGCTATTCTGGAAGTCGTCCACAAATATGTCCTGATGTTTCAGTTGATCCCCAACGCCTATCTGAAAGAGAAGAGCCAGGATGTGAAAGATATCGGCAATCGTCTTTTGCAGAATCTGATTGGGCACGGAGAGAAAGGCAATGATTATGAAGGCCGGATTGTGATCGCCGAGGAATTGTTTCCATCGGACGCGCTTAAGCTGTCATCGCAGAAAGTCGCCGGGATCATTCTTTTGAGCGGAGGGACGTCATCGCATCTTTCGATATTATCCCGGTCCCTGAACATCCCTATGGTCATCACCGACACGCCGCAACTCCTGGATCTCCCGCCGGCGACAAAAATCCTTTTAGACGCCGAACAAGGGAATATCTATATCAATCCCACCCCCGATGTGAGCGACACGTTCCGGCAGAGGGAAGATACCCGGAAAAATTTAAGCAGTATCAAAGACAGCGTCATGCCCACAACGCATACCCAGGACGGGGCCAGGGCCTATGTGCTGGCGAACATCAATCTGCTGGGCGACGTCAAGGCCGCGCGGGAATTGAAGGCCGAGGGGATCGGGCTTTACCGCACGGAGTTCCCCTTTATCGTCCGCAGTGATTTTCCAACCGAGGAAGAACAGTTTGTTATTTATAAAAAGCTTGTCGATAGCATGTCCGGGCATGAGATCACATTTCGCACGCTGGATATTGGTGGCGATAAGGTTTTGTCGTATTACTATCACGGCAAGGAAGAAAATCCTTTTCTTGGGATGCGTTCGATCCGGTTTTCTCTCAAACATAAAGATATCTTTTCCCAGCAGCTGCGGGCCATTTTGCGGGCCGGTCATCAGGCGGATTTGAAGATCATGTTCCCGATGATCTCCTCGCTGGATGAATTCCTGGAAGCCAAGGAGATCGTCCGGGAATCCATGTTCTCGCTTAGCAAGGACAAGATCCCTTATCATGCGTCTGCCCAGATCGGGCTGATGATCGAATTGCCGTCTGTCCTGGAGATCATTGAAGATCTGGCCCAGGCCGCTGATTTCTTTTCGATCGGGACCAATGATTTTATTCAGTACATGCTGGCCGTCGACCGTACTAACGAAAAAGTGGCAGATTTGTATCTGCCGTATCATCCCTCGATTTTGCGGGGATTGAAAAGGATCGTCGATGCCGCGATCACTTTTAAAAAGGAAGTGTCAATCTGCGGGGATATGGCTCATGATGAAAAATATATCGCGTTTCTTTTAGGGATCGGGGTCAGGCGCTTCAGTGTCGATGTTCATCATATTCCGAAAGTCCAGAGGCTTATTGTGGGAACCGATGTGCGGCTGGCCAAAAAGAATGTCGAGTTTTTGCTGACCAAACCCAAGATCAAGGAAATTGCCGATATCATCGGGCCGCGTGATCAGCGCTGATTCTATTTTTAACGAAAAGAAAAATATCCCAAACCTATACGCATGAATAAATCCCTCGAATCGGTTTTCGGTTATTTTGGAAAATCGATTGTCTTTCTTGTCCTGCTATTGTTCCTCGCGTTATCTTACTCGCAAAGAATCAATCTCATGACCTCTGATCTAGGACGCCATCTGAAGAATGGCCAGATTTTTTTTGAAGAACACCATCCGATCGCCACGAATTATTATTCCTATACCGAACCGAATTTTCCGACTGTCAATCATCACTGGCTGACGGGCGTAATCTTTTTTTTGATCGTGCAGTGGTTCGGCTTTGTCGGGGTGTCGGTTTTTTATACGATCCTTTTTCTTTTAACCTTTTATTTCTTTTTTATGATCAGCCGGCGGTTATCCAATTTCCATTACGCGGTTTTTTGTACGCTTCTGGTCGTTCCTCTCATCACGTCGCGCTTAGAGATCCGGCCGGAAGGCTTTAGCTATCTCTTTTTAAGTATTTATTTTTTTCTTCTTTATAAATTCAAACTTAAAGAAATCCCGGCTTGGCTGTTGTGGATCATTCCGGTTTTGCAGATATTGTGGGTGAACATCCATATCTTCTTTATCTTCGGCCTTTTTATCCTCGGGGTTTTCTGGGCCGATGCCTGGTGGTCGGGCTTTGCTTGGGCCAGGAGAAATTCAATTCATGAAAATAAGGGGGGTGAAAAATTTCCTGATCTCGATTTTCTCATCGGTTCCTCTCCGGAGGCCAGGCAATATTTTATATTACTCAGCATTAGTATCTTGGTTTGTTTCCTTAATCCTTTTGGTTTTAAGGGAGTCCTGGTGCCGTTTCTGATTTTCAAAGAGTATGGGTACATGCTGGCCGAAAACCAATCGGTTTTTTTTATGCAGCGGCGATTCCCGGATCATCCGATGTATGCGCATTTCGAAGCGGTCTTTCTTTTGACCGCGGCCAGTTTCGTTCCGGTTTTTTTAAGAAAAGAGATCAAAAATAATCTTTTGTCGCTGGTTTTGATGGGGATCTTTTCGCTTCTGGCGTTTAAAGCGATCCGTATGATTCCTTTGTTTGGTCTGTTCGCTGTCCCCTGTATCGCCTCCAACATCCAGGTGGGGCTGACGGATTGTTTATTGAAGAATAAAGAAAAGCTCCAGAAGGAGAAAAAAATAAAAAAGGCGGTGGGTCGGGTGTTCCTATCGGCGTCGGTTGTGCTCCTTTTTCTTGGGCTTCAATCCACGACGTTCTATTATTCACCTTACGTGAAATTGTATTATGGTCAGAATATCCCGGAGATCAGGCAATCCGCCAATTGGCTGATGTATATTTTCCAAAATCCCCAAAAGATATTAGGACTGATCCCGGGTGTGAACGCCTCGGCGGAATTCTTTCAGCAGAACAAGATCGATGGGCCGATCTTTAATAATTACGACATCGGTGGATATCTGATTTACCATCTTTTCCCGAAGGAACACGTCTTTGTCGACAACCGGCCGGAGGCCTACAGTGTTTCTTTCTTCAAAGATATTTATGTGCCGATGCAGGAGAATGAGGACACCTGGAAGAGGATGGAAGAGGCGTACCAGTTTAACGCGATCTATTTTTTCCGTCGCGATATAACCCCCTGGGCCCAGCCGTTTTTGTTCAAACGGATTCAGGATCCTTCCTGGGCGCCGGTTTTTGTCGATCAATTTACCATCATCTTTGTCAAACGTAACGCAAAGAACGCGACATTGATCCGGCGCTATGAGTTGCCAAAATCGATGTTTCAAATAGAAAATTGATGAGATTGATGGGATGAGAAGAATTATCCGAGGAGAAAGACCATGAATATTAAAGTGATGCGATCGGTTCATCTTTATCTGGGTTGTTTTTTCGCACCGTTATTGATTTTTTTTATTGTGACCGGCTGCTGGCAGATGTACGATCTGCATCAGCTGCGCAAATCGAGTCAAGGATATCAACCGCCGCGCATTGTGCGCGTGTTGTCGGGAATCCACCTTCATCAGCAGATTCTATCGGAAACAGCCAAGACGAAGCCATCGCCGACGTTTAGATATTTTGTAGTCCTGATGTCGTTCGGTGTCCTGGTGACAACGATGCTGGGCGTCCTGATGGCGTTTAAATTTACCCAGCCGTGGATTGTCTGGGGTTGTTTGTTGTTGGGGAGTCTCATTCCCGTATTATTACTTTGGGCGGCGCGCTAAGCGCGTTAGCACTTTGTCAAACCCGTTTTTCATAGTTGATCCCTCTATACTTTGAAGGAAATCAACTATTATTGAGCTTCTTTCTATTAAACGAAACTCTAAATCTCTCGCCATCATCGATGTCGGAAGCGAGAGATTTAGAGTTGAAAAGGAAAAGCTCAATAAAAATAAAATTGACAAAGTATTAGTCATCGGGAAAAAATTATTATAAAGAAAGGTCGTTTAAAGATCACCTGATCAATCCGCCCTGCCATTTTCCTGATGAGAAAGAGTCTTTGTATACGTGCTCAAAGTGTCTGCGCGATTTTTGTCCGGAGTGTATTAAAGAGCGATTGCTGGTGGTTATTGTGTGCCTGCTCAAAATCCTCGAATGCGCGGTGATCTCGGACAACGAGGCCCTGCCCGACTGGCCTAAGATGTTTTATTTTGAAGAATGGGTGGGGACGTTTTGTAAATTTTTGATCGCGCAGATTTTGTGTTTAGGTACGGCATTTCTTTATATCGAGATGATCTATCCGGGATGGATCAGCCCGGAAAACATTTTGGCCGTATAGCGCAACGTTTTTGCTTTGGAGTGTTATTTCTTTGGTCATCGTAAATTTGGCACAAATGGTACTGACGAAAGATCTGACCCTGGGATTTCTCTTTGCGTACCTGCTTTTTATTTATTTTTCTATGATCATCATGCGCTCGTGGGGGATCTTCGCCCGTGCTTATGCGCCGCGGCTGATTGGTTTTGAACTGTAAGATTAAAGGAAGGAGCGGCAGGGATGTCCGGATTTGTCGCTGTCTTTTTTGTTGCAGACGGTCCGGATCAAAAAAATCAATACAGCCACACTAATCACATTGACGATCAATCCCGCCCAAAATCCCGGCGGAACAAACCGCATCGTGACGTGATGTTCGCCGGCCGGGACCTTGAACCCGATGAAAAGATAATCCGCCGGAAAATATTCGACGGGTTGTCCATCCAGTAAAATCCGCCAGCCTTTTTGATACATCTCCGGAAAGAAAACAAACTGATCGCCGGAAGTTTTGACGTCAAACGTCACCCGGTCCCCGCGCGGGCGACGGAAGTTCGCGTAACCCGGCGAAGCATTGGGCATGTCCGAAAGCCGGACATCGGCGAGCCCGAATCGGGCGGCATCATCGGCATCGATTAAAATCGTCCGGTTGAACGGACGGTCGAAATTTTTAATGATCTGTGCGTAAGGAACGACATGCAGTTGCCTGGCGAAATACATTTTAGGCACGGCAACGAGACGTTCCCAGATATCAAACCGTTCGCCCGTAATTTTTTTGGCGAAGCCTTTCCAGGGCAGGGTTTCTCCTTTCTTGATGGTGGTAAATTCGACCGGAAAATACGTCGTCAGGTTACTCGATGGCCGCAGGATATAATACTGCATGACGTTACCGGCAAGGAAGTGCGCGAGCTTGTCGTTGTGATAGGTGGCCATAAATTTATTAAACCGATACGGCGGGCAGGCGAAAAATCCCGCGGTCCCGTGAACGCTATAAAGAAGATTGAAGCAGTCGTTCATCTCGGGGGTCGTGGCATACGGCAGATAATATTTACCATGGGCCTGTTGATAATAGATGTATTCGGGACTGGAAAGATGATACGCGTCGAGATTCGTCCGGAGCCCTTTGTTGTTCCAGTGATAACAGGTCATCATGGTCATGAATCCCAGGAACGTCAGGCTGATCCCGAAGAGTTTCCATAGGAGTGTTGAAGAGGGTCGTTGGATCAGATAAAACAACGCGATCAGGGAAATAACGCACATCACGATCGTGCTCCCCGCTCCCGCCGGCACAAAGTGACGCGAGACAGGGATCCACGCGATCAGGGCGTTTTTGACCGCGGGGATAATCATCGCAGCCGGAAGCGTCACGGCCAAGACCGCCAGCGCAACAAGAATGAAGATGGACAGCTGGCGAAGAAGAGAGAGCCGCTGAAAATTGTTTTTTAAATCCACGTTATGAAGAATGATGCCGAGACTGATCGCGATACAAAAATCCAGGATGTGGATCCCGTAACGGAAGGTAAACATGCTGATGGGTTTAAAAAGCCCGTGCAGAAACGGCATCAGCCGGTCACACATGTCGGCCATAGAAGGGATCAGGAAATAAACGATCGTGGTGATCCATAATTGCGGCAAAAATGTTTTACTTGTCGGATGTTGAAAGGATTTGCGATGGTCTTTGATCAAGACCGCCAGGCTCAACAGGACCAGGGCCAAGACCCCGCGTAAACTGATCCCCTGCGGATGCGTGATAAATCGGACGAACAGATCGAGGATGTGTTCAAGGCAAAAATTGTTCACCGGATATCGCCCCGGGATGCGGGCTGATTCGTGCATGACGAATTCTTTCGTCGGGATGAATTGAATGCCGAATAATCCGATCACAAGCAACAGCAGGACACCTGAGCTCAATCCCCATTTTTTAAAACCATTCCAAGTTCCATCGGTCTTGACGGTAAACAGCGTTCGCACCGCGATGAACAAAAGCCACCATGCGGCCAGCTGCGGGACCTGGGTCACCCCGGCCCCGGAAAATTGCAGCGCGATCAGACTCCCAACGACCGCGAAGGCCAGGTATAGGTTTTTGGTATGGAGTTTCCAGTACGCGTAAACCATCGCCGGAAAAAGAAAACAGCCCCACAAAAAAAGCGACGACTCCGGGAGCATGGTCTGACGGCTTAAACCCAATCCCAGAAAATAAAACGCGCTAAAAAACGCGAACGGCCAGGGAACCGCGAAGGCCTCTAGAAGAAAAAGGATTGTAAAAAAACATCCCACGACAAACGGTTCGATGACCTTGAATAAATAAAATTGATCATCGGGCAGGACCCATGCTAGGGCGTTGGTCGGATTAAACAGCGGATACTGGCTCGAGGTATAAAGGCTCATCCCGCCGCCCAGTTCCCGGTCCCAAAAGGTAAACCATTGAAAGGTGCGCCATTTGTGGGCGATGTCGATCATGCAGGTCCAGTAGACGTTCGATTCCTGCTCGGGCCGGCCGTAAGGCGGCAGGTCGGAGTAGATCCATAGAAAAATTCCCAAAAACACGCTGATTGCCAGCGCGATCAGGATATTTTTGGGAATGGAACGGAACAAGGAAAACGGGGGTTGAAAAGAAGCGGCAGGGTGTAGTGCATTGGATGAGTTCATATGATTCCATTTTATAGAACGCCCTGTTATTGACAAGTGTTTTCATGTTTTGATCTCTTTTGCCGGTCGGGCATGATTAATCCCGGGGATATGGAGTTTTCCTTAAACGTATAGACAGTTGATATAAAATCTGATATAAAATAATCCTGTTTTTAAGGCACGGATTCAATATCCTGAAATTTTTTGTATTGAATAATCATCGACGCGATTTGTCCCTGTAGCTCAGTTGGATAGAGCAACAGCCTTCTAAGCTGTGGGCCGCCCGTTCGACTCGGGCCAGGGACGTTTTATTTTAATGATTGTCATCCGTTTGGAATGGAGCTCGCAACGTCCGGCGTTATTTTCTTTAAGCGAAAATTTTAAAATATGAAAACCCTGGCCAGAATTTTATTAGGTTTGCTCATTCTCCTGCTGGTGATCGTGATCACCTGTTCGATTTATATCCGATTAAACGGACGGCAACTTGTCTTTGATAAACTCAGCGAAATTTTTCAGCGGCCGGTCATGATGGAAGACATTCATTTCCTGTTCCCGTTCGGTCTGAGGATTATGGATTTCAAGATCGAAAACATGATGCAGGCCCAAGACGTTCAGCTGCAGATCGGGATCCCGGATCTTTTACACAAGCGGTTTCATCTTTTGTTCATGAGCCTTTCGGAACCGGTTGTGCTGGTGACCCGCAATGAACAGTCTAAATTTGTGCTGGGCGATGCCGCGCCGGCCGGCCAGGCGTCACAGACGCCGTCCGCAGATAATCCATTTATTCCTCGGACGAGCGAAGCGAAAACCCCGCCGCCGCGAAAGATGTTCAGCGTGGTCATCGATTATCTCCTCGTCAAGAAAGGCGAGATCCAGTTTGCCGACCGCGCGAACCAATCGGATTTTCGTGTCGATCTCAAGGATGTCGATTTAAAATCCCAGAATGTCCTGATCCCGACCGTCGAGCCGATGGAAACCAAATTCGATCTGACCGCCGCCATCACCAACGGCCAGCTGCCGTTTTCCGGAAGCAAGGTGCAGGCCCAGGGCTTTATCAATGTTTATAAAAAAGACATGAACGTGAATATTAATGTGATTGAACCGGACGGAAAAGTGAGCTGCGCGGCGAATTTGTATTCGCTTAACAACGATATGACGGTCCAGGGAAAAGTCCAGATCAAGAATTTGACCGATAAGCCCGAGACCGAAACCAATCCCGCTTCTTTCAAGGACGTCTTTTTCGCGGCCTTGCAATCCTCGGGCCTGGAGATCACCTCGGCGTTTAATTTCAAAACCAAGATGGATGATTTTCAGGTCGGGGCGATTTCATTTTCCGGGCAGATCGGAGAACAGCCGTCGGGGGAGTCCTCGGGTTCGACGGATTATAAAAATTTGGGCCATCAGTTTGAAGAGTTCGGAAAGAAATTTTATAAAGAAAAGATAGAGCCTTCCCTGAAAGAACAAGAAGACAAGCCGGTTCCTGCACAATAAAATTAGCTTGCAAAATCGGACGGATGTTTATATATTGAGGAGCTGATTTTAGCCCCGGGTCATCTGATTGCCAACCGATTTTTTCCAAACATATCGTAAATTTATGGTGGGTGTAGCTCAGTTGGTTAGAGTACAAGAATGTGGCTCTTGTGGTCGCCGGTTCGAATCCGGTCACCCACCCCATCTATTCGTAACATGTTCTGGCACAATAAGTTACGACAAAACCCTGATGATCGATGATCATCGGGGTTTTTAGCTTTGACGTGTCAAAGAGTTAGGGCATTATCATTTCTCCATCGGAGAAATAATTTCGATTGATTGAATTGAGAGTCTCTCGAGACAGAAAATTTGAAAATATCGTCGGAAATTTGCGTATTCCTCTCCAAAGGTTGCTTTATTTTATGCCTCGTATTTTATGGATATTTATAGAAATATCGAATATCCCGACGAGCAAGCAAAAAGTCCAATTAGGCCTAAAATAGAAATTGTAATATTGAGATAAAATAGCGAGCTAAAATGAGAGCATCAAAGAGAGAGAACAATTATTTGAATGGAGAATTTTTCAAATCCCGCCACAGCAGGGTGAAAATTAGAGAGTGGAAGGATGAAGGATTCTTTGCCAGACTTCGATCTGCTTGTCCCAAATCATCTCACGGCTAATTTCGTTGATTTTGTATTCGGGGATTGAGACTATTTTTTCGTCGTCCTCAAAGAGGATCTGTTCTTGGATGGCTGGAGCCAGAAGAAGCATGTTCATGAATTGATTGACACGCGCCGGAGTCAGATTGAGCCATCCGGCGATTTGTTTGACGCTCATGGCTGGGTCATTGTCCATGAGGTTTTGGATTTGATGGGCAAGAGCAAGGTTTTGACGTAACTGCGGCTCCTTCTTGATGATCACCTCGGGTTTCTCCGGCTTTGCCTTCTTGAAATCGGCTTCAAATGTATAAGACTTGTTTTCATCAATTGTGGTAATGGTTAGAATCTTGGCCGAGTTGTCATAATTGATTTCTCTAATCACCTTTCCAAGTTTTTCTCGTCTTTGGTCAATGGAAATCTGATTCCAATCTCCTCCGATGAAATCCCTGACTGTCGGAATCTGTTTTAAACAATCCATGATCCGGTCTTCGGCAAGATGCGCGGGGATGGTCGGCGTCGGGCAGGTGCCATAGCCGCGTTTAGCGGCTTTCGAACAGATGTAAAACATATATTTGTGGCGTTTTTCTCTTTTGTAAACATAGGTGTAAACCATCGCGCTATCGCAGCTTTTACATCGCAGGATTTGGCTTAAAATGCCTCGGCCTTTTTTGCGTTCCAGTCGTTGCGGAGTACGGTAATTCTCATCGAGGATTTTCTGAACCTTCTGGAACGTTTCAATGGGGATAAAAGCTTCCTGCTGTCCGTCGTAGAATTCGTTTTGATACTGCACTCTTCCCGTATAGAGGATATTCCTTAGTATCCGTTGAACCGACGTGTTCTGGAAATCTTGCGCCCCGAATTTTAATCCCTTCCTCGATGTGTATTCTTTGGTCTTGTAGGCCTTGGCATTGAGAATCTTTGTAACTTCGATGAGGGACTTCTTTTCAAGGTAAAGGTCGAATACTTCTTTGACGAGTTTGACTTCAGCGGGATTGGTTATCAATTTGTGATTGATCGGATCGATGTTGTATCCGAGGGCAGGGCGGCCGCCGATAAATTTGCCTTTCTTTTTAGCGGCGGCCATTTTGTCGCGGGTTCGTTCACTGATCATTTCCCGCTCGAACTGGGCGAAGGAGAGAAGAATATTCAGAGTAAGTCGGCCCATGGACGTCTTGGTGTTGAAATTTTGCGTGACCGACACGAAGGCAACATTGTTCTTATCAAAGAATTCCAAAAGTTGAGAGAAATCTAAAAGAGAACGAGAGAGTCGGTCAACTTTGTAAACGACCACGCAATCGACTTCTTTAGCTTTGATATGCTCGATCAGTTGTTTAAGCGCGGGCCGCTCGGTGTTGGCTCCGGTGAATCCGGCATCGTCGTAGCGTTGAGATGAGGCAATCCAGCCCTCCTGTTTCTGGCTGGCAATGAAGCTTTCGGCGGATTCCCTCTGGACATCGAGGGAAGTAAAATCCTGTTCGAGATTATCGGTCGTGGAGACGCGTGTGTAAATCGCGCATCGAATTGTTTTAGCTGGCTCTTTGGTCTGATTTTTATCGTTCATACATTAAAAAAGGAAAAGCCGTTCCAATGGGCGCCGGTTATCTCAAGGGCAATGCCAGTTAAGCTTCGATAGCGTTTGCCGTCATATTCGAATCCCTTTTCCAAGACACGAACCTCGATTTCTTTTCCCTTATAATTCTTTCGAATAATCGTCCCGGGGATCGGGAGGCGTTTGTCCCGCATAGAAGGTAAAGTTTTTAACTCCTTGTCGCCGGTTGTAATCTTTGGCCGTAAGGCCTTGTTGTTAACCGGATCGTATTTCTCTATGAGTTCCTCAAGGCGCGTCTTGGCCTTCTTGGAAAGCCCGCCCAATTCCATTTCCTGAATCCGGTAAGCAATCTTGCGCCGGAGGAAAGTGTCATTGGTGGAATCCGTTTTTTTGCCGAAAATCCGCTCAAATTCTGCCTGAAGTTCCTCCAGACTTTTGTCCTTCAGTTTCTCCACCTCGCTAAACTTGGCATTGTCCATTCGATCCGCGTCTCCTTTCATCAGTCATATATAGCCATAACTGCTGACCGATAGCAAGGCAATAAGAGAGGATTTCTCCGTCGGAGATCGCCTTGCTATGTGCCGAGAGTTATGGCTGTATTGAGGTGATGAACAAAACCGCGATCAACATGGCCGAGGAGTTGTATATAGAGAAGCTTCACCAAGCTTCGGCTTGGGAAGTGCCCGAAGAAGCGAGGGAAGAGGCCGAGAATGCGCTTGCTAAGGCCATAACTGTGGAAGGGAAGCTGGCTGGATTATCAAAGATAATGGCGGTTTATTTTGCCGAGCGGAATTATTTGGGCGCATTCTTTGTGGTGGATAAGTTTCTGGATGATCAAAGTATGACGGATCATCGGGCTAATTTATTGCTCTATAAAGGCCGGGCCAGCGAATATTTGTACGAATTCGATGATTCGCTGATCTATTATTGCCGCGGCCTTGCCAGCCACATCATTCCGCGAAAGATTTATTTTGATCTTTGGCATGGTGCCAGCCTATGCCTACTTTATAAACAGGATTTCAAACAGGCCGAGCTTTGTTGCCGCAGGGTTATTGAGTTAGATCCGAATCAATGGCAGGCTTGGATGAATTTAGGCGTGAGTTTGGATCATCAACATTTTTTGAAAGAGGCCTTAAGCGCATATAGGAAAGCGGTCGAATTAAGCAGGCGCAATGAAGTTCCGATTCTTCATTTATCGCGATTCATCAAAAGGCATCACGGAATCAAATTATTCGATGCAGATAGCAAAATCATCTCATGAAATCCATCTAGAAAATCCTCAAAAATCGTATTAAGAATTATCTCGGCGTATTGTTTAAATCCCATAGTAATCTGCGATTCATTGTATCCAGTTTTATGTTGACAATGGGAAATGATATGGTAAAGTTGTGTATGTAAATAAAGTGTATGAAAGTTATTCAATAGATAACCTATGCTACATTATAATACATCAAAGACTTTAGGCCCGATTGAGACCAATATTGTCTCCCGCTTAACTTACGAGAAAAAATTGATCGTCACTGTAGAGGATCTCGATCAATTATTTAAACTCGCCCCGGAGAATAGAAAACAGGTTGTTTTCAGACTCAAAAGGAAAAAAATACTAACTCCCATAAAGCGCGGCGTCTATGCCTTTTCACCGCTTGAAGCCGGCCCGGAAGGGACAGGGATTGACGAGTTGCTTATTCCTCCGCTTTTTTTCCCAAGAAAGGATTATTATGTTGGTTATTCAACCATGTTTAATTACTACGGTTTTTCGGAACAACTTTTTCAGACCGTATATGTTCTTAATACAACCTTACGTATGGAAAGAGTAATTTGCGGCATCTCTTATAAGTTCCTGAGAATTCCGGAAAACCGCATCTATGGCCGGGAAATTATTAAAGTAAAGAATACGGATGTCCTCGTCAGCTCTAAAGAGAGGACGCTCGTTGATATTCTCTATTTTAACAAACCGGTCGGCGGTATTAATAGTGCCGTCCGGATTTTCAAACAAGTTGTCGAAGAAAAAAAATGTGATATCAAAAAACTCGTTCAATGCGCCGCACGCTTTCCGAATATTACGACCAGAAAACGCATTGGTTTGATTCTTGATGATTTAGGCATCACCGACACCATCCTTAGCCCGCTTATCAAAAGTGTGGAGAAAACCGCGTTGAGTTCATTTACCGGATCGCGCAAAGGAACACTTAACAAAAAATGGAAAGCCATCGTCAATCCTTCGGCTAACGTTCAGCCCTAAAAAAGAAGGCTTCATGATTCACAAAAATAAAGAAGAATTTATAAAGATGCTGGAGAGAGCGTCCAAGAAGAAGGAGTTTTTATTGTCTCAATTGGAAAAAGATTACTATTTGACGTTGATCCTTTCCCGGGTGCACGAGCTTTCGCAAGACCTCATTTTTAAAGGAGGAACCTGCCTGAATAAAATTTATTACGCGTATTATCGTTTGAGCGAAGACCTTGATTTTAGTATGAAGCTCCCACAGTATGAAGCGACGCGCGGCGAAAGACGCAAGTGCATCCAGTCGGTGAAGGATAATATAAAGAAGTTTGTGGAGCCATTCGATATCAAGATCGATGATTCAGGCAATCCCGGGCGCAATGAATCCAAACAGTATGTATATTCTTTTGTTTATCAATCAGCTCTGCGTCAGGTCGAAGCGAAAATTAAATTCGAAATCGGCCTTAGGTATAATCCGATCCACGCGATAGAGAAACGCCAAGTCCAACATAGTTTTCTGCATCCCTTTACCGGAGAACCGTTATTTGATGGAGGCAAGGTTAATTGTTTATCCTTAAAAGAGATCGTGAGTGAAAAGCTCCGGGCCGCGGCCTTAAGGGAGACAATCGCCCCGCGCGATTTCTATGACCTCGATTTTATTTTACGTAATAAATTCAACCTGGCGGATCAGGATGTGATCGATCTTTTTAAGAAAAAAATTGAAGAGGATGATGGGGATCCGGATTTGGCAAAATATCGCATCAATCTGGGGCGATCTAACGATGAAATTAAGGATATGCGTTCACGGATTGAAAATGAATTATTTGACGTATTAACGCCGGGCGAACGCGAGCATTTTGATCTCGACAAGGCGTTGGTGAGAATCAATGAGGCTTTAAAAGGATTAAAGTAATGATGCCGGTGATCCGCGGATGAAAGATTCGATTTGGAAAAAGTTTTAGATAGGTTTAACAAGATATTTTTGGATAAGAGATTCAATTAGGTTTTGATAAATCTGTGAGGAATAGCTATGGCAAAAGCCCGTAACAATGGTGGCGATTTAACTTTTGAGAAGAAACTCTGGCAAGCGGCGGACAAGATGCGTAACAACATGGATGCCGCTGAGTATAAACATGTAGTTTTGGGTCTCATCTTTTTGAAATATATTTCAGACGCTTTTATCGAGCTCTACATAAATCTTTCCAAAACTAAAGGAGCCGATCCGGAAGATCCCGATGAATATCGCGCTGACAATATTTTTTATGTCCCCAAGAAAGCCCGCTGGGATTATTTACAGAAAAATGCAAAGCAGCCTACAATCGGTAAGTTCATTGATGATGCGATGGATCAAATTGAAAAGGACAACGCTACATTAAAAGGTGTCCTTCCAAAAAATTATGCACGCTCCTCACTGGATAAACAACGGTTAGGAGAGCTGATCGATTTGGTTGGTACTATTGGTTTAGGTGATAAAGAAAATCGTAGCAAAGATATTTTAGGAAGAGTTTATGAATATTTTCTCGGTCAATTTGCCGATGCTGAAGGTAAAAAGGGCGGCCAGTTTTACACGCCGCGAAGCATTGTCCGATTGCTCGTTGATATGCTTGAGCCATATAAAGGACGTGTGTTCGATCCATGTTGTGGTTCTGGTGGGATGTTTGTGCAGAGTGAGAAATTTGCTGAGGCGCACGGTGGCCGGATCGGGGACATTTCTATCTATGGTCAGGAATCTAATCAAACTACATGGCGGTTATGCAAAATGAACCTTGCCATTCGCGGCATCGACGCCAATATCGCGTGGAACAACGAAGGTAGTTTTCTTAACGATGGTCATAAGGATTTGAAAGCTGATTATGTGATCGCCAATCCACCGTTTAATGACAGCGACTGGAAGGGTGAACTTCTCCGTGAGGATGTCCGTTGGAAATACGGCACCCCACCAGTCGGCAATGCTAATTTTGCATGGGTACAACACTTCATCCATCACCTGTCTCCTTTAGGAACAGCTGGCTTTGTTTTAGCTAACGGTTCCATGTCGTCTAATACATCCGGTGAGGGAGAGATTCGTAAGAAAATTATTGAAGCGGACATTGTGGACTGCATGGTTTCTTTACCATCTCAGCTCTTTTATAATACGATGATCCCAGCATGTCTCTGGTTTATTTCCAGAGATAAGAAGAATCATAAATTTAGAGACCGTCGAGGGCAAATTTTATTTATTGATGTGCGCAATATGGGCGCGATGATCGACCGCAGGCATCGTGATCTTACCGATCAGGATGTTACTAAAATTGCAAAGACATACCACGCGTGGCGTAATAAAAATGGGAAGTATGACGATATTGCCGGATTCTGCAAATCAGCGAGTCTGGATGAGATCAGAAAGCATGGGCACATACTTACACCAGGTCGTTATGTAGGTAACGAAGAGCAGGAAGAAGATCCTGAGGTATTTGAGGAAAAAATGAGCAGGCTAACCAGTGAGTTGTCTAAACAGTTTCAGAAATCAGGAGAACTTGAAAAAGAAATTAGGAAGAATCTCAAGGGGCTAGGACTTGAATTATAGAGATTTAATAAAGAACTGGCATACAAAAGCATCTGAAGAAGACTATTTCTCAAGATTCGTCTTTGAGTATTTGGCTTTTATTGCACACCTTAGAACGCAGCTTCATACTGGGTGCCAGACAGATAGGCAAGTAATACAACAATTCAAGCGCAATGAAGCGGTAAAACAGCAATACATAGAGAAAATTCAGAGTAAAGCAACGCTAAAAAAAGACTGGGAACATATTAAGAGAACCCTAGATCGTGTTCGTCTAGGAAATATGTCACGTGATCTCCTCAATGTAGAAGAAATCGAATGGTGGAATTGTGATCACGCGGAACTTAACCAGCGCACTCCAGAAGACCTCCAAAAGGAGAGAGGCGTTATACATTCTTTGGTGGATTGGGGTAGTATGGTGGAATTTTGGCATAGTATTAGAAATAATTTATTTCATGGGACAAAAGACCCCCAGAGTGAACGTGATCAGTTCGCAGTCAAATATGGCTATCGAACACTAAAAGAATTAATGGAAATACTATTAAATGATTAAGCGTAAACTCAAACCGTCAGAAATCGACGGAATTCTGGATGGGTGGAATGTAGCTACTCTCAAAGATATTGCTGTGGTTAATGAGAAAACTATTGATAAAAAATATCCATACAGTGAGATTGAATATATTGATATCGCTTCTGTCGATAACGGTAGGATACTTGAGATAAGAAGCCTTTTAAAATCGGAAGCGCCAAGTCGAGCGCAACGTATTGTCAGGAACAATGACATTCTTCTGTCAACAGTGAGGCCAAATTTGAAGCATTTTGCTTTTATGGAAACGGCAAATCCTAATACGATTGCTTCTACTGGATTCGCTGTTATTTCGTCTAAAACAATTGATTCAAGGTTCCTTTATTATTACCTTACCACCGATAAATACACGGATTACTTAAGTGCGATTGCAGACGCGCATACTTCAACTTACCCTGCATTTAATCCAGACATTTTAGAGAATTCCGAGATTCTGTGTCCACCTGAAGGTGAACAACGCGCCATCGCCAAAATTCTTTCCGATCTAGATGCTAAGATTGAACTCAATTACCAGATCAACAAAATCCTTGAGTCTATGGCACAGGCGTTGTTCAAGCGTTGGTTTATGGATTTTGACTTTCCGGATGATCACGGTCGGCCGTATAGGTCATCTGGTGGGAAGATGGTCGATTCTGAACAGGGAGAGATTCCTATCGGGTGGCGCATTGGAAGAGTTTCTGATTTTGCAAGTTTAAGTCGGAATTCAGTAAACCCTAGTGATCATTCTGGAGAAATATTTTATCATTATAGTCTGCCTGCTTTTGATGAAAAACGTATGCCTATACAGGAGAAAGGTGAAGCAATCAAAAGCAATAAGTTTATAGTTCCATTGGGGTGTGTTCTTTTATCTAAATTAAATCCTAGGATTCCGCGTATTTGGTTGCCGACTGTACAGGGAGAATATCGATCCATTGCTTCAACGGAATTTTTGGTGGTTATTTCGAAGAAAATGGTTTGTAGGGAATTTTTATTTTGTTTATTTTCAAGTAATCATTTTTTAGAAGTGTTCTCTGGTCTTGTTACGGGAACATCAGGAAGTCATCAACGAGTACGGCCAGAAAATTTATTGGATATAGATATTGTCGTGCCATCAGGAGAAATGATTGAATTGTTTTCCTTAAAGGTGAAGACTTTATTTGAAAAAACGTCCCATAACCTTTATGAATCAAGCAACTTGGCTTCTTTACGCGATGCCCTTTTGCCAAGGTTAATGTCGGGATCAATGCGAGTACTATGAGCGGAAATATTAAACAAAAAGATCAGAAAATATTATGCACAAAAAGTGGCAATAGATGTGCATTACCTGACTGTCAAAAAATTTTGGTTGTTAATGCGACTGCAACGGATTCGGCTTCACTGGTTGCGGTAATGGCACACATAAAAGGCGAAAAATCAACCTCAGCTCGCTATGATATAAATATGTCTGATGCGGATCGGAATGCTTATCCAAATTTGATTTTTGTATGCCCTTCATGCCATAAGAAAATAGATGATCAGCAGAATACTTATACTGTTGAGAAATTAATTGAGATGAAACAAAAACATGAGGATTGGATTATTGCTTCGACAAGTCAGGAAGTTGTGAATGTAACTTTTGCGGAATTAGATGTTGTTACAAAATATCTCATGTCTGGCCAAGCGTCACAGAGCGATTCCTTAACACTAATTCCTCCAAAGGATAAAATTCAGAAAAATAATCTATCTAAATCTGTTGAACAGTTGATTTTGTTGGGTATGACGCAGGTTACGCAAGTTGCCGACTTTATTAATAGATGTCCTGATATCGAATTTGGTGATCGTTTGAGACAGGGATTTGTAGTTGAGTATGAACGGTTAAAAAATATTGAAAATATGGCTGGTGACGATTTATTTAACGGTCTCCTAAGTTTTGCAGCTGTTGGTGCTACTGATTTTAAACAAAGGGCTGGTGGGTTGGCCGTGCTTGTATATTTGTTCGAGAAGTGTGAGGTATTTGAGAAATGATACTCCCTACAAAACACATAAAACTATCCAATTCTCTTTTGAGCATAGGAGCAGTTTTATTGAAAAGCCTCGACTCAAACCACACAGTGACTTCTTTGTGGGCGACGACGCATACTTTGTCTGAAGTTAAGACTTTCGAAAGATTTACACTAGGATTAGATTTCTTATTTATGATTGGAGTTGTTGATTTTCAAGACGGAATATTGAAGAGGGTGTAAAAATGATTTATTCAGTAAAGAGTGACAATCTGTCCTTCAAAAACATAGAGTTTAAGTCGGGGTTTAATGTAATCCTTGCTGAAAGAACAAAAGAGTCCACAAAGAAGGATTCAAGAAACAGTTTGGGTAAATCAACACTTATTGAGATTATCCATTTTTGTCTTGGAGCAGATAGGGGAGAGACTTTACGCAAAAAAGAAATGAATGACTGGACTTTCACGGTAGAGATCGACTTGGCAGGTAAAAAGTATGCGGTAACAAAAAATACTTCAACAAAAAGTAAAGTTTTCATCGAGGGGGATTGTTCAAGTTGGCCTATTTTACCAGACATTGATAAAAAGACTGGTAATAAAGTGTTATCGAACGCTGATTGGAAAAGAGTTCTAGGCGTTCTCATGTTTGGGCTAAAATTGAATTATGAAGGATTGAATTATGTTCCAACATTTCGCAGCTTGGTTTCTTACTTTGCCCGTCGAAACGGACAGAGCGGAGCTTTTCTTAGTCCATTCCAGCAATACAAGGCTCAGCAAGAATGGGATAAGCAGGTTAATAATGCATTCCTTCTTGAGCTTGGTTGGGAATATGCTTCTAAGTGGCAGGTACTTAAGGACAGGGAGAAAATTCTTGCCCAAATCAAACAGGAGGCGCAGACGGGAATTTTGGCTAATATCATGGGTAGCGTTGGAGAGTTCGAGGCGATGAAGATAAGATATGACGCCGTAGCAAAACAGGAAGAAGAAAGTCTGAGAAGTTTTAAAGTTCATCCTAAATATAGCGAGATTGAGAGAGAAGCAAATGAGCTTACCAAAAAGATGCATGATATCGTTAATGATAATATTAATGACAAACGGCTACTTGAACATTATGAGTTAAGTCTGAAGGGAGAGGTTGAGGCAAACCCCGAGGCTGTAACCAAAATATATGAAGAAGCAGGGTTATTCTTGCCAGACCTTGTGACGAAGAAATTAGATGATGTTTTGTCTTTTCACAAACAGGTTGTTGTTAACAGAAAAGATTTTTTAAAAACAGAGATGGAAAGGATAAAGAGCAATATTACAAAGAGAGAACAGCAAAAACAGGAATTATCAGAAAAGCGAGCGGAGCTCATGCTGATATTACAGGAACACGGTGCATTGGAAGAGTACACGCAATTGCAGAATAATCACCAAAAAACTGTGGCAGAAATTAAAGACCTTAATGTGCGGATAGAAAACCTGAAGAAGTTTGAGCAAGGGAGAAGCGCTGTCGCCGTTGATCAGGAACTTCTCAGACAACAAGCAAGCATGGATTTGAGCGAAAGGAAGATTCAGAAAGAGAAGGCAATCCTTCTTTTTAATTCTAATTCAGAGGCCCTTTACGATGCTCCCGGGACCCTGTCTATTGATGTATTAAAGACAGGCTTTAAATTCGCAGTATCTATTGAGGGATCTGGAAGTCACGGCATTAGTAACATGGAAATATTTTGTTATGACCTAATGCTTGCTCAGATCTGGGCTGGGAAACAGAGATCTGCTGGATTTCTTATTCACGATAGTATTCTTTTTGCTGATGTTGATGAGAGACAGAAGGCTTTGGCCTTGGAACTGACAGCGAAAGAATCTGAAAGATTGGGTTTCCAATATATCTGCACAATGAATTCCGATTCTATTCCAAGGGGAGATTTCAGTCAAGATTTTAGCTTTGATAAATATGTGAGGAAAACATTCACAGATGCCACAGATGATGGCGGGCTTTTAGGCATAAGATTCTAGAAAATAATTATGCCACATAGCATTATCGAATCCGAAGTTGAACAAGTCGCCATAAATATCTGTGATTCCCTTTTGCCAAAACTGATATCAGGGAAGATACGAATAAAGGTAGGTTAGTTTTTTATGGGAAGAAAGAAGTCCGAAGAAAAGAAATTCAGGCTCTGCGTTTACCTAATCAAAGAAGATTGTATTCAGCAAGAGGATGTCCTCAAAGATGCCTCATTGCTTACCAAGTACACAATTAAGGGAGTCAGCGCTAACAACACTGCCCTCTTTGTGAAAGAATCGCACTCAAACCCTCCCAAATGGGCAGTGTTTTTCTCTGGTGCGCTCGAAAAGAATTTGGCCGATCTTTATAACTCAAGCAGCGCCGCAGCGCTCATCGTAAAACACAATAAACAATTCTTCGCTTATACCTTCGGCCACGGACATCACCTGCTTAATCCTAATAATATCGTCGACTCCTTTGGACTAAAGGTTGTTTTAAATTCCATTGACGCAGCCAAAATAAGAAGCGTAGATATTAAGAACCTCGATACGGTTCTGCGTTACTCAAAAGTCCAGACGAGCCAAGCAGGATCAGTGGACAACTTCGGGATGAACATAGATAGAGACATACTAAACGCAGTCACAGGACTATCAAATGATGAAGCACTAGGTAAGCAAATCTCAGGCTCAACAGCCCTACATCTTAGCCTAGCAGTAAAGGTCCAGAATTTGCCTGATCTATGCGGAAAGCTTTTGACGAAATTCAACGACAAAAACTATAAGGAAACCTTCCCATGGGTAGATCACATCTCAGAAGTCAGAAATCCCCACCTGATAGGGGAATTGAATGATTCCTTAGTGAATGCGGTTAAAGAAAAAGATTTCGAGCGTTTTTTTCTTGCACCCCCAGAAATAGTAGATTGGGAGCTAGTGGAAGGATTCAAATACAAAACTTCAGATGAAGAAGTCAGAGAGGACATTCACATCTCTGACGTAATGCCTAATGACAATACAGAAGAAGTTTCTTTGGCGTGGCTCAAGAAAAAGGAAGTCCTGTGTATCGGAAAGGACAGCGAACAAATCATCGACGGTTGGACACTTTACGACTGTATAAATTATGAGCTTAAAAAGGATCGAGAGACTTATCTTTTGACTGGGAGCAAATGGTTCAAAATTGACTCTCACTACGTCGACACAGTTAATAAGGAAATTGGTGTCATAAGCGAATACAAGAATTTTACCTTCCCGAAATATGGTGGGGAAAGAGAAGATGAATACAACAAAAGCGTTGCTGATAAAAATAGTAAAACCTGCTTCCTGATGGATAAAAAGAATATCGCTTACGGCGGCGGAATGAGTAAGATTGAATTTTGCGACCTCCTCATAAACAAGACAGATTTTGTCCATGTCAAAAGATTCAGAGGCTCAAGCGCCCTAAGTCACTTGTTTCTCCAAGGATTCAATTCAGCATTCCTCTTTCTTACTGATTCAGATTTTTCGAAAAAAGTTAATAAGCTGTTACCCACACAATGGAAATTTAGCGAGGGTGACAATATTAAGGCATCAGACTATGAAGTCGTCTTTGCTGTTATTAGTAGGGCAAAGGGATCAACAAAAGACATTTTCCCATTTTTTAGTAAGGTTTCGCTCATACATATTTATAAACAACTAAAGGCTTATGGTTACAAGGTTTCAATAGCAAAGATTGAAACGAATACCACAGCACAAAAGGGCAGAGAGTAATGTCTCTTACGATTATTGAATTTGAAGTCGATTAAGTTGCTTTTAAAATTTGTGATTCCCTTTTGCCGAGATTGATGTCAGAGAAGATAAGGGTGAATTCTACCAGAGGTTAATATGGAAGGTATAACATGTTTTAATGAATTTAAGTCAAGACGTGATTTGTGGGTCGATTGCTTTTCTTTAAAAGATTGCAATTCGATTATTAATCAAGTTTATCAAATGATTTGGAATGCCGCGGTTTTTAGGCTAATTAATGAGGCTAGGAGAATTGCACCAGATAATCATCAGGGGCATAAAGAAATCAGCGGAACACTGCATTATTTTATTGATGAATGTTTTTTTGATAGCCAACTTTTAGCCATCCGACGTCTAACTGATGGATATTCGCTCGATGGAGAAAAGGGAGTATTTTCTTTGCTTTCACTATTGAACGATATGAAGGTAAACGTTTCTTTAATGACCCGAATAAATTTATTCTTAGCCGAAGGCAGGGAATATAATTATGAAGCTCTTGAGCAACGTGCATTAGCTTATGGTTTGAAACAGTCGAGGAGCGGACAGGGTGCTTATTTTCTGCCACGTGAATTGGATAGTCATTCTGTAAGATTACGGCATGAGCAAATAGATGTTTTATCTAAAGTTAAAGAAGATCAACGAACGCCCAATGATTGCATTCGTAAAGACATTTTCGATCATCTTATCAATAAAATTAAATCAGCCACTGACGATATAAAGATTTATGTAGATAAGAATATAGCCCATGCAGCTACTCAGGAAAGTCGAGAGTATGTTAATGCCGATCAGGCATCAATCACTTTGGGTTATCTATGGGAAGCACATAAAGTAATTTGCCAAGTGGTTCACTTTATTAATGTGTACGTACTTTTTGGAGGGAGTGGTGGCTTTTTACCAGTTCCCCAATATGATCATCTGCAGTTTATCGATAAACCATTGGTTTCTTCTGGAGGAGTTGAGGTATTAAGTAAAGCGTGGCATGAGTTTCAAAAAGAAACGGATGCTTGGGGATCGTGGGGGCTTAAAGATATTCAAAAGGAAATAATCTAAATACAATGAGTAAAATAATTATCGAGTCAGAGGTCGAGCAGGTTACATTAGATATACTTTCGGAACTCAAGTATAAAGTTATCTACGGCCCTGACATTGCTCCCGATGGAACTAATCCTGAACGGCAGAGCTATTCTGATGTTGTTCTGATTGCAAGATTGCGTGATGCCATCGAACGCTATAATCCGAAAATCCCTGATGAGGCTAAAGAGGAGGCGATTAAACAAATTTTGAGAGTGGAGAGCCCTGATCTTGTGATCAACAATCATCGTTTGCATAAGATGTTTGTTGATGGTATTGATGTCGAGTTTAGAAAGGGCGACCGAATTATTAACGATAAAGTGTGGTTATTTGATTTTGAGAATCCGACGGACAATGAGTTTCTGGCCATTAATCAGTTTACGATTATCGAAAATAATATCAACCGTCGGCCAGATATTGTTCTCTTTGTTAATGGTTTGCCGCTCGCGGTCATCGAGCTTAAGAATCCCGCTGATGAAAACACCACAGTTTTTGGTGCCTTCAAGCAGTTTCAAACCTACAAATTTCAAATTCCTACTTTATTCAATTTCAATGAAGTTTTGATTGTTAGCGATGGCTTTGATGCTAAGGCTGGCACAATCACTTCGGATTGGGAACGATTCTTACCGTGGAAAACAGTTGATGGCAAAGAAAAAGCTCCGAAGGTAATGCCACAGATCGAGGTATTGCTGAAAGGCATGTTAAACAAGAAGACACTGCTTGATCTGGTCAGGCATTTTGTTGTCTTTGAGGAGAAGAGCAAAAAAATCGCAGCCTATCATCAATATCACGCGGTCAATAAAGCGATAGATGAGACTTTAAAAGCATCTCGTCCTAAAGGGAATAAACGATGTGGGGTTGTTTGGCATACTCAAGGGTCTGGGAAAAGTTTGATCATGGTTTTCTATACCGGAAAACTTGTATTAACACTTGATAATCCGACTATCGTTATTTTGACTGATAGAAATGATTTAGATGATCAGCTTTTTGGGACGTTCAACCGGTGTAATGAATTACTGCGACAGGCCCCAGTACAAGCCGAATCTCGAGAGAAACTTCGAACACATCTTAAAGTTTCATCCGGCGGAATTGTTTTCACGACTATTCAAAAGTTCTTCCCCGAGGAGAAGGGTGATAAATATCCGCTTTTATCCGAGCGAAGAAATATTATCGTCATTGCCGATGAGGCTCATCGAAGCCAGTACGATTTTATTGACGGCTTTGCCAAACATATGCGTGATGCTTTGCCGAATGCCTCGTTTATTGGGTTTACCGGCACGCCAATCGAAAAGACCGATCGCAATACGATTGCTGTCTTTGGAGATTATATTGATGTTTATGACATCCAGCAGGCTGTCGATGATGGAGCAACGGTAAGAATATTTTATGAAAGTCGGCTGGCTAAACTCGAATTAAAAGCAGATGAACGACCTAAAATTGATCCTAAGTTCGAAGAGGTCACAGAAGGCGAGGAAACCACTAAAAGAGAAAAACTTAAATCTAAGTGGGCGCGGCTGGAAGCTATTGTTGGAAGTGAGAAGCGGATTAAGCAGATCGCCAAAGATATTGTGAATCATTTTGAAGAACGTCAAAAAGTTCTTGAAGGCAAGGGAATGGTTGTTTGCATGAGTCGTCGTATCGCCATTGATCTGCATAATGAAATTGTTAGATTGAGGCCCCAGTGGTATCACAAGGACGATGATAAGGGAATTCTTAAGGTGATTATGACAGGCTCAGCGAGCGATGAGGTCGATTGGCAGGAACATATTCGTAATAAGCAAAGACGCCGTGAGCTCGGTGATCGGATGAAAGAACCAAGCGATCCTTTAAAGTTAGTCATTGTAAGGGACATGTGGCTTACAGGGTTTGATGCGCCATCGTTACACACGATGTATGTGGATAAGCCAATGCGCGGACATGGGCTTATGCAGGCGATTGCTCGGGTGAATCGAGTTTTTAAAGATAAGCCGGGTGGACTTGTCGTCGATTATTTAGGAATTGCGGATGAATTAAAGCACGCGCTTTCAGAATATACTGAAAGCGGAGGAAAAGGTAAGCCCACTTTTGATCAAGAAGAGGCTGTTGCTTTGATGCTTGAGAAATATGAAGTCGTGTGTTCAATGTTCCACAAATTCGATTATAAAAAGTTTTTTGCCGCGTCGGTTAAAGACAAGATGTCTATCATCACGTTGGCTCAGGAACACCTTCTCAATCAGAAAAAAGGTAAAGAAAGGTTTTTATCTTATGTCACACAGCTTTCACAGGCTTTTGCTCTTTCAGTTCCGCATGAAGAGGCACTTAAGATTCGTGATGACGTAGGATTCTTTCAGGCGGTCAGAGCTCACCTTGCTAAATATGAAACAGGCTCAGGTAAAACTGAGGATCAACTTGATTCAGCTATCAAACAAATTATTTCAAAAGCCATCGTTTCAAATAGAGTCATTGATATTTTTGAAGCGGCCGGTATCAAGAAGCCGGATATTTCGATTTTATCAGATGAATTTTTAGCTGAAGTTAGAAATATGCCGCATAAGAATTTGGCTTTTGAATTGCTGAAGAAATTATTGAATGAGGAAATTAAAAGTCGAATCAAAAAGAATTTGATTCAAGGACGATCTTTCGCCGAGATGTTAGAAAAGGCAATTAAGAAGTATCAGAATAAAGCCATTGAGGCGGTAAAGATTATCGAAGAGTTAATTGAGCTTGCCAAGAAAATACGTGCGGCAGACAAGCGAGGAGAGGATTTAGGACTAACAGAGGATGAAATCGCATTTTATGATGCCCTTGAGGTCAATGATAGCGCAGTAAAAGTGTTAGGTGATGAAACCTTGAGGACGATTGCTCGAGAGTTGGTGCAGATGATTAGACATGACGTCACAATTGATTGGACTATTAAGGAAACTGTTCAGGCCAAAATTAGACGCGATGTAAAAAGAATTTTGCGTAAGTACGGTTATCCTCCCGACAAGCAGGAAAAAGCAACGCAAACCGTCGTAGAGCAGGCGACACTTTTGTGTAAAGACTGGGCAGAGACGTCAGCGAGTGAGGAAGGAAAATCGGATTTATTCTTTAGTGATGTTATTTCAGACGAGGATGTTGAAAAGGCGGATAAATTTGTTGAGTATCTACCCATCTATTCGTTGGAAGCTGTGGCTACCGGCTTTGGTCGGGAAGAGCATGTTCAGCGATTGGGCTGGAAGAAAATTACTGACCGAAAGCTAAACAAAAATATGTTCATTGCAAAGGTTGTCGGTAAATCTATGGAGCCGACCATCCCGGATGGCAGTTGGTGTTTGTTCCGCTTGGAGCGTGGTGGTTCTAGGAATGGGTTGCCAGTCTTGGTCGAATCTCGACGGGTTTCCGATCCAGAAACAAACCAGAGTTTTACGATCAAAAGGTATCATAGTGAGAAAGAGAATTTAAGCGATGGCCAATGGCGGCATAAGAGAATTATTTTGTCGCCGGATAATAAAGAGTTTAAAGACATTGAGCTGCAGAATGTCAGTGAAGAAGATTTTAGAGTAGTTGCTGAGTTTATGGAAGTTCTCTGAGGTTTAATATGAAAACACTTTGGAAAATAGCGTGTCAGGAAGATGTTTATCCCGGGATGTGGCAACGGTGGTTTAAAAATCAATGCGTTGCGGTCGGTTGGGCAAGCGGGATTAAGCGTATTCATGATGAATGCGTTGCCGCGGGTGTTCGGGTTGAATTCAAGCGCGTGAAAACAGGATTTGTTGTTGCTTTCTATCGGCCAAAGTGGGAAGAGGGTGAAGGGCTGGAAAAGGGTGGATTGAAAACTAACCAGAAAACTAACCAGAAAACTAACCAGAAGATTTTAAACTTAATACGCCAAAATTCTAAAATAACCACTGAAGAATTGGCACAGGTAACTGGTTTAAGTATTGCTGGTGTTAAATATAATTTGAATAAGCTTAAAAAGGAAAATGTATTAAAGCGCATCGGCCCCGATAAAGGCGGACATTGGGAAGTTTGTTAAAATTTTGAAGGAGACTAAGGATTAATTTTGGGGGCAATGAGCGTGAGATTGATTTGGTTGTTCAGATTCTGTTACGATTTTAATTCTGCTCAGTTCCTGTAATCGTTCGGTTTCGGTATTAAGGCCGGCGATATAAAATAAGTGATTCACGTTTAGCTGGCGGAGGATTTTAGGGTCTTTGCAGTTTTGGTTTTTTTCGATAAAATAAATATGATTTGTAATATTAGGTTTTGATGTTGGAGAGTTATGATCCTTCGTTGCACATCTAAAATATTAAAGGAAATGAGAATTACTAAATCACAAATCTCCGATCAGCCCGAATCGATTGCGTTTGAAGAGTGGTACGTGAACTTGTTTTATCTGAATCGGCACAAGTGTTTGATGTTCACGAATGCTGGGGCTTTGTTTTCTTTTGTGGTAGTGGATGTCTCGCGTAAAGATATTCAGAATTTGCAGGAGCTTTTTCGTAAGGAACTATCCCGGGCGTTATTTTATGAGGAGTTTTCGGCCGGACAGATTCAGGAAATTATGAAGAGGGCTGAAAAGATAACGATTGCGAAGACCATCAGCCGTAGTGTTTTGGCCTCCATGAATCAAATGACTTTTGAGTATGAATTCACTTCAGAAAAATATCAACATTTGGGAGATAAGGGTACAATTGCGGCCAATCGGAAACTTAATCGAATGTTAAGGGGTGCTATCGGTAAAAGTCGACATGATTATGGAATACCTGTTGAGCGATTCAAAGAGATGATTGCCGAATATAAGTTAGAAAAATTTCATGTTAAAAATTAGCAGATTGCTTATTTTCCTGTAAAATAGAACCGTTTAAGCTATTGATAAATAATATCTTTAGGAATATTTATAGACAAGGGAAAT
>JAHFFY010000028.1 GCA_023247705.1 Candidatus Omnitrophota bacterium | reverse complement strand
TTCATCAGATTGCCCAGAAGATCATAATCGTACTGGGTGGTTTCGCCCGTGGAGGGATTGGTTTTCGTCTTGAGCTCGCCGTTGGCGGTGTAGGTGTAGGTGAAATCTCCGTAGCTCAACAGCCGGTCTTGGTCGTCGTAAACTCCACTCTCGGTCACGCCCGAGGCCGTGCGGCTCAGACGATTGCCATTGGCATCATATTCGTAATGCGCCAGCGCGTTTCCGTTCTTGACGACATCGGTCAACCGCCCGACGGAATCATAGGTGTAAGCCCATTGATCGGTCAAACCTTGTTGTATTTCCGTCAATGAGGTCTGGTCTTACGGACAACCAGACAACAAAGACGTAAGACCATGACCGAATTGACCCCTGCGCTTTGTTCCGTCCATCGATGGACTCTATTCAACGGAACAGCAGGGGTGGGACAGTTGACACTTCCACCAATCGTAGCTTGCCAAAGAGCAATTGAATACTCGCACAACCGATCGTTAAAAAGTTAAAGCCCCGAACAAAACAACCCCGGGGCTTTACGTCCGAACGCCAGTGAGGATGCTCCCTGTACCGCTTTTGATACAGGGAGAACTTTTTAACAGGTATGCTGTTTTGCAAAAAAGAAAAAGGATCGTCGCTTCACTCGTTTCCTTTTTATTTTTTCAAAACAGCATGATGAAAACTCTCGGATGATCTACGCCTCATGAAAAACTCTGTAAATTGTTGCGCTACAATTTTCAATCTACTATATTCCTTTTTCCCCTTCTTCTTTTTATTAGGACCTGTCACTAATATTGATTATTTTGTTTCATCTTTTGTTCAATCATTCGGATAAATTCTTCTAAAACCTTAAAGCCTTCATCATTACAATATTGCCCCCTTTGAACACTGGGAAATTCTTGTCTTAACGCTGAACATTTTACTCTAATATTCTCGAGAAATGGATCGTCCTTTATCGGAATACTAATAAAATCATCCCAATCCCATTCTTTAGCTGTACCATCGATAAAAGATCGGATGACATTTAAAACATCCCTCTCTTTCACTATTCTGCCTCCTTGATTCTTAAAAATAAATTTATCTTTTAAAGAAATTCCAAAAATCAAAATGCCAATGAATTTTTGAGCCTTTTTGACCAATGGCAATTCTAAAAATTTCAGTTCCAATTTCCTTGGTTCCCTTCCATCCCCATCCAATACGAATATATGGATTACTGTTTAAAATGCCATTTCCCCTTGTAAATAATATACTTGTCGGGCTAGCGGCTATTCCACCCAATCCCCAAAGAAGCTGATCATAAGAACTTGGTTCTCGGGGGCGAATGGTCGGGATATTTTCGCAAGATTCTCTATTTTCAATTTCGTAAAGCGCTTGTTCTCGTCTCTGTCTTTGATATTCTTCATAATCAGGATCGTAGAGAGTCCCATAGAAAAAAACGAATAGTCCATCCGGATCAACCAAATTCACAGGGTCTCCGATGACATACCCAAATAGATTCGAATCTCCCCCCTCAAACCCAATCGGATCTTTCGCCGTCCAGCGACCCGTGTAAGCATCGTAATCCCGGGCGCCGAATCTGATCAGGCCCGTCTCCCGATCGTTCAATCCGCCCGCGAAACCGAACGGCTGGAATCCGGGGTTCGTGTCGTTGAGCGTCCGGCCGAATTCGTCGTAGTCGATTGTCTGCACGATTGTACCGGTCGCAATATCAATGAGCATTCTGGGACTTCCCAAATGATCGCTAATGATTCGATACGTCGCACCACCCTTGATCATGTAATCCGGAACATTAGATTTTGTTCCGTACACGAATCGCGCAACAATATTATTGTTACTATCCAACTCAGCGACCGGGTTGATCTGGTTGTGATACAAAAATCCCTGAACCAAACTCCCATTCACCTTCTTGCCAACTCTTCTGTTCTGACCGTCAATAATATAATCAATCACTGTCCCATTCGCCAGCGTTACTTTCATTAAGTTACCTAACACATCGTACTGGTACTGGGTCGTTTCGCTGGTGGTGACATTGGTTTTCGTTTTGAGCTCGCCGTTGGCGGTGTAGGTGTAGGTGAAATTCCCGTAGCTCAACAGCCGATCCTGATCGTCGTACGTCCCGGCTTCGGTCACGCCCGAGGCTGTGCGGCTCAGACGATTGCCATTGGAATCATATTCATAATGCGCCAGCGCGTTTCCGTTCTTGACGACATCGGTCAACCGCCCGACGGAATCATAGGTGTAAGCCCATTGATCGGTTAAACCTTGTTGTATTTCCGTCTGGGTGATGATCCGCCCCAGTTGGTCATAGGTATACTGCTGATCTGAAGCGCTGACACCGTTGTAGCGGACAAGCTCCCCGGATAATTCACCGAACGCATTATAAGAAAGTTCCGTCGTTGCGTTGCCTAGCGTCGTCCCGCGTAAAAATCCGATTTGCGTATCGCGCTGGATTTCCAGATCGCCGGCCTGACTCAATAAGCCATCGGCATCATGGAGGAAGGCGATGGCGGGTCCGCTGTTGACGCTTTGCGTTGTGACCCAAAAGTTGTTGTCATACGTCTGACTGACACTCCCCTGAATGAGACCGTTCCAGCTTGTACTTAACGGCAGAAACCCGTCATAGGTGTAATTCAATGTCCCTCCGTTGGGGGCGGTGATTTGAGTTAAATGACCGGAGGCGGCATCGTAGGCGTAGGTCGTGTCTCCGCGCGGGGACGTCATGGCGCTGAGACGGCCGCCGGCATCGTAAGCATAATCCATCGCCTGGCCGTCGGGCCGGGTGATTTTGGTCAGCTGTTTACTCAAATTATACGCATAGGTGGTCTGGCCGGTTCCCGCGACAACGGGCGGGGTGTAGTTGTGAACAAAATCAACCGGGGTATAATCGAATTGATGTTTCGGCCGTCCGGGAGGCGTGATCGAGGTGACATTGTCCTTGGCGTCATAGGTATATTGAATCGTACGCCCGTCGGGTAATGTCTGTTGGGTCACGCGTCCTTTCGCGTCATAAATAAAATCGGCCTTCTCACCCAACACATTCGTAACGTCTTTGAGAAACCCATCCGCTCCGTAACTCAAATCCAGGGTGCGTTCATTCCCGGGCGTTCCCTGGGCCACATGGATCAAACGTCCCTGGGGATCATAGGTGTATTGGACCGGCAGAATACCGAACAATTCCTGCCGGGTGATCCGTTCCCGATTGTCAAAGGTCAAGGTCATCGAGCGGCCCTGAGCCGTGAACGAGGTCAATAGGTGGGAGGTCAGATCGTAGGAATCGGAATACTCCCTTCCATTGATAATGATCCGGTCTATCTCGTTCATCACCGATAAGGGATCATCCGGTATGGATAGAGCGATATTTCTTGTTGTCAACAAGGTCGCGGTCAAACCACCCGGCGTGCGGATGGTTTGGTTCTTGATGAGCGGAGACTGCATCCCGAAACGCGCGTCGGCGGCCCGGGCGAGATCGACCGTGGTTCCATCCGCATCGCGGGAGGAAAGGCTCCAGTCCGGACGGATGATCAAAGAGCTTTGAGTCCCGTCGGGCCAGGTGTTCAGGCGGTGTTCTTCGCCGTTGTCCAAAAATTGATTCTGATACGTGGTGGTCCGGTTGAGCGCGTCCTTCAAGGTCACCTGAAAATCATCCGCCAGGCCATTACGCTCCAGGTCAAAAAGCCCTCCCGCCGGATCTTCCTCCTTGATCAAACGTCCCAGCGCGTCATAGGTGAAATTCCAGGTGTTGTTTCCGGGGTTGATTAATTTCGTCAGCAGACCATTGCTTGTTGTCGTCAGGTGATAAGGATCGCCGTTGGGATGCGTCAACTGATCCAGAAAACCGTTGGCGTCCACATGCAGGAGTGTCTGCTGTCCAAAAGGCGCGACCATGGCGATCGGATCGCCGTTGGCGTCCCGTTCGATCGTGGTCACCTGGCCGTCGCGGTCGGTGATCGTGCTCAACCCCTCTGCGGAGTAACCGAATTGATAAATGATTTCTCCGGTCAAAGCACTGAGGGTGCGCAGATGACGGCCGGCGTTATCGAAGAAATAAACTTCACTTCCGTCTTCGGACGCGATCCGGGTGTCTCCCGCCTGGAAACCGGGAAACGCAGGAGAAATGGCTCGCAGCCGGCCATTAAAATAATCCGTGAAATAAAGATTTCCATCCGGGCTTAAGGCCACCTGCCAGGCGGACGCGGGACCGAATGCTCCATTATTTTTTGACAGATCCGTCCCCACCACCCCGCTTTTGTCCACCCGGAGAATGCGCCCGGAAAAGGGAGACGCGATCAATAAACTCTGGTCCGCGGCAATCGCTATTCCAAAAGCAGAGTCGTTATCGAAACGGACACAATTCAACGCATCCGGCGGACAATCGCCGGCGATGTGGGTGATCCGTCCGTCGGGTCCGATCCGGCGGACACCCGGGGTTTCTGAAAAATAAATATTGCCCTCTGTTCCCACGGCCACATCGAGGGGAGCAACTCCGACCGCAATGGAGGTGATGACGCCGCTCGGATCCACTTTCCGTAAAAGAGAATTACCGCGGTCGGTGATATACAAAGACCCGTCCGGACCAAGGGCCATGCCCTGGACTCCAAAAAGGCTCGCCTCCGTTGCCGGACCGCCGTCACCCACACCGAAGGCCGGATGTCCGCCCCCGGCAAACGTCGTGATGATCCCATCCGGGGTGATGCGCCGGATGCGGCTTTCTCCGGAAGGGGTGAACGTATCGCTGACATAAATCGTCCCATCAGGGCCGACGGCAATCCCTCCCTGGGCAAGGGTATACATTTTTGCCGATGTTGCGGGACCGCCGTCCCCCACGCCATCAGCTGGATTTCCTCCTCCGGCAACCGTCGTTACGCTGCCATCAGGAGCAAACTTAAGGACCACCCGATCATTGGGCGGCAATTCCTGGACAACATAAAGGCTTCCATCCGCTGTGATATCCAGCGCGGTCGGCGAGTTGAGCACTTGAGACAAAGGCAGCGCTGGATTAGTCACGGTTGTGATAATATTATTGATATTATTGGTGCCAGATGTGGCAATCTGTCTTTCCGTGCCGTCGCCGCCGTAAAAAATATGTCCGATCGGATCATAAATATGATGGACATTGATTGTCCAGCCGCCCAGGCCCTGGGTCCGGGCATCCACATTTCCCAGGATGTCCCTGCGTTGCTGCCATAGAATCACTTCCTGCCGTGTGGGGTTGGTCGTAATGGGCTGGCCGTTGCCATTATAACCGAAGCGCTCGACGCGCTCATAAACACCGTCATAAACATAACCGACCCGGAAGGTGATCGGCCGGGATTCCCGCAGCACGCGATCATAAACATCCGTTCCGTCCCAATCAAAATTAAAAACCAGATTGTCCGTGGGCAAAAATTCCTGCTGATAGAGTTTTCCGGCGATCGAGGTTTCCAGCTCGATCCGCTTCAGGCCCGGGGGCAGGGTCCCTTTGTTTAAAAGGATTTGAATCTTATTCGACGCCTTGGGCCAGGGCGTGCGGCTGCTGCGGTAGTTTAAACTGAACGGTGGTGCCGACAATCCCGATGGATTCTCTTAAGACCTGCGATTGGCATTCGATGATCGAACCGCATCGGATATCATGAGGTTGCGTAGATGCTGGCTCAGCGACCGTAATTTCGGTGTTCGGATATTCCGCATTCTCGGACGGTCCGTATCCCATATTAATGTCCCAAGTGGTGAAATGCGGAATCAGGACGCGCCACACACTTTTTCCCGGGGCATAAAGGGTCGCCAGCTGACGTTGTTCATCGGGGGTAACCCCCAGCGTCGATAACGCCAGGGCGTCCGCCGGCTGTCCGCTGCCGTCGATATCCAGTTGGGCCGATTGATTATTGATCGTGAGGATTTGAATCACCCGTCCATTGTCCGAGGCAAACCATTTCCCTTGATTCGCATTATAATAACCTAACGGCATCGCGGTTCCGACCGGGAAACCGAGAAAATTATCGACATAATAAATCAGCGGCTGGTTGAATTGAATATCGCTGGCGCCGGCCACGACGGCTTCATCGGCATTCACCTCAAACGCGTACGTATAAGCACTGTTGGGCGGCAACTGGGCCGGCATGGCCAACGGGCCTTTGTCACCGATGGTGAATTCGGTGATCCGCAGATTCAGATGATCGAGGGTTTGGGTGGTTTGTCCGGGAATGATGATATCCGCATGGGTTCCTTGCGGGATCAACAGGGTGCCACGCCGGTTTCCATCGTCATCGGAGATCAGCGATCCCTGGGCCACTTGAAACGGAGCCGAAGAAGTTAAGTCGATGGTCGTCACTTGATCGTCGGCAGGAATCAAAACCACATCTGGCAGCCACTTGTAATCCTCCCAAGGAACTTGAATCTGCCGTTGGGCCGGCAGAAAATCTTTTTTGGCATAACGGACAATCAGCTCCCCTCCCCCGTTCACGGCAAAATCAAACAGACCATCCAAACGCGTTAAGGTGGTCCCCCATTCCGGATGATTGAGAATACTGATTTCGACACCGGACAACGGACTTCCGTCTTTTTTCAAAACTTTTCCGCGCATAACAGCCGCGCGAACCGGATTGATGGCATCAGGCGCAACGCCGGTCTGGATCGGATGATCTCCACCGTAAAGAAAAGCGGTCGCAGCGAAAAAATTAGTGATCCCTGACGGGCTTAACGCCGGGGCGACGCTGGCCGGATCCGGCGGTAACGTCCCCGTGTTGGGGCCTAAAGAAATCATCAGATTCACCGCGGATCCCGGAAGAACAACCGCGCCCGCCGCCGGATTCTGCTCAATAACCTGACCGGCCGGAATGGTTTCGCTGTGATCCGAGGTTTCTGTCCCGATGGTCAAATGCGCGCCGGTAATCGCCGACTCCGCGGCTGACTGTGTTTGTCCCACGACATTCGGGACCAGCGAGGTATCAACCCCGTCGCAATTCTCATCCACGGCATTGTTCGCAACATCGATCGCCCCGGGATGAATCGCCGCGTTGAAATCATTGCAATCCCCCTGCGCCGGGGTAAACGTATCGTTGTCCTGGTCCAGCAATGCCGGATCAACCAAATCCGCCCCGCTGCAATCTTCATCGATATTATTATTGGGAATTTCCGTCGCCCCGGGATGGATCGCCGCATTGTTATCGTTGCAATCGCCCTGCCCGGGCGTGAAGCCGTCGTTGTCCTGGTCCAACTCAGCAAACACCGCCGTTGAGAAAGTGAAACGGTACGGCGCCCCGTTGGTAAAGACCGCGTTTTTGGCCGGAGACACTGCGCCGGGCGCTATGGCCGATAAAAATTCCAGATACTTTTTCCCTTGGGCATCGGTCCCGTCGGGATTCCCGAAACTCACATGGCTGTCGGTGATCTGATCGATCACCACCCGGATCGGCGGCATCAAGGGAACATTCGATATATTCTTGACGGAAATCGGGATCGTCCTAGAAAGGGTGCGGCGGTCGTTGATCGGCAGCCCCCGGATCACCTGGACTTTGCTATCAACGTTTTCTAAAGCTAAAACAATATACGGGACAATGACGGAATGGAGAAAAAAGATTGCCGTCAGAACGGCAAGGAGTGGTTTACGTTTCAAGAAAACCGCCTTCGACGATGACTTAAAATTGACGTTAGGAAAATAAAATTGATCCCTTAGGAGGCTACTATACAAGTTTATTTTGACCAAATCAACAAACTTTTCCAATGATAACCGGCGATGAAGCATACGCACCCCTTTTGATTGGTTGTTAAAAATCGCATTGTATGTTAATTATGAGCCGGACATCGCAGGGTGCTCATAGGAAGGAAAAACATTTAAAAAAGCGGGAATACGCATTAAGAATAATCCGTGTTGCATGGATTGTCAACATTTCTTTTTTTTAAGAATCATCTTATCATGGGACTACTTTGATCCGACCTTCCGTTTCCGGCGTAAAGCCAAGCACCCCATCAATCCACCGCTAAGCAACAGGACCGTCGATGGTTCCGGGACCGCGTTGCGTTGGGTCAAGTCCAGATGATCCACCCAGGCTTTGGTGAGCCGGTTATCGTCATCGTCAAACAGATCAAAAAACAATCTCGAGTTCGTCGCGCCCCGTTTACCCGTTAGATTGGTTTTGAAACGATACATGCCGTTCGGTAAGACCTCCACCAAAGTCGTTCCGGCATCATCGATAAGAACTGTGGCAGAATCCATCCTCATCATCGGAGCAATATCTCCGGAATCCGTTAAGAGCGAGATCGTCAGCAAATCCGGTAAACCGCTCCCACTACCGGCATCATCGCCCGCCTCAAAGACACGGACATCATAAAACAATTCAAAGGCATCGGCCGGAAGCGTCCCGATATTTCGATATAACGTCGAGGTCAAGACATTGTTGGAGGTGTGTCCGGTATTGATTTCTCCGACACGGTTACCGGTGCCGTCATCCACGTTCACGACCAGCGGGGATGAAAGGACATCAACAAAATCTTCCTGAAATGACCATCCGCTCAAATCTCCGGTTTCAAAATCGCCGTTGGGGAAAAATCCGGCAAAGGCGGGGGTGTGACCAGGGAGGATTAAAGCTAAAACTGCGGTTAATAAAAACTTCTTCATCGGGGACTCCTTTCCAAGTTGTTGAATCTGGTGAAAAAATTTCCAAAAAAGAAATAGCTTTACAAAATTCGGTTTTTTAAAAAAACAATAATGATCGGAAGGCAGGAAACCTGCGATAGGAAAACCGTCATCGTTGTCAAAAATTCAAGATCCTTCTTAAGGGATTTAATTATATAAAGAGAATTCCAGAATTGTCAATAGGACAACCAGGGACAGGGGGCCGGGACAGCTTAAGAGATGTTTCTCCAAGGAGAATTGGATTTCAGGAAAGGATTTGCGGCTCTTGAGGGTCATGCGCTTTTATTTCTTCTGTAAATTTTTCTGCCACCGCCAGGCATCTTGCAAGGCCTCGGACAACGAACGTTTGGCCTCCCACTTTAAAATCCGTTTGGCCCGGTCCACGTTCGCGTAACAGGCCTCCACATCCCCGGGGCGCCGCGGGCCAACGACATAATTGAGTTTGAGGCCGTTGGCCTGCTCGAAGGTCTGCACCACCTCCTTGACGCTGTGGCCTCGACCGGTCCCCACATTGAAAACTTCGCAACATGATTTGTCTTGAACGGTGTCCAGATAACCAAAGGCCTTCACATGCGTGTCGGCAAGATCAAGCACATGGATAAAATCCCGGATGCAACTGCCGTCGGGGGTTTGATAATCACTGCCGAACAAGGTGAATTTTTCCCTGATCCCGGCGGCGGTCTGGGTGATGTACGGGACTAAATTATTCGGGATTCCAATCGGCAACTCCCCGATCAATCCTGACGGATGGGCCCCGATCGGATTAAAGTAGCGCAGCATGATCGCCTTGAGCGGTTTTCCGGCCCGCACCACATCGTTGATCACCTGTTCACAGATCTGTTTGGTCTTACCGTACACCGAAGGCACTTCTTTGAGCGGAAAATCCTCGGTGATGGGATTGCGCTCCGGAAATCCATACACCGTCGCGGAAGAAGAAAAAACCAGGTGAGGAATCCCGCGATCCGACATAACGTCGAGCAAGGTTAGCAGCGAACCGATGTTGTTCTGATAATATTTGGCGGGTTGTTCGATGGATTCATTGACCGATTTATAGGCGGCAAAATGAATAACGCCCGCGATCGGGGCGTGGCGTTTGAAAACATTCTTCAAGAATGACGCGTCGTTGCAGTCCCCTTGACAAAAAATGAGCTTCCTGCCCACGACCTTCTCAATGCCCTTCAGGACACTTTGATCGGAATTGGAAAAGTTATCGACAAGGACCGGCGCATATCCGCTTTCAATCAGCGATACCGCCGTATGCGACCCGATAAATCCGGCGCCGCCGGTGATGAGGATTTTTTTCATAGCCCTTGGACCTCGTTTCTCCTAACCATACAAACGAGCCATTCTAGCATAAGTTAAGAAATCCCACGCTGCCTTAAGCGTAAAAAATATTCTTCCATGTAACGCGCGGATAACCGTCCCACCCTCCAACAAGCCAGCGAATAAAAAAAATCGCCCACTCCGTTTCCCACCATGAGATGGGAAAAAAAATGTTAATCAATAGAATCCCGGGAACTTGTCCATAATTTCCCCACTATTTATCTTTAACCAGAACAACCCCCTGAGGCGCTCCGAGAACAACTGTGTTGCCCGGTGACTGCAAGGCCCGCAGATGGAGCAGGGCGGGATGATCTTCCAGCACTTTCGCGACATTAACCAGGTTGCGCAAGGCCGCGGTCTCACCGCGCGTCCGTTCGAGGATGGCCAATCCTTCTTTTTGCGCCTCGACCACTTTTGAAAAAATCTTTTTAAGTTCTCCGGGGAACATGATGTCTTTGATCCCCAGGACATGAATTTTGATACCGAGCTCTTCCACTTGACCTGTGGTCGATTCCAACAATTTCTGGTTCAAGCCTGCACGCTGTTCCAGGAGGTCATCCATTTTCAATGCGCCGATTATGTCCCGCAGGGCCAACTGGACAATGGCATAGAATGCCTCAATATAATTTTCCACCTTGTGGGTCGCGGCTAGAGGATCGATGATCTCATACTTCGCGCTGATACTGATTTTCAGCGTCACGTTGTCTGCGCTTAAAACTTCCTGTCCCGGAATGGTCATGATCCGCGGGCGAATATCGATTTTCTTAATCGTAGTAAAACGGGAGAAAATCCAATACGTTCCCGGTCCCAGAAGACCGATAAATTTTCCTCGTCTATACTTTAATCCTTTCTCGAATTCAAAAACGATGATCGAGTATTTTGAAATCAAATACATCATTGCTATCCACCCCAGGATCCCTAAGATGATCATAAAAAAAATGTTCATAGAATATTCTCCTCATTAAAATTGAGTTCTGTCTTAAGGAAACTACCAGATCATAGCGGAGGTTGTTCACCTGCAAAGCTACAGCCTGAAACACAGCCTCCTTAAGACAGAACAATGGGGAATCGAACCCCGGTTTTCAGCCGTGGAGGGTTGCTATTCGCAAAATGACGCAACCGATGTTGCATCATCGCGCGGCGATCACCCAATTCTTAGTTTAAATTCATGAAAATCCTAACACGCCCCCCCAAGCTTGTCAAAGTCTCTTCTGGTAGAATTCAAATTAAATGTTTCTTTAGAAAGGCATGGCCGGAACCTTTTTTAAGATAGCGTTCAAAATCTCTGGCTTTCTTTTCTTCTTTAAAAGTAATAAAAGAAGCAACTTCCCAAGGTGCATATTTCCGGGAAAATACGGATTGACCTGAATTGTGAGCGGCAAGTCTTTGGTTTAAATCTTTAGTAAAACCAACATAATTCTTGAGATGATATTTCTGACTTTTTAAAATGTAGACGATAAACATAATTTGGGCGGGAAGCCTGTCGGGGAACTCGTTCTACTACGCTCAAATGTTTCGCTACGCTTCACGTTTGAGCTTCGTAGAACTCTACGAAGCCCCAACACGCAGCGAAGCGAAGTTTTGGGGCGAAGTAGAGTGGAGGTGCGGGGAATTGAACCCCGGTCCTTGGGTTACAACGTATAGATGACTACATGCTTAGTTTGTCTTTTGAAGATTCGTCCTGATCACTCCGGCAAACAGGATCAAGCAAGACTAGCTTTTAAAGGTCTTATTCCGCCGGCAAAAGCGACCGGCGAAACCAGCCTGCTGGTGTCCTTTTGCAAATCCGCAGGCGCTACCTGCAAAAGGGCCGCAGTTAATTAACCGCGGGCTGGGACAGCTAATGCCGATTCGGCAGGAGCTTCCGAAGAAGCAAATGCCAATTCAGCTTCGCTGACCATTAACGCTGATTTGTTTGCGTTTGATTTTTGCCTGGATGATTAACGAGGCCAACCAAGCTTCCTCGGCATGCCAGCTATACACTGTCAAACTCAAGTCGAGACCAGTCACCCCCATATAAAATTTCTATAGGACAAATCAAACTCACCCTTCTTCGCCAAATACTTAACGTGTTTGACTTCGAAGGGCTGCTTCGCTTATTCATCGAAGACTCTGCGAAGCTCCCCGGCCCGCAAGTTGCAATAGCTGGGGCGGGCAAACATGAAAATAGCGGAGCGAAGCAAAGTCGAAACCAGTCACCCCCTCTATAGGAAAGAACATCATACTAAAACATTACTCTAAAATTCGCGGGGTCAAATCGATGAGAAGGTGTTTCAATTATATTCAATCGTCCGTGATTTTGCAAATTTTATATCGCTCGATGGCTATCGCTTCTTCTTGAGGATTTTCTTCTTTTGCAATGACCGGACGAATTCATTGGCTTCTTCCAGCCATTGCAGACGCTGGGCGTAGGTGGTACGCTTCACGACAAACGCGAGATGTTCATGCACAGGGATATTTAATTTCTTTTTATTTTTTAACAAGGAGGTTTTCATTTCTTTCTCTGTTTTTTGATGGCGTCCAACTGAATAATATCGATCAAATCAATATCCCGTCCGGCGATTTGTTTCAACTTTTTCAAATGATTGATCGAGATGATCGGGACAGGAATACCTTCTATCTGGGCCCGAACCCGTTCTTGATAAACAGTTTCAAATCGAATCGGTTCATCCACAAACATATCGATAAGCTTAAAAGGCGGCTTACTTTCAACGAAAGAAAAAACAATCATCCCCTTCTCTTTCTTCCATTTTGCTCTTTGCTTTTGGTCGATGAACTGTTCCTTGAGAACCGGTACCTTCGGAATATATCCTATCGATTTTAAAGCGTCAAACATTTTTCCCAAATTTTCTTCTTCCAATAAAACCATCAAATCCAAATCATCGGTAAAACGCCGGTATCCATGCAAAACAACAGCTGTTCCTCCCACCACAACATATTTGACCCCGATCTTGTTCAGCGCGTTAAAGACTTCTTTGTAAAACATAGCTATTGTCCTTTCTTGCCCTATCGATCGCTTTTCCCCCGCGCGCTACGTTTGATTTCCCGGTCGATGTCGCGGCGTTTGATGTCTTCCCTCTTATCGTAAAGTTTCTTCCCCTTGCCCAGCGCGATTTCGACTTTGGCGAAGCCGCGTTTGTTGAAATAAATTTTGGTGGGGATCAACGTCAGGCCTTTTTGGGTGACCAGGGAAACGACCTTGGCGATTTCTTTTTTGTGCAAAAGGAGTTTACGCACCCGGGCGGGTTCGGGGTTCAGATAACTCGCCTGGGCATAGGGGTTGATGTGGAGGTTATAAAGAAAAATTTCATTCTTTTCCACCCGCGCAAAGCTGTCGGTGAAACTCACCTCGCCCAGCCGCAGCGACTTGACCTCACATCCCTGCAGAAGCATCCCGCATTCCCATCGCTCCAGGAGAAAAAAATCACGAAAGGCTTTTTTGTTGGTCGCGACGGTCTTGGATTCCATAGCTTAACTATCCTTTGTTCGCATAGAGCATCAAGAAGATCGGAATCGTGATGATGCTGGCCAGATGACTGATGACCAACCCCTGGTTGATAAACCGCTCCTCGATCTTATAATGTTTGGCGATGACTGACAGCGAAACAGCGCTGGGCACCGCGGCCTCTAAGACGATCAAAAATCCGATCAGCGGATCCAGATGCAGGGCCGTCACCAAGATCAACGCAAATAAAGGAAGGATGACCAATTTCGCCATCAGGAAAAACCCGATTTCCCGGAAGTCCATCTGGGAAAATTTTAATCCGGCGAGGTTTCCGCCCACCACCAGCATGGACAAAGGCAGCGTGCAATCGCCGAACAGTTTCAGAGGTTTTAAAACCAAATCCGGGATCCATTTCTGAACGCCCAGCGACACCAGCGCCAACGCGATAAAAATCGTCACGACCGGCGAGTGGATAATATTTTTCAATTCGAACCGTTTGGCTTTCCGGCTGGTCAAAGACCACACACCCAACGACCAGAGCACCAGATCGAATCCGATCAAAAACAAACAGATATAAACATACAAGGTCTGGGCCTGCTGCGCCGGAAAAATGGTCGTCACAAGGATCAACGGCAGATATCCGGAATTTTGAAAGCTGACCAAAGACACAAACTCTTTTTTAAACGTGATCTCGCTGAAAAAATGGATCATCGCCTGCCCCACCGCGAACCCGCTTAACGTCACCCCGAAACTGATCAAAGGAAAAATCCACCAGTGCGGATACAACGCGAAATCAAAATTCTTCAGGAACTGATTCAGGATAAAACACGGCAGAAAAAAATTCACGACCAGCCCGCTGAACATCTGCAGGCCTTCTTCCTGGATAATTTTTTGTCTCATCAAAAAATACCCGCAACCACCCATCAAAAGGATCTGACTCGTGGCGGAAAAGGTCGTCTGAAATGATAAAGGAATCATAATGGCGACATTATAACATATTCACTAACAAGGGCAATTTGAATGTTGACACGATTTTTTTTTGTCGGTATACTCTATACTCCGTTTAAATGTTTCGCTGCGCTTCACGTTTAAACTACGTAGAGCAGGCTCTACGAAGCTCAAACGTGAAGCCCTGAACCATATTTAGGGCGAAACATTTGAGCGAAGTAGAGCCGAAGTGGCGGAATTGGCATACGCGCAGGTCTCAGAAGCCTGTGCCGCAAGGCTTGTGGGTTCGACTCCCACCTTCGGCACCAATCTACCTCAAACCAACCAAAAGTTACTCAAGAAAAGATTGGTGCCGCCCCGCTTTCCACAATACCCTTATTAGAGAAAGCGGGGCGGCATGTCGTTCGACTTCCCTCAAAAAATTTTCTTTTGCCATCCATCTCGAGAATTCTACAAACACCCAAAATTAATTTTTAATTAATCTTCCTTTAATCTAACACGCACTAAAGTGAATCTCAGCGAGAAAAAACAACGGATGATGTGATCCATCATTCCGTTCCAGGAACCCAAAAAGGAGGATTTAAAATGTCAGATTCAAACAAAATGGGCCGTGTTCCGTTCATGTTATTGTTGTTCGCGAGTGTCTTTTTGATTTTCCAAACCTTACCCGGGTGCTCCGGTTCTCCGGGAGCTACCGAGGCCGTAGAAAAGCAGACAACACAGCAAGAGACCACACCCGATGCAACGTCATCCAGCGAGGAGAGCGCCGCGGTTTCCACTCCTCCAGCTGACAACCCCGCCCCCATGGCTCCCCCCGCAACAACAGAGCCTTCACCAAGTGCCGAGTCCAATCAACCCATCACCCCAGACCAACAACCAACGATTCCCCCCAGTGATGCCAATGCACCTTCAACAGGAACCGGGGAATACCCATCCATGACCACCGAAAATCCCGTCATGAATGATCGGACCGAGACAACGCAATGATATGTCTGGAAGGAATAGATGATATTGTCTGCAGCGAGGTGCGTGGCGTGCCTCGCGTTTATCGATTGCCTGGACGGAAAATCCTGGGGCAAAAAATATATTAAAAGCTGGATAAGTCCTCCCCAACCACCACGATCGCCCCGCCACGCAACGCGCGCGGGACAAAACGGAAAAATGCATACGTGTCGCCCTCGTAAGGATAAAACCTGAGATACGGTTGACGCATATAATCTTTAAACAAAAAAGCGTAGCGGCGCGAACCTTTTTCCAAAAACATTTCGCCGTCCGGAGGATCAGATTCCACAACGCCCTGCATCCCGAAATAATCAACCGGCCCTTCTTTGCCCTGACGGGAGGAAATATACGGCCATAGATGCCGGATTTTGCCATCGTGTTTTAACCACGTCATCAGGAAAAAAACATTGTTATAATAATCCATCGATAACGTTCCCCATTCATCGTAGCGCCTGAAGAACTCCCCATCCATTCGCCTGATCACATGCAGATGGTCATACCGCGGCGTATCCAAAAGTTCGACCATCCGCTCGACATAAATTTTTTCCTGAAGACTCGGAATTAAAAAAAAGGCCAGAATGGAATTGATGCAGGACGGTTAATTGAACTTTTCCTTTCCGGAGGGTTTTACAATTGGCCCGTTTTAATTTGCTGAAGGCTATGGGTGGCCGGCTGATAATCAGGATCGATCATTAATGCGTTCTTAAAACATTCTTCCGCTTTTTCCCGATTGCCCATTTTGACATACGCGATCCCCAAATTAAAATAAGCCTCGACAAAACCTGGGTGATGTTCGATTAACCTTGAAAAACACGCGATCGTCTTCGGCCACTGTTTCTGCACGGCGAGAACATTGCAGAGGTTGTTCCAGCTTTGCTTCAAGCTCGCATCACGTTCAACCGCCTTCTGGAATTGTTCAGTAGCCTCCGCCATCTTCCCTTGACGGCTATAAGCGATGCCCAGATCGTTATAATAAATCGCGTCATTGGGATCCAGCTGGATCGCCTTGCGAAACGCCTCAATCGCCCGGTTGTCCAGGCCCATCCGCATCAACGCCGCGCCTAATGTTTTATAGACGGCCGGATCGCTGGGATAATCGCGTTGGAGCTGAAGGCGAAAGGTTAATTCATTTTCCCAGGTGTAATTTCTAACGATCGTCACAACCGAAAAGAAAATGAGAAGAATAAAAATCAGATCCCGGCCTCTTCCCTGCGGGACGTTCGGTGTCGCTGCGATTCTTAGTTCCTCAATCCTTCTTAGACCCATAGCGATTAGAAGACAAAAACCAAAAGACGGAACATAAAGATACCGGGCCGCGATAATATTTTGCAAAGGCAAGACATTCAAAACCGGCAGCAAAGTTAAAACAAACCAACCGACGGCGAACAAGGCCGCGCGGGACATTTGACGTCGTTTGATCGCCAAGCAAAAAAAACCGATCAGGGCAATCAACAGCAGACAATATATCGGCGTCTTTAAAGCCTCGGCCGCCCAGGCGGTATCGGTGGGAATAACGACATGAGCGGCGAGCGGGAACACCAGCCAGACCAAATCCGTGATCAAAATCTTGGCCATGACCAAAACATTCCCCCACCAGTGCCCAGACGGATACGCCGCAACAAAATCTGCCGGCCTGGCCATCGGACCGCTCCAGACCCACAGATAAAAAAAGCTGATCGCAAGCAAGACAGCATAAAACCGCTTCCGATGGACAAAAATATCCCGCAAATTTTTTCCATAAATAAAAAGATAATCATACACAAAGATCCCCCCGATCAATGTGATCGCCGATTCCTTTGAAAACAAGGCCAGAAGATAAAACAAACAGATGCCTAAAAAGAAAACCCACTTGATCCCACCCGCCTTGTATTGATGCCTCTTTATATAGAGAAGGAACGCTAAAGCCATGAAGAACAGCGCCAGGAGGTCCTCCCGCAACGAAACGACATTCACCACCTCGGAATGGACCGGATGCGTCACAAAGAGCAAAGCCGTCAGCAGGGCTGTTTTGGGATCGGTCGTGATATAATGAGCCAGGAAATATAAAAGAAAACCGTTCAGGAGATGCCAGCCGACGTTCGCCCGATGGTAACCGAAAGGATTGAGCTTCCAGAACTGATAATCCAGAAAATAAGTGAACGTCACCACCGGCCGGTAACTCGCCTCTCCCGATCCAATGGCCGAAACACTCAAATCATCGATCCGGGAAGGAGACGTCAGATATTTCGGGCTGAATAACAGAGGAAGATTTTGCGGGGATTTGACAAAGTCATTATCCGCGATCACCAGATAGTCATCCCAGACAAAGCGGTTCTCTAAAGAGTTGGCGTAAATTAACAAGGTAAAAAGAGCGATCAGGACGACCGCAACCCCATGAGAGGATAACCAAGACTTTGAAAATATTTTCATGTGTGACAGAATTCAAATTATTCTTGCTTAACCATCTTTTCCATAATACAATATTTTTTCATTCTTAACCCTAAAAAATTAAATTATTACTTCCAATAAAGTTAAGAGGAATATCAAACCATGAGTGATCCTGAGCCTAAAAATGTATCGGATGTCGAAGAAATAGAAATCCAAGAGTGGTTAAGCTCTCTCGACTATGTTCTCAAGCATGGATCGGTTGAGCAGGCGCAAAAAATCCTGCATCAACTCCAAATCCGGGCCCAGGAAGCAGGGGTAACCCTCCCTTTTACGGTCAATACCCCTTATGTCAATACCCTTCATCCCAGCAAACAACCGACCTTCCCCGGGAACCGCGATATCGAACGTCGCATTAAAAGCATCATCCGCTGGAACGCCATGGCCATGGTGGTTCGCGGGAACCGCGCCGAAGCCGGGATCGGCGGACACATCTCCACCTATGCCTCCGCGGCGACTTTATTTGAAATCGGATTCAATCACTTCTTTCGCGCCAGGACGGATAACTTTTGCGGAGATTTTGTTTACTTTCAAGGGCACGCTTCTCCTGGTGTTTACGCCCGTGCCTTTGTCGAAGGACGTTTATCGGAGAAAAACATGGATAATTTCCGCCGGGAACTGCAGCCAGGCGGTGGACTCTCTTCTTATCCGCATCCATGGCTCATGCCGAATTTCTGGCAATTCCCGACTGTCTCCATGGGATTGGGCCCGATCATGAGTATTTATCACGCCCGTTTTATCCGTTATCTGGAAGACCGGGGACTAAAAACCAAAGACGATTCCAAGATCTGGGTTTTTATGGGAGACGGCGAATGTGACGAACCGGAATCATTGGGGGCGATCACCATGGCCTCCCGGGAAAAATTGGACAACCTGATCTTTGTCATCAACTGCAATCTTCAGCGTCTGGACGGTCCGGTGCGCGGCAACGGTAAGATCATCCAGGAACTGGAAGCGATCTTCCGCGGTGCGCAATGGAATGTTCTCAAGGTCATCTGGGGCAGCGAATGGGACGACTTATTAGAGAAAGACACCGAAGGCCTCTTGGCCAAACGGATGGGCGAGGTCGTGGACGGCCAATACCAGAAGTATTCGGTTGAAACCGGCGAATACATCCGCAACGACTTTTTTGGTTCGAATCCCAAACTGCTGGAGATGGTCAAACACCTTTCGGATGAACAATTGCAAAAAATGAAACGCGGCGGGCATGACCCGGAAAAAGTTTACGCCGCTTATAAAGCCGCGTCTGATTTTAAAGGCGCACCAACCGTCATCATCGCCAAGACGATCAAAGGCTACGGACTCGGGGAAAGCGGCGAAGGAAAAAACATCACGCATCAGCAAAAAAAGCTCAACGAAGACGAACTCAAGGAATTCCGCACCCGTTTCAATATCCCGATTTCGGACAGCGAAGTCACCAAGGCCCCTTTTTATCGCCCGCAAGAAGATTCTCCGGAAATGATTTACCTGCGCGAACGACGCGAGAAACTGGGCGGTTATCTGCCGAAACGGTTTGAAAAAAGTACACCGCTTTCGACCCCCACCGAGGAATCGTTTGCTGAATTTTTCAAAGGCACCGGTGACCGGAGCGTTTCAACGACGATGGCTTATGTGAAAGTCCTCTCTCAACTTTTAAAAGACCAGCATCTGGGCAAACTCGTCGTTCCGATCATTCCGGATGAGGCCAGAACATTTGGTATGGACGGATTGTTCCGTCAATGCGGGATTTATTCCCATATCGGACAGATCTATGAACCGGTCGATAAACAAAGCCTCGCTTATTATAAAGAAGCGACGGACGGCCAAATTTTGGAAGAAGGCATCAACGAAGCCGGGGCGATCTCTTCATTCATCGCCGCTGGGACCGCTTATTCGACTTTCGGGATCAACACGGTTCCTTTTTATACCTATTATTCGATGTTCGGACCGCAACGCGTCGGTGATTTGATTTGGGCCGCCGCGGACATGCGTTGCCGGGGATTTTTGGTGGGGGCGACCTCCGGCCGGACGACCTTAAACGGCGAAGGATTGCAGCATCAGGACGGTCATAGCCATCTGCTTCTTTCTTCGGTGCCGACCTGCTGCGCTTACGATCCAGCGTTCGCTTATGAACTAGCCGTTATTATTCGTCACGGAATTGACCGGATGTATGAACAACAGGAAAATGTTTTTTATTACTTGAGTATTGGGAATGAAGAGTACATAATGCCTCCGATGCCGGAAGGTGTCAAAGACGGAATTCTCAAAGGGCTTTACCGTTTTCGCGCTTCGGACAAAAAAAATTCGACCCTCCGCGCTCATCTATTGGGCAGCGGAGCGATTATGAATCAAGTTCTGGAAGCGCAAAAAATTCTGGAAGAAAAATATGCGGTCGCCACCGATGTCTGGAGCGCCACCAGTTATAATGAACTCCGCCGCGATGGTTTACAGGCGGAACGATGGAATTTACTTCACCCCAAAGAAAAACCCAAAGTCTCCTATATCGCGGAATGCATGAAAAATGAAACCGGCGTATTCGTCGCCGCTTCCGATAATTTAAAAGCGCTCCCCGATGGCATCCGGCAATGGATGCCTGCTCCGTTTATTTCGCTTGGAACGGACGGGTTCGGTCGCTCGGACAGCCGGAAAGCACTGCGGGATTTCTTTGAAGTGGACAGTCGCCACATTGCCTTCGCGACCTTAGTCGGTTTATTTAAGGACGGTAAAATTAAATCCGATGTCGTAGAAAAAATCATGAAAGATTTGCAGATCAATCCGGAGAAGTTGAATCCGATGGTTTCGTAGTTTTAAAATAAACAAGTGGGTGCCCCAGTGCCCCAGCTTCCCAGAAAGAAATTTTAATATGGGAGAAGCTGGATATAAAAAATTGATTGTTTGGCAAAAAGCTGATCAGTTAGCAAAATTAATTTACAAGGGGACAAGCCAATTTCCAGCCGTAGAAATTTACGGTTTAGTTTCACAACTGAGAAGGGCCGCTCTCTCTATTCCAACAAACATTGTAGAAGGCTACGCTAGAAAAGGGACAAAAGAATTAAAACAATTTCTTTCAATCGCCATCGGCTCGTTAGCAGAAACGGAATACCTTTTGGATTTTTCATTTGATTTAAACTATTTATCTGTCGATAAACATAAAGAATTACAAGGATTGCGACAAGAAGTTGGCAATCTTCTTTGGAAGTTTTATCAAAGCATATAAATTCCCCCAAATTCCAAAGAATGTGATATTAGAGAAGATAATTTAAAACTGGGAAGCTGGGGACTGGGGCACTGGGGACCAGGAAGCTTTGTTTTTGTTTTAGAAAGGACAACGAATGCTAACCGACTTCAAACTCCCTCTCCTCGGAGAAAATATAAAATCCGGCGTCGCCTCGAAGATCATGGTCAAGGTCGGTGACACCATCAAAAAAGACCAGCCCGTTTTGGAAATCGAAACCGACAAAGCGGTCCTGGAAGTCCCTTCGACCGTCAACGGGATTGTAAAAGAAATTTTGATCAAGTCCGGCACGGAAGTCAAAGTCGGACAGATTATTTTAAAAATCGACAGCTCAGATGCCGCAGCGGCTATATCGACGAAAACACCTGTTGAGCCGCCCAAACCAGCAACGCCAGACATTGTAAAAGCAGACAAAGCGCCAGCGAACATAGAACCATCTAAAGCCGCCAGCAAACCGTCCACGATCTCTTCAGCCATCGCGTCCAGCAAAGAAATCCCAGCGGCGCCTTCGGTCCGCCGTTTCGCACGGGAAATTGGGATCGATGTTAGTCAGGTGCCCGGCAGCGGGCCCGGCGGACGGATCTCTCAGGAAGACGTCAAGGCCTACGCCAAACAAATTAATAAAGGACGCGCCGGGACTGCGGGACTAGCGATCGCGCACGCGCCTCTTGCCGATTTCAGCAAATGGGGACAGATTGAGCGCAAGCCGATGAACATGGTCCGCAAAAAAACCGCCGAACATTTAAGCTCAGCCTGGGTCACGATCCCGCATGTCACGCAGTTCGATAAAGCGGATATCACCGAACTCGAACAGCTCCGGAAACGATTCAGCAAAAAAACCGAATCCACCATCGGCAAACTGACCATCACGCCTTTTCTGTTAAAAGTGATCGCCTCGGCTTTAAAAGTCTTTCCTCAATTTAATGCCAGCATCGATATGGATAAAAGCGAGGTCATTTACAAAAAATATTATCATGTCGGGGTTGCCGTTGATACAGATCGCGGACTACTCGTGCCCGTCATCAAAGATATCGATAAGAAAAGTATCCTTGAGATCGCCAAGGAACTCAACGAAATGGCCGAACGCGCCCGTCACAAAAAAACAACCCTGGATGAAATGCAGGGTGCCGGATTTACCTTAACCAATCTAGGCGGTATCGGCGGAACATTCTTTACACCGATTGTAAATGCGCCGGATGTGGCGATCCTGGGTGTCTCAAGGGCGAATTTCGAACCGGTTTATCAAAACGACGATTTTGTTCCCCGTTTCATGCTTCCCCTTTCCCTTTCTTATGATCATCGTTTGATCGACGGCGCGGACGGCGCGCGATTTTTGCGCTGGGTTTGCGACGCGATTCAGCAACCGTTTTTGATGGACCTTGGGGGGTAATTGAAACGATATTTTACGAGGGACAAGACGTGAGACGTTACGTCTTACGTCTAACGTAAATTTAAATAAGGTGGAGCTCAAAATGATATCAACATCGAATTTAGTCGTAATAGGTGCCGGACCCGGCGGGTATGCGGCCGCTTTCTTGGCTGCGGATCTCGGCATCGACGTCACGTTAATTGATCCGGAAGCGAATCCCGGGGGTGTTTGCCTTTACCGCGGATGCATTCCCTCCAAGGCCCTGTTGCATGTGGCCAAGGTCATCTCGGAAGCGAAAGCCGCGAAAAATTTCGGTGTTGAATTTGTTTCCCCCAAAATCGATTTAGATAAAGTCCGTAGGTGGAAACAAAATGTTGTTTCCCAATTAACCGGAGGACTGGGACAACTCGTCAAACAACGCAAGGTCAAACCCATCCAGGGAACAGCAACGTTTGTTAATTCCCAGACACTGAAAGTCAAAAAAACGGATGGATCCGAAGAGACTTTGTCTTTCAAAAATTGCATTCTCTCAACCGGCTCCCATCCGATCGCGCTCCCCAATCTCCCGGCCTCAGCGAAAATTCTGGATTCCACCTCGGCGCTGGATTTAAAAGATGTTCCCCAAACACTTTTGGTGGTGGGGGGCGGCTATATCGGACTGGAATTGGGAACCGTGTACGCGGAATTGGGTTCGAAGGTTTCGGTCGTTGAAATGACCTCCGGCCTTTTACCCGGGGCGGACCGCGATTTGGCTGACGTCCTTTCCAAACGGCTCAAAATAATTTTTAATGCGATCATGCTGAACACCAAGGTCGTCAAAATGGAAGAAACAGCCAACGGAATCACCGTCACCTTTCAGGACGGAGAGCAAAAAGAATCAAAAAAAGAATTTAATAACGTGTTGGTTGCCATTGGCCGACGGCCAAATTCCAAAGGAATCGGCCTCGAGAACACCAAAGTCGAAGTCGACCAGCGCGGATTCGTGAAGATCAACGCCCAGCGACAGACGTCCGATCCCGCGATCTACGCCATCGGTGACATTGCCGGGGAACCGATGCTGGCGCATAAAGCCTCGCATGAAGGCCGTGTGGCAGTGGAAGCGATCGCCGGACACAAAGTCGCATTCGAGCCCCATGCTATTCCCGCGGTTGTTTTCACCGACCCAGAGATCGCTTGGTGCGGATTGACCGAGACGGAAGCTGCCCAACAAAACCGCACCATCAAAGTGGTTAAATTCCCCTGGGCTGCCTCGGGGCGCGCGATCACATTGGATCGCACGGATGGACTGACCAAACTCATTATTGATCCAAACACGGAACGGATTTTGGGGGTCGCGATTGTCGGTGTCGGTGCCGGAGAATTGATCGCCGAAGGTGTTCTGGCGGTTGAAATGGGGTCGCTCGCCAGCGACATGAAATTGACGATCCACCCTCACCCTACCCTGACCGAAACATTAATGGAAGGCGCGGAAAGTTATTTCGGGCAGGCGACGCATATCTATCGGCCCAAAAAATAATTATCCAAGAAAAAATCAGGTTAAACGTTAGAAGAACGATGTCGAAGGTCTAAAACGATCGACGGGCCTTTTCTATTTTCCTCAGTGCAGACCAAGAGAAAATAAAAAAGGCCCGTTTCGTCGTATTTCCTTTACTCAAAATTGATTAGACTTCTTTTCCTATCGCAAGATTAATGACCCGTTTGACGTCTTCAATTTCAAACGGTTTTTTAAGGCAGGTGATGGCCCCCAGTTCGCGGGCCTGGGAACGTTTTTCTTCGACGGAATATCCGCTCATCATGACAATCGGCAGCTGGGGGGAAATGGTCCGGATTTCCTGCAAGGCCGCCACACCGTCTTTTTCCGGCATGACGATATCGAGAAAAGCGACATCAAAGCTCTTCTTCTTGATCATCTCCAAGGCGGAAACAGCATTGTCCACGACCGTGATATCATATCCTTCATACCCTAAAGTGAAATCAAACAAATCTCCGATGACCTTTTTGTCATCGACCACTAAGACTCTAATCTTTTGCATGTTCATTTTACTCCTTCTTTTCGTCTAAAAGAGTATACACCAAAATCAAATTTTTTGCACTCCCAAATTTGCCGGGTCGACGGCGGCGGCACTGGGCAGTTTGATAATGAAATTGGCCCCTTCTCCCAGCGTGCTGACGACTTCGATCGTTCCCCGGTGTTCGGCGATCAGGTCTTTGCACAGCGCCAGCCCGATCCCCGCCCCTTTGGTCTTGGTGGAAAAGAACGGTTCAAAGACCTGCTTCTGGTCTTCGGGTGGTAATCCGGGACCGGTGTCCTGAAAAGACAAAATCACCTGATTTTTGTATGGATTGAATTCGGATGTGATTTTCAAATAACGGTTGGATCCTCTGGGCAAAGTGCTGAGCGCTTGAATCGCATTGATCACCACATTCATAAAGACCTGCTGCAGGTGCACGCTGTCTGCGTGGACCATCGGAAGCTTGTTATCTAGAAACAAATCCCAGTTGACCCGGCGGATCCTCAGTTCATCGGTCAAAAGGTTCATCGCGCGGTTGATGCAGGAATTCACGTTGATGCTCTCTTTCTTGATCTCGCGATGCCGGATCAATTCCATCAGGTCCTCTAGCATCTCTTTTAAATACTGCGACTGCTCTTCCATGAGGCAAATCGGTCGGTAAAACGTTTCTTCGGGTTTCATCTCTTTTTTGATGAACTTCACAAATCCATGGATCGCCGTGATCGGCTGGCTGATCTGATGCAAAATCCCCGCGCTCAAACTAGCCACCGCTGAGACCTTCCCCGTTTCCAGAAGTTTTAATTGAGTCGCGCGAAGTTCGCCGACGATATTAGAGATTTCCAAAGTTTTCTTTTCAAGTTCGGACTGCAATTTGACCGCATGCTCTTTGGCGGCCAGGATTTCCTGACGGAAGACAAAAAACAACGTCCCGATCATAAAACCTAAAATGACAATGGACGTCATCGCCAGCGCATCAAAAATAATGTTGTTCACCGATACATAACTGATCAGCAGATCAGAATAACTTAAAAGAAACGCCAGAAACGCCGCCATAAAAAAACGGATCTTGGATTTCGCAGCCGGATCAGGACTTTTCAGCAATGTGGAAATGAAATTAATAAAACTTAAAAGATAACACAGCACGATGAAATAAAAAATCCCGCCCCCCCGGTCGATAAAACTTTGTCCCCCCAAACTGCCGACCAAGGGATATGGGCCGAAGGACAGCATCTGCATGCCTTGAAAGAAATAGGTCTCTCCCAGAAACGTCAACAAGGCCAGTCCGAAGAGAATAATAACGACGATCCTTTGCCGGGTCTGCCGCTGGGCGATGACCGAGGACAGATGAAATAACGTGACCGGAGTCAAAACGATTCCCAAATACATGATATGCGACCAAAAAAACGCCACGCGATACAAAGAGGCATTCAGCATCAAACTGATTCCCGTCAGCCAGATTGCGCAACTTAAAGCGACCGTACCCAAAGAACGGTTTAAATCAGAATATTTGTCTAAACAAAACAGAAAATAAAAAATAAGGATGGCCACACAAGCGACCATGAGCGGCACGAACGAATAAGGATTGATGGAGTAATAATAGAGGTCAAATAATTGCAGGATATCTTTCATGTCATTTCACCAATGATCTTTCTTTTGATTTCCATACGAAAATCGAGAGTATTTTAACATCTGATGTCTTTTCTTTTCAGAATAAATTCAATTTCTTTTGTTTTGCTCAAAATCGACATTCAGCTTCAATAAAGCCGTTTGGCCTAATCCGATTTGGAATTGGTCACTGATACCGCTGTTGACCTCCAGCACATACATCGCTTCCACATCCGGAGTATAGACCACACAAGGGTCCTCTCGGCAAGGCAACGCGTTTTTCTGGATATAAACAACCTCATGTTTATAATCGATCCAGATCATATCCAGCGGAATTTTGGTGTCCTTCATCCAGAACGGATAGACCTGCGTTGAGGAAAAAATAAAAAACATTCCGGAATCAGGGGGCAGACGTTCCCGGAACTTCAGTCCGCGCTCCAGCTCTTCTTTTTGATGCACAACCTCGACATGAAAACATGTTTTTTCAAAGCATACCTGATTGTCCGCGCGAAACGCTTCGCGCAATGGGCAGCCGGAAAAGATAAGGACAGTTAACACCAAGGCCGAAAAGATATGACCAAATTCTCGTCGGCTAAAGACCATTATTTTCTCCGGTAAGATTCAGATAATCCCGGAATTCAATCTGGCCGGAAATGGCCTGGTTGGCGGACGCGATCCGCTGTGGGATATAGGGGTGGGTGCGCCAATAGCTGTAGGGCCGCGCGGGTTCTTTGTCCTGCTTGGCTTTGAGGATCGCCAGCATTTCCGTCATCCCTTGGGGATCATAACCGGCCTTTTTAGCGTATTTGATTCCAAGCTTGTCCGCCAGAAGTTCGTCGTCCTGAGAAAACTCCGTGAATAACGTTAAAAATGCCGCCTCTAATCCCTGGGCCAGTTGACCGCTGCGCGCACCGCCGATCGCGCCGAGCTGTAAGAGCGTGTAACCGTACATCGCCTGCAATTTTTTGATCGCGTGTTTAGCCGTGATATGCCCGACTTCATGCCCGATGACACTGGCGAGCTGATCGTCGGTTTTCACCGCGTCGATCAATCCTTTATTGATATAAATATACCCGCCGGGCAGGCTCACGGCATTAAGGACATCATCGTTAATCACTTTGATTGAGTAAACCAACTCTTTGCGGTCACAGACTGCCACGATCCGGTCCAGAATTTTCTCAACCCGCTCATTGATGTCCACATCGGTATTGATCTCATAATTTTTATCAAACTGACGGGCGAGGGCGTTGCCGATGGAGACCTCCTTGTCCGTCCCGTAAATCAGCGTCTCCTGCTGTTGGGTCGCGAGATTAAATTCACTCGCGCAGCCGCTGCCCCCAATCATCATGAACATCATCAGAACCGACACCCCGAATTGTTTCAGCATCGAAGATAATTTGGACAAAGGCAGTCCGATCACGTTGAAATAACATCCCTCGATCCGGTGGATAAAAATACTCCCCTTGCCCTCGATATCGAATCCGCCGGCTTTATCCAGCGGGGATACGAGCGCATGATAACGATCGATCTGTTCATCGGTCAAATGTTTCATAAAAACCTTGGTTTTTTCGTAGTCGACGATTTTCTTTTGAGTCGCGGCATCGATCACCGCCACCCCGGTGTAGACCCAGGAAGGCTTGGCAAAAAGTTTTTTCAGGTTCGTTTTCGCCTGCTGCAAATTTTTCGGTTTGCCCATGATCTGGTGATTGCCGAGATAAACGAGGCTGTCCGCGCCGATGATCACTCCCTCTTTATTCCGGCGGGCCACCTCTTCGGCTTTCCGGCGGGCGTTCAACATCACCAAATCCGCGCAGTTGGTCGTGATCTTATGGACTTCCTGCGCCCGGCTTGGAGCGATCACAAAGCGCAGCCCGAGATGTTTCAAAAGTTTTTTACGCTGCGGCGATGCCGAGGCAAGGATTAATTTGGGTTGCATGTTATTAGAATTTATCTCATAAATAACTTTTAACGAAGTTCATCTCCGATAAAATATTTCTAGGAGGTGAGCTTATGGATCTTAAAGACGAGCAATGGGCAATCATAGAACCATTAATACC
>JAHFFY010000027.1 GCA_023247705.1 Candidatus Omnitrophota bacterium | reverse complement strand
AAGGGTGGAAAGAACAAGATGCCCGGTTAAGGCGGCATTAATAGCGATTTCAGCTGTTTCTTGATCACGAATTTCGCCGACCATGATAACGTTGGGCGATTGACGTAAAATAGATCTTAGTCCCGTAGCAAAGGTAAAACCGATTTGTGCGTTAACCTGTGATTGCTGTATAAATGGCAATCGGTATTCCACGGGATCTTCTAGAGAAATTATATTGAGCTCACTCGATTTTATTTCATTGAGCGCGGTGTAAAGAGTAGTCGTTTTACCGCTTCCCGTTGGGCCAGTGACTAAAATCAGGCCATAGCTGTGACGGACTAAATCTTTTAAGGTTGCTAAATCATGGACAGATAAGCCTAATTGTTCCATTCCTAACATTGGTTGGGCCGTGTCTAAGATACGTAAAACAACGCTTTCTCCATAAATAGTCGGAAATGCCGACGTGCGGATATCGATCTCCTTCTGACCAATATTGATTTTGAATCGACCATCCTGAGGTAAACGGCGTTCCGCAATATCCAGCTCCGAAAGAATTTTAATTCGTGTGGTAATCGCCGGGAGCATGACTTTCGGTGGGGAATCAATTTTATACAAAATTCCATCTATCCGTAATCTTAAATCAGCACCGGCTTGTTTAGGCTGGAGAATGATATCGCTAGCCCGGTTGTTGACCGCATAAACAATCAATGATTTCACATATTGGATGACCGGCTGGTCACTGGCTTCATAATGTTTTTCGTCGCTATCATTGGTTAGGTTTTTTACTTCTTTATTGGTCGTAATAAAATTATCAACGCAGGAAACAATGTGACTTAAATTATGATAGCAATATTCAATGGCTTCACTGATATTTGATTCTAGGGCCAAAACGTATTTGATTTTATAGCCGGTTTTAATTCTCACAATATCCAACGCTTTAAGGTTCAGTGGGTCGGCTGTGGCAATAATGAGAGTATGCTCGTGTTTTTCCACCGGGATGATTTTAAATTGGCGGGCCATATCAACGGGGATCATGTCGATCACTTCCGCACTAATTTCCTTATATTTTTTTTTGAGTTCAATAAATGACAAGTGAAAATGTTCCGCTAGCGCCAGTCCCATTTTTTCAGCGGGGATATGACCACGTTGTAAAATAATTTCCCCTAATTTGATGTTAGAGATCTTCTGCTCTTGGAGCGCGGAGTCCAAGGCGGTTTGAGTGATTAATCCAGAGTTAATAAGTCTTTCACCAATTCTCATATTTTTTCCGAAGTTGCGTATAAATTATCCAAAAGCTCTTTTTTATTAATCCGGTAATGTCCACCGGGAGTACGAATTGTGCGGACTTTTCCTACCACAATATATTTTTTAAAAGTAGCTAAACTGATATTTAAAAGTTTAGCTGCTTGTGTTGAAGTCAGAAAAATTTTTTCTCGATCGGGTATCTTTTGGTCGGTTTGGGGCATATGAAATATAGTGTAAAAAGTATAAAAATTGACTAAAAACGCTCAATATAACTTACGATAGCAAAAAGTATACCAATTTTTTTAACTCGTTCACAAGTCTATGCCATGTAATAAGAGATAAGCTAAAATAGCCCAAAAGGATCGCTCAAGATTCGGCCACTTTTGTCCAAATTTTTTAACAATCACTGTATTTTGTAGGGAAAAGAACACTTAAGGCTTAAGTGTTCTTTTCAGATATGGAGCTATTTTTGATTTCAATTTTTCCAGCAAACTAATATATTAACGTGAGTTCGACATAAATTTTAATTGTCTCGATGAGGAGCGATGATGATATGTTGCTTATATTTCAAAATACCCAAGAACCAGCAATTTGATACCAGAATTTTTACTTTATAAGGCAACATTTATTGCCTTTATTCACTATTTTTCAATAGCTTATGTCAAAATAGGCTAAAATTCTTATGTCGAACTCACGTTATATTAGAGTGGATAGAAGTAAGATATCGTGAGCCATGATTATAATCGATAGTTATGGCTCTTTTTATGGACCCATGTGTCAAAAGTTTACGTGATTATTTTGGGATCTCCATGCGCTTTTCGCGATGCCCATCTAGAAGTTCTTTTAAATTAAAACTTCTTAACCCCGTCATTCATGACGGGGTAGTGAATCGCCCGATACAAGGGGATTTCAAGGGGATGTTTCCCCTTGAAAAAGTTCATAAAGGAAATCGTTCAAACAGTCGAAAAAGCCACGCCCTTCAGGTCGGGGTGGGTTTACTCAGGACAGCATAAAATGAAAAAAAATTTAATTCTTCTCAAAAGTTCATTGGTATGTCAGATTATAATGAAAAATAGTCCGTCCGGATGGTCTGAACCCGGCCAAACACCGGATTTCACGGAGTATACAATTATTTTAAAAGGTCTGTTGCGTGTTGCTTCAAAAACAGGTACATTAAATGTTCACGAAGGCCAAGCGGTGATCGTCCCTGCGGAAGAATGGGTGCAGTACAGTACGCCCGATGATTCAGGGGCGGAATATATCGCGGTGTGTCTGCCCGCGTTTTCCATGGATACAGTCTACCGCGATTCCCAATAACGGTTTATGGCCAAGAAAACAAAACAAATCTTGTGGCATAAGAAAAGCGGAAAATTGATTTCGTCTAAATTCCTTAAAGAGCGGTCCAACCCTAGACGGGATAACTCCGGGACCGAGATGAGTTCCCAGGGGAAAGAATCTAAAATAAATGTTTTTTTGGGCAAACTGAGAGAACAGATCAAAAAGGCTTTATAACAATCTCTCTTTAATCATATCGAGCCATTTCATTGATCCGTTGATAAGCAGGAGGAGATATGCCGAGTAAAAAACGTATTGCCGTTCTTACAAGTGGAGGAGATTGTCCCGGTTTAAACGCGGTGATCCGGGCGGTCACGAAAAAAGCCATCTTCGAACACGGGATGGAGGTGATCGGCGTTGAGGACGGTTATGAAGGATTGATCTATAATAAATTTCATAAGCTAGAAGGTCTCCAGGTCTCGGGGATTTTGACCTTAGGAGGGACGATTTTAGGGACATCCAACACGGCGAATCCTTATCGCCAAGCCGTAAAACGCGGCAAGGAGATTGAATTTCAGGATGTCTCCAAAACAGCCATTGCCAATCTCAAGAAAATGAAAATCGATTGTTTGATTTGTATTGGAGGGGACGGTACATTAAGTACGGCCAATAAATTGTCCCGGGATGGCGTTCCGGTGGTGGGGATCCCTAAAACCATTGATAATGATATTAGGCATACGGAAATGACCTTTGGTTTTAGTACCGCGGTTGAGATCGTGACGGAAGGGATTGATCGTTTGCATACAACTGCTCAATCACACCATCGGGTCATGATTATGGAGGTCATGGGGCGCCGGGCCGGATGGATCGCTTTGTATTCGGGCGTTGCGGGCGGAGGGGATATTATTTTAATCCCGGAAATCCCTTATAGCATGAATTGGGCGGTCCAGAAAGTCAAAGAACGTAATCAAAGCGGAAAGCGGTTCAGCATTGTTGTGGTGGCCGAAGGGGCCATTCCTAAAGGCGGTCAGATGGTCGTCCGCAAGATCGTCAAGGAAAGCACCGACCCGGTTAGGCTCGGCGGGATTAGTTTTGTTCTGGCTGCTCAAATCGAGAAATTGACCGGCATCGACGCCCGCGCCGTGGTCATGGGCCATTTGCAGCGCGGAGGTTCTCCGAATTCTTTCGACCGAGTCCTGACAACCCAATTAGGTACCCGGGCGGTCGATCTGATTGTGAAAAAAGAATTTGGATTCATGATCGGAGTGAAGGGGAATGATTTTGTTAATGTTCCCTTAGACAAAGTCGATCAAGGACCGCGGCTTGTTCCTTTAAATCATCCTTTGATCCGTTCGGCAAAATCAATCGGAACGTCCTTCGGCGATTCCTGAGAATGTATGAGAGATATTGTCTGCATTTTTTATTATTGAGTTTCCTTGCGATATACATTAAACTCGAAATGGTCCTGTCCATGTATTAACTCTAATCATTTTGTCAATTCGCAGATCATGCATTGGGGGCGGTAAAGAAATTTTGTCCCGGAAAAGAGAGTGATATCGGGAGACTTTATTTATCTTGTTTGTTAAAAAATTTATGGTTAAAATATTCCCCGTGTCAAATTGTAAATTTTATCGTTTATAATCATTTTTTAAGTCAAGGAGTGGATTTATGAACACATTGGGCAAAATCATTTTCTTGGGCATTTTAATAGCGGGCGTCCCGCAGATTCTTTTAGCGGCTGACGCTCAGGATGCTAAAGCGGCTGCGAAATCTTCGAAGAATCAGAATGTCATTGATGCTTTTAAAAAAGAGCTGAAAGAAAAAACCAAATTGACCGGATCCCTGGATCTGTATGATTCCAAGATCAACAAGGTGCGAAACCTCAAGATGATTCAAATTAAAGACGATGTTCAAAAGGATGGAGCCGGTTATATTGTTCCCGGGGAATATCGGGACATGAAAAGCGCAGAGATCGTGACGGTTGAAGCGAGCCTCGAAGAAAAAAATGGTGAGTTGGTCTCCAGGGATTTTAATATCACCGGGATCACCACTGAGGTCAAAAATAACGTCGTAAAACCGAATATCGATGCCAAAAAAGAATATTCCGACAAAGAAATCCAGGATGTCATGCAGGATTATTTTAAACAGCAAACGCAATTCAGTGATCATCTGCAGCTGTTTGATGAGGCCAAAAACAAGATGAGAAACTTGGATCTCATCAAACTCAGTGAACAGGTGCGCCGATTAGGGATCCTTTATATCTCCACCGCTGATTTCAAGGATAGCGACGCGGGGGATACATTAGCGATTGATGTGACGGTCCAGAATAAAGACGGAATTTTGGATGTGCAGAGCCTTCGGATCCGCAGCGTTAAAAAAGCGACCGAAGGAGAAGCATCCACGGACAAAAAATAGGCCATGGATTATTTAAAATCTTTCGGGATCACCTCCGGACAGGGGAAATATCATGAGGAGAATGTTTATCTTCTGGCACTGACCTATAATGTTTTAAATGCGGAAATTTCCACTTATCTCAAAGACTTTAGGTTAACTCCCGCCAAATTGAATGTGCTCATGACCATCCGACATCAGGGCGGCAAAGAGGGGATCAGCCAGGTTGATATCAGCAAGTGGCTGATCGTCACCCCATCGAACATGACCAGGCTTTTGGACAGACTGGAAAAAGAAGGGTTCATTCAGCGTCTAGCCCAGAAGGGGGACCGCCGCGTCAATATCATCCAAATTACGACTCGAGGTGCTCAGGTGCTGGACCGGGTTTGGCCGGGATATCTTAAAATTTTAGAAAAGTTAAGCGCAGGATTGAAATGGAATGAACAAAGAGATCTTTCTTTGTTGATGAGCCGGTGGCTGGGAATTTTAGTAAATCATCAATAATTTTAAAAAAATTTGATGATATAATAAATTTCGATTCGACAGGATATTAAACCCGAAGATTTTTTTGAAAGTATTGTAACCTGATGACGACCAATCAAGAAAATTTCAAAATGATCCCACCGGAGAGAAGTCAATCCCCTTTCCCCGAAGAAAAACGTGTTCTTCTTCCGCCGGATTTGAAACCAATTTTATCCTTGGAAGAATACAAAGCGCGCGGCGGTTTGAAAGGATTGACCAAAGCGCGTTCGATGGGACCCAAGGAGGTTATCTCCGAGGTCAAGAAAGCCGGCTTGCGCGGACGAGGCGGCGCGGGATTCCCGACGGCCATTAAATGGGAGGGCTTAAGCGAAGATCCCAGCCCGGCGAAATATGTGGTTTGTAACGGCTCGGAAGGAGAACCGGGGACTTTTAAGGACCGTTATCTGATCCGCAAAAATCCTTATCAACTCCTCGAAGGGATTTTGATCGCGGCCCACGCCGTGGGGGCCAGGCAGGCCATCCTGGGGTTAAAGGCAAAATTTCATTTGGAATTTCAACGGATCCAGCAGGCTCTTTGCGAAATGGAAAGAGCTAATGTCCTTGAGGCGGGTTATCTCGAAATTATTCCCGGCCCGGATGAATATCTTTTCGGCGAAGAGAAGGCGTTGCTGGAAGTGATCGATGGTCGCGGTGCTATGCCGCGGATCCTTCCTCCGTACATGCAAGGGGTCCGGTTCACACCCACCGAACATAATCCGACCTCAGTCAATAACGTCGAAACCATGAGTCATCTGCCGAACATTCTTTCACGCGGAGCGGACGCGTTTCGATCCATAGGCAGTGCTGATACGCCGGGGACAATGATCTTTACGCTTTGCGGCGATGTCAAGAGACCCGGGATGTATGAACTGCCGCTGGGAACGACATTGAGAACACTGCTGGAAAAACTGGGTGGAGGCCCGGCGAACGGTCATCCTTTTAAAGCTGTTTTTTCCGGTGTGGCCAACCGGGCGATCACGCCGAAAGATTTCGACACGCCGATGGATTTCGGATCTCTGCGCGGGGTAGGTAGCGGCCTTGGCTCGGCGGGATTTATTGTTTATGACGAAAGTGTCTGTATGGTGAAGGTCGCTTTGCGTTTTTCCGGTTTTCTCACCGCCGAATCTTGCGGCCAGTGCATCCCGTGTAATTCGGGTTGCCGGATCATTACCTCATATCTGCGTAAACTCGAAGATGGACAAGGAACCCAAAACGACATTGATAATATTCTGGTCGAATGCGGTAAAGTCACCAACCAAACACGCTGCTTTCTTCCCGCTGAAGAATCCGCTTTAATTTCAAGCATCGTGGATAAATTTCCCCAAGAATTCCACTCTCATCTCTCCGGCAAACCATGTCCGCATTCACGCACACCGATCTTGGCCAAGATTGATGATTTCGATGAGTGGAGTGGAAGATTTAAATTTGAAGATAAATAGATCGAACACAGCTATTCGCATTCATCTTGTATTGATTCAAATGTTATTTGAGTTATTTCTCAAAGTGAGGGATCGAAAATTTTAACCCAGAATGATTTGGTTTGATTTTGCCCCAACTTAAGCCAATGAATCAGCGCAAAGAGGTGGCTTATTATCCTTTCCTTGATGGTTTCCGGGCCATTGCAATCTCAGGAGTTCTTTTAACCCACGCAGGATTACTGACTCTTCCAGATTCCCCATTAACCGTGCTTTTATATCCAATTTTCAAAATCGGTCACTTAGGTGTTGATATGTTTTTTGTCATTAGTGGCTTTCTAATCACCGGGGTTCTTATCGAGGACTGGAACGAAGAGATCAGGGTTAAACGTTTTTACATCAGGCGTTTTTTCAAAATTGTCCCGCAGTATTTGAGCCTTTTAGTCGCGGGATTTCTGTTAATTAATGTTTTTAGACAGCAATGCACCACCCAGATCGTAATGCCTTACCAGGCTATAACGCATATCTTTTTTTTGCAGAATTACACCGGGATGATCCCTATGTTTGCTCATACGTGGTCGATTTGTATCGAGGAACATTTCTATTGGTTTTATCCCCTATTGATATATCTGGTGTTCTTAAAAGAAAAAAACGACCGCCGCCGGCGTTTCATTATGATCGGAATCGCGGTTTTCCTCATCGGATCAACGATGATCTTCCGTCAGATGATTCTAAGAGAAATTTTCTTCCCGTCGTTTTTTTTCGTGCCGGATTTGTTTCAGACCACCCTTTTTAGGATGGATGCGCTATGGTTTGGCTGTCTTCTGAAATTTCTAGAACCGTATTATGCAAAAGATCAAACTAGCCATTGGCGGTTTTTATCTGCAATGTGCTTTATCTTGGGGCTGTCGATTTATGTTTATTTTGCCTCGATGGGTTTTTTGAATCATTGGGATCCTTATCTGATGTCTTTTCTCGCTCCAGGTTTTTTGTTTCTTGCGGCTTATAAAGGATTTGTGCCATTAAGAATGTTTACTGAACATAAGAGTGCGCAATGGATCGGTCGTAATTCATACGGGATCTATTTGTGGCATTATCCGATTCTTCCTTTGTTTAAATCATTGAACTCGTCGTGTAACTCATATCTTGTATTTTTTTTGTATATTTCGGTCGCCATTTTACTCGGGGCATTCACAACGGTGACGATCGAAAAATATTCATTGGCCTTCAGAAAAAAGATTGCGCCGTGATCTTCCATGGCAGAAGGCGCAGGACTGATCAAACAGGATTGAAAGAATACTTCCCGGTGAAAAAATTTGTCATTTGTCTTGTCCCAGAAGATTAATGAAAGTAAAATATTGTTCATTCATTTGATATTGCGTTAAATTGGGCGTGATTTGGTTTGAAAAAATTCAATCCCTCGACTTGCACCACCATGGCCGTGGGAACATGGCTCGGGATGGAGTTCTTTCATAAGAGGGACGCAATGTAAAAGTCCCGAAGGGCAAACTAAGAGACCACGGGCATGCTCGTGGAGTTCCATACATTTTTAGAGAAAGAGAACGCATGATCACTCAAAGCCAGGACAACAATAATAAAGATTTTGATCAGAAATCCGCCTTGGCCCAAGTGTCAGGATTGGCCAAGCACGATCAGCTTCCGCGGAATTTTGTCGGGAAAACCGGTAAAGGTCAGGCGACCGTTACCCCTCCGGCGAAAATATCGATTAAAAATTCTCTCAATGAAATCTTGGTATTTGCACGTCTTGAAAACGTCTCGGACGTTCACTTGTGTGTCGATCATCCTATTTTGTTTAGACGATTTGGAACGCTCTATTTTCCCAATCCGGAAAAAATTTCAGCCGAACGTATTCAGGCCATGATTGAAGAGGCTTTGGATGCGGAGCGGTTGGCGGAATTTAAAAAACGCAAGGACTTGGAGTTTGTCTATATTATTGAAGGTGCCGGACGTTTTCGGGTGACGCTGATGCACCAGAGATTGGGCTGGGATTTTGCCGCTCGTTTGATCCCGCAAACGATCGCAACTTTTGAAAATTCAGGGATGACCAAGGCCTGCCGTGATTTAACCAAATGGAGCCAAGGGATGGTTTTGGTGACGGGACCGGTCAGTTGCGGGAAAACAAGCACGCTTGCGATTTTGGTCGAGATGATTAACCAGACACGATTCGCGCATATCATCACCATGGAAGATCCGATTGAAATTGTTTATGAACCTAAAAAATGCCAGATCACCCAACGGGAGATGAAACTGCACAGCCTTTCTCAGGCCAATGCCCTGCGGGCCGCATTAAGAGAAGACCCGGATATTATTGTGGTGAGCGAGTTGCGGGATTTAGACACGATTCAATTGGCGGTGAGTGCTGCGGAGACGGGCCATCTGGTCTTAGGGACGATGAATACGGACAACGCGGCTCAAACCATTTCTCGCTTGATTGATTCTTTCCCGGCAGACGAACAAGCGATCATTCGTAAAATGATTTCTGAGTCACTGCGCGGTGTGATTTGCCAGCAGTTGATTCCCCGGATCGATAATTCCGGCGTGGAGGTGGCTTACGAGATTTTAATTGTCAATTCAGCGGTTGCCAACATGATCCGGGAAGGCAAACAGCATCAGCTCGGCAATATCATCACAACCGGCAGATCATCGGGCATGGTCCTTTTTGATCATTCGCTCAAAGAACTGGTGAAAAAAGGTTTAATCAGCACGGAGGAGGCCTGTTCACGGGCGATCAACCCGGTTGAATTTAAACAATATTTGAGTATGGCGTCGGCATCTGGTTCTTCGGAATGGGAATCAATAGGAGAAAACAGTGGCTAAAATTGATGTATTGTTGAGAGATGTGATGCGCCATAATGGGTCGGATATCCATTTGGAACAAGGCCAAAAACCTAAAATGCGTTTGCAAGGCGAATTGACTGAAATTCCGTCGCAGTCGCAATTAACCGGAGATTTTTTGAAGGAAATCCTCTTGGAGATCACCGGCCAGGAATTATGGGCTCATTTTGAGGATACCGGAGATATTGATTTCGCTTATGCCTTAGGGCAGGAGGCGCGTTTCCGGGCCAATTGTTTTCGCCATTTTCACGGGTATGGCGCTGTCTTGAGATTGATCCCATCCAAGATCCGCTCGATTGAAGAACTGGATATGCCGGTTGTTCTCAAACGTTTTGCGGATTTACGCTCGGGATTAGTTTTGGTCACAGGTCCGACGGGAAGCGGAAAATCAACGACATTAGCCGCCATCATTAATCATTTGAATTCGACGTTGGATCGAAAAATCGTCACCATCGAAGAACCGGTTGAGTTTATGCACCCGAATAAAAAGAGCGTTATTGTTCAGCGCGAGGTTGGATTGGATACGCATTCTTTTGCCAGCGGTTTACGGGGTGTGTTGAAAAGCAACACGGACATTATTCTCGTTGGAGAAATGCGCGACCGCGAAACCATCGAGCTGGCTTTGACCGCCGCGGAGATGGGGATGCTGGTTTTTGGGACGCTCCATACAAATTCTGCAGCCAAGACGATCGACCGGATTATCGATGTCTTTCCGGCCAACAAAAAAAATCAGATCCGGTCCGTCCTGGCTTCGGTGCTCAAAGGGGTCGTCGCGCAGCAGCTTTTGCGCAGTAAAGACGGAGCGCGCCGCTGGGTCGCTTATGAAATCATGTTGCAATCGGCCGCATTGGGTGCGATTATCCGCGCGGGCGATACCGCCAAGCTGATCTCCGAAATCCAGATGAACCGTCAAAGCGGAATGATCCTGATGGACGATTGTTTGACTCAGCTTGTTCACAGCGGAAAAGTCGCTAAGGAAGAAGCATATTTAAAGGCCATGGATAAGTCAAAATTCGTTTAATGAGGAGTTGCGGTCGCAATTTATTAGGATTCTGGCCATTGATGACTGATGTTAAATTTAGAAAATATTTTTCATGGTGTATTATTCTCCTTCGCAAAAGTAATAGGAACAGCAGTGTTTGCTTCGGAGCAATTATTCTGCTCGGAGAATATTGCTGTAAAGCAACACCGGAAAGTTCTATTGCTTTTGCGAAGCAGAATAATTGAGAAAATTTATCGGATTTCCGGACATGATAAATTTTTGTGGCTGAAATTTTCTTTTTTATTTCTTTTTTTCTGTTGCCCTGCCTGTTCGAAGCAAAACAATCCTGCCGCTCATGTTTCCGTTCAACTCATTGACGCGTTTCCTCGACTTTCTTTTATTCAGCCCGTTGATCTGCAGTCTCCAGCGGATCAATCGAACCGAATTTTTGTCGTTGAACAACAAGGGGTGATCAGTGTCTTTGAAAATAATCCCTTGGTCGAACAAAAAAAAGAATTCCTGGATATCCGGGATCAGGTTCGAACCGGTCACATGGAAGAAGGCCTTTTAGGTTTAGTTTTTCATCCGGATTATAAGAAAAACGGATATTTTTACGTTGATTATATCGCGGACAATCCCCGTCGGACAATCATTGCCCGTTTTACACGAAGCGCTGACAATCCAGATCAAGCGGACAAGAGCTCGAAACTCGTCATCTTGGAAGTCGAACAGCCGTTTGGCAATCATAACGGCGGACAGCTTGCCTTCGGTCCGGATGGATACCTCTATATTGCGTTCGGGGATGGAGGTGGGGCGGGTGACCCATTTGATAACGGGCAAAACCGTAGAAGTTTATTGGGAAAGCTTTTAAGGATCGATGTCGATCATCCCGATCCCGGAAAAAATTACGGGATCCCGCTGGATAATCCCTTCAAAGACAGTAAAGAAGGATTTAAGGGCGAGATTTACGCGTATGGCCTGCGTAATCCCTGGCGGTTTAGTTTTGATCCGGTGTCGAAATGGTTATGGGCCGGCGATGTTGGTCAGGATAAGCCGATTGAAGAAGTCGATATTGTCAGAAAAGGCGAAAATTACGGTTGGAATATCATGGAAGGCAGTCAATGTTTTAAACCAACCATTGGTTGTCAATCCAGGGGCATCAAGCTGCCCATCTGGGAATATTCTTTGGATCAAGGCCGGTGCGTGACCGGCGGGTATGTTTATCGAGGGAAGAGAATGCTCCAATTGGAAGGATATTTTATTTATGGCGATTTTGTTTCGGGAAGAATCTGGGGATTATTTTATGATGGAACACAGAAACCCGTCAACATCGAGCTCGCGCATAATCCCAACCTATATCCTTCATCGTTTGGACGGGATCCGGATCAGGAGTTGTTGGTCTGCTCTTTCGACGGACATATTTATCGTCTCGAAAATCCGATGATGCCATGATTGAAATGTTTGTTTTTTTCAAGAGAAGGGTTTCAATAATTGTTTTTTTATTTTGGTTAATCACAGACTGTTGCTGGGCCGTTCCCTTGCCGGAAAGCGGGGAAAAAAAGCTTGATCTTCAACAGTCGGAACAAATCGAAGCGATTTTGGCCGAGCTTAAACAAAATGACGGGATCGAAGTGTTTTATCAAAAGATCCCGGATTTTGTTTGGCGGGGGAAGACATTATATCAGACAGCGGGGCAAACGGATGCCGCGACATTATTGAAATTTTTAAATTTGTATAAAGAGGAAATAGAAAAATATCCCTCGAGTTTTTTTGCGAAGCTTAAGATCAAAGGATTCGTGGTCGTTAAAAAGCTTTTTTATAAAAAGCGTCCGGTGGAAGGGTTCTTTGATGACTATACTCAATTAATTTTCCTCGACTTTTTGCGTAGCAACGATAATCCGATTGCGCAACGGCATAATATTCATCACGAAATCTTTCATGCTATTTCTGTGCGCGCGCGAGAAGCAGGTTTGTCTGCCCTGGATGAATCCGTATGGACAACGGACCAAAATAATGCGCGCAATCGATCGCAGCAACCGATGAATTTCTTTGATCCGCCTCATCGCGGATTCATGACGGATTATGCGATGTCTTCCCGCGAAGAAGATAAAGCGGAAATGTACGCTTGTTTTTTTGTCCCTTCTCAAAATAAAATAATGCAGCGCTGGATACAGAAAGATGATTCCCTGAGGAAAAAAGAGATTTACATTAAAAGTTTTGTAAGCGGTTTCTGTCCTGAAATGGGAGAATCCTATTGGCGGGGTTTGTCTCAATCCCTCAACTTGCACCACGGCCATGTCCGTGGGAGCATGGCTCGGGATGGAACCCTCTAATAAGAAGGACGCATTGTAAAAGTCCCGAAGGGCAAATCAAGGGACCATGTGGAGGCCCGTGGGGTTCCATAGATTCGACAGGGAACAGCCAAAAATAATTTAAAGATGCGAGAGATATGAAGATTTCGATCATCGTTACGATTATTTTAATCTTTTGTTTTTCGGTTATGTTTTTATCTCATGTTAAGGATCCTTTTATGCTGAAGCGAGAGAAAATGATCGCTGAGCAGCTGGTCGGACGCGGCATCAACGATGAGAACATCCTTCAGGCGTTCGCCAAAGTCCCGCGGCACCTTTTTGTCCCTCCCCCAGACCGTGTTTTTGCCTATAATGATTCGCCTCTTCCCATCGGATACGAGCAAACGATCTCGCAGCCTTTTATCGTGGCTTATATGACTCAGGTTGCAAAATTGGATAAATATGATAAGGTGCTTGAGGTCGGTACGGGCTCGGGATATCAAACCGCGATTTTAGCTGAGATGGTTAACGCGGTTTATTCTATTGAGATCTTAGAACCATTGGCGAAAGACGCCGAGAAATTATTAAAAATTTTAGGGTACAAAAATATTTTTATAAAGGTAGGGAATGGTTATGAAGGATGGCCGGTGAAAGGCCCCTTTGATGCAATCATTGTGACTGCGGCGCCGGATGAAGTCCCCATGAAACTTGCTGAACAGTTGAGAATCGGTGGGAAGATGGTGGTTCCGGTCGGGACAAAAGATCAAATGTTGCTTTTGGTCACGAAAACTCCCGATGGATTCATAAATAAAAAATTATTGCCGGTGCGATTTGTTCCCATGGTGGAAGAAAAAGAGGAAGAACAGAAATCAGAGCCGGAACCAAAAAGTAAAGACGAACAAGAGAACGATGGTTGAAAATATTTATTCAGCATTCGGATCAACAATAACGGGGAGGACTGATTCAACATGACATTTTATACCGATCTTCATTTGCATTCGCATTTTTCCAGGGCGACCAGTCCGCAGTTGAATTTAGAATATCTCGCGTTATGGGCGCAAATCAAGGGGATTCATGTCGTCGGTACGGGAGATTTTGTCCATCCCGGGTGGTTTGATGAATTGAAAAAGAAACTGGAACCGGCGGAAGAAGGGCTTTTCAAATTAAAACCGGAATACGCTGCTGTGACCCAGGACCAGGTGCCGGCCGCGTGCCGTGCGCAAGTCCGGTTTTTGCTGAGCGTTGAGGTCTCCAATATTTATAAGCGTTTGGATAAGGTGCGCAAGGTCCACAATGTCGTTTTTGCACCGAGTTTCAAGGCCGCGGAAAAAATCCAGGCCAAACTGGAGGCGATTGGCAACATCCGCGCGGACGGGCGGCCCATCTTGGGATTGGATTCGCGTGATTTACTGGAAATTGTTCTGGAGTCCGATCCGTTTTCTTATTTAATTCCGGCGCATATCTGGACGCCGTGGTTTTCCGCGTTGGGCTCCAAAGGCGGATTCGACCGGATGGAGGATTGTTTCGGGGATTTGACGAAACATATTTTTGCCGTTGAGACGGGATTATCTTCCGATCCTCCGATGAATTGGCGACTGAAACAATTGGATCCATTCGTGCTTGTTTCGAATTCCGACGCCCATTCTCCTCCCAAATTGGGAAGAGAAGCGACAATGTTTAATACCGATTTTTCATATCGCGGGATTTACCAGGCGCTATCGGACCCGAACGATCAAGGATTGGTCGGGACGATTGAATTTTTTCCGGAAGAAGGCAAATATCATTATGACGGCCATCGCGATTGCCGCCGGCGCATGCATCCACAGGAGACAATCAAAAATAAAGGATTGTGTCCGGATTGCGGAAAACCGGTGACCGTCGGTGTTATGGCCAGGGTCGAAGAGCTGGCCGACCGCCCGGAAGGACAAAAATCGCCGCGCGCGCGTCCATATGTCAATCTCATTCCGTTACCGGAAATCATCGCGGAAGCCAAGGACAGCGGCCCGACTTCCAAAGGGGTCAATGAACTTTTCGTTCAGATTTTAAACCGCTGCGGTAATGAGCTGCATATCTTAAGGGAAGCGCCCTTGCCTGAAATCCAGAAAGTCGGTGGGGATCTGGTGGCGGAAGGGATCCGGCGGATGAGGGACGGAAAAGTCCAGATTGCCGCAGGCTATGACGGAGAATATGGACAGATCCATATTTTTTCAGATGAAGAAAGAAAATCTTTAAACGGTCAATTGTCGTTTTTCTAAAAGTTTAATAAAGGAGATGTCCTGTTATGAATCCAAAAGATTGGAAAAAGTTGGTGGGGATCGTGGTTATTGCGTTGGGCGCAATGTGTTTTATTCCATCACAGGCTTATTCGAGCGAAGATGGCGCGTCGTCCGAAGTGATGCTCAAGACACGGCATATTTTTGAAAGCGATGTTGAAGCGACCTCTAATCAAATCGAGATCAACGAATCCCAGCTTGAATTTCGCCGGGAGATCAAGGCCGGAGAACTTCCCTTGACCTTTGGTTTTGTCGCAAAACATATCGACATCAACGAAGACCTGGCCGTTGAATTGCCGTCCCATCTGGAAGGGGACTCTTTGATTTTGGGGACAAAATTTCCGATGCCGTTTAGTTCTTCGGACCGTTATTTTGTCGGCGTTGTCATCTTTCCTTCGATGTACACAGATGACGGGGAATTTAAATCCGGTGCGTTCCGGATCCCTTTTCGCGTTTACGGCATTTATAAGGAAAGTGCCGATTTCATCGTGATCGCCGGGGTTTCGATCCGTCCGGATTATGATACGACCGCCTTGCCGATTCTGGGGATCATTTATCGTCCGAATGACCGGTTAATGTTTAACCTCGCCTCGGATGATCCGTATATCTCCTATAAACTGAATGAACAATTAACGGCTCTATGGGAGATTGGATTTGTCACGGATGAATATGAAGTGACGCGTGACGGTCAGGGAGGGGTTGTTTTGAAATACAGCGAGCTTTCCACCGGTGTCGGGCTGCGTTACGATGTGACTTCCAACCTGCAGACGTCGCTGGCTGTGGGCGGGGTTTTTAGCCGCCGCATCGAATATCGCGACGATGTGGGGAAGGTCGTTGCGGATGGCGGGCTTTATACGAATTTTAAAATCAGCGCAAAGTTTTAACTGTTTCCATGTCCACTTCGACTTTACCTCCTGATGTGAATCCTTCCCAATGGGCGGCGGTCACGCATCGAGGCCGTCATCTGTTGATCGTCGCCGGGCCCGGAACTGGAAAGACCCACACCTTAACCTATCGCATTTGTTATACCCGTGAGCAATTAAAAACAGATCAACGGATTTTAGCCGTCACCTTTACCAATAAAGCCGCCCGGGAAATGGAAGAGCGGCTGTTGAAGCGACTCGACGATCCGCAGAAGATGCAATCGATTGATGTCGGCACCTTTCATCATTTCTGTTTACAGTTTTTGCGTCAACACGCGGAATTGCTCGCCCCGCAGGGATCTTTTTGCGTTGCGGACTCCGAGGCCATCGAACAATTGTCCCGGATTCAGTGGCCGGAGTGTTCCCGGCATCAACGGAAAGAACTGCTAGATAAATTTTCCCAATGGAAATCGACCCAGCCGGTTTTTGCTGAGTTGCCTCAGGAATTTTCAGCGTACCATCAGTTGCTTCACAAAAATAATCTTTTCGATTTTGACGATATCTTGCGTGAGACCGTTAAAATTTTTGATGCTCATCCGGACATCGCTGAAACAACACGAGCAAAATATCCGTTTATCTTTGTCGATGAGTATCAGGACATTAATCTCATTCAGCATGCGTTATTGAAAATTTTAGTGAAAGGAGAAGATGTTTCCCTGACCGCGATCGGCGATCCGCATCAATCGATTTATGGTTTCCGGGGGGCGGACGTCCGTTGTTTTGAAAATTTCTCTGGCGATTTTCCGGGAGCGACAGCCCTTTCGTTGAATGAAAATTATCGTTCAGCGGCGAATCTTTTGCAGGCCTCTGGACAGCTGATCCGTCAGGCGTATTCTATGCCGGTTGCGGCGCTGACCGCAAAAATTTATCAGGAAGGACGTTTGGTTGTCCATGAATCTCCGACTGACAAAGCGGAAGCCGAGTATGTTGTTCATCAAATCGAACGGCTGATCGGCGGAACCAGTATGTTTTCCCGTGATTCCAAACGCGTGAACGACGATCATGACGAATCCTATACTTTCGGTGACATCGCGGTCCTTTACCGGTTGCATGGTCAGGCCCGCAGTTTGCAAGAGGCCCTGGCCCGCAGCGGTATTCCTTACCAGATTGTTTCGGAATTACCATTGGTCGCCCAGAAAGGAATTTATGAGTTGGCCGCTTTGTGGATTTTGATCCAGGATGACAATCATCAGGGAATTGCTAAGCAAAGATGTCTTGAGGCATTAAAATTATTCATCGATGGCCTGGGAGAGGAGACCGCAAAATCGATGGCGGATGTTTGGAGGAATAAAAATCTAATATCGTTTGCTGATGTGGAATGGATGGCTAGTCAACATGGATCGTTGCCGGCGCGTGTTCGGGAAGGATTGAATAAATTAAACGCCGTGATCAGTGAAGGTCGAAATCAATTGAAAAGCGGTGACGTGAAAAAAACCGTGGCGTTTTGTCTTTCTGTGCCGTTGATCCAAAGAACACTGGAAAACTGCGGTGTTGAGAAAAATTGTTTGCAACGGCTCCGGTGGCTGGCGATCCGTTCACAGAATTTCACCGCATTTTTGGATAACTTGTCGCTGCAACACGATGTCGATTCCATCGACGAAAAAGCGGAAAAGGTCAGTCTTCTGACGATGCACGCCGCCAAAGGGCTGGAATTTCCGGTCGTCTTTATTCCGGGGTGCGAAGAACATCTTTTGCCTTTGCAGTTGAATAACCTTACCTCGGATGTGCAAGAAGAACGGAGATTGTTTTATGTCGGGATGACCCGCGCGAAACAAAGGCTTTATCTGACGCGCGCCCGGCGGAGACATTTGTTCGGCCAGACGCATGAGAACGCCCCGTCCCGATTTTTATCCGATATCGAAGAAAGTCTCAAGGCGTATGAGAAATCGGAACATAAAATGAAGGTCAACCGTCCGAAGAAAGAAGATCCGCAATTAAATCTATTTGACCTGTAGTGTTTCTGCAATATAATTGAAAATATTTTTTTGAACTTCAGCCGATAAAAGAATATTTATGAACGCCATTACGATCCGTCAACTCACTAAAACGTACGCTAACGGGACCCAGGCTTTGAAAGGGGTGGATTTAAACGTCGCGGCAGGAGATTTCTTTGCCCTTTTGGGTGCCAACGGGGCCGGCAAAACGACGCTGATCGGTATCCTCACCGGTTTGGTTAAAAAGACCGCGGGCCAGGCGAAAATTTTCGACATCGATTTGGACGCGGACCATCCAGCCGCCAAGAAGATGATGGGTGTTGTTCCCCAGGAATTGAATTTTAATATGTTCGAGAAAGTGGAAGATATCATCGTAGCCCAGGCCGGGTATTTTGGAATTGATCGGACTTCAGCTCTGAAAGAAGCGGAATTTTTGCTTAAGAAGTTAGAGTTATGGGAAAAGCGTTATTCCCCCTCCAGGATGTTATCGGGAGGGATGAAGAGGCGCTTGATGATCGTCCGCGCATTGATCAACCGTCCGAAATTGTTGATCCTGGATGAGCCGACCGCGGGCGTTGATGTCGAGTTGCGCCACACCATGTGGGATTTTTTAAGAGAACTGAATCGTCAGGGGACAACGATTCTGCTGACAACGCATTATCTGGAAGAAGTGGAACAGATGTGCCAGAATGCGGCGATTATCAAAAACGGCGAGATCATCAAAAACGATAAGGTCAAAAATCTCGTCAATTTAATCGAGCAGGAGACCTACGTGATCCACGCTCAGGCCGTCCAATTCCTAGACCAGCTCAAAGGGTATCATTGCCGGGTGATTGATGAAAATACGTTTGAAGTGGAATTAGACAAGAAAGCAGGTTTAAACGATCTGATCGGCCAAGTGTCTGCTTTGGGAATCAAAATGACCGATATCCGGCCGAAGGGGAACCGACTGGAAAAATTATTTTTGCGCATTTTGAAACAATAGACAATTTCTGTGCAGGATTTTTAAACTCATGACCTATCAAGAAAATTATATCGCGCTGTCTACGATCATCCGCAAGGAAGTCACGCGGTTTGTGCGCATCTGGCCGCAGACATTGTTCCCGCCGGTGGTGACGCAGACATTGTATTTTTTAATCTTCGGAAAATTCATCGGCTCGCAAATCGGAGACATCCATGGGATCAGTTATATCGCTTTTATTGTTCCGGGGTTAATTATGATGGCGGTGATTAATAATTCTTTTGCCAACGTGGTCAGTTCGTTTTTTAGTTCCAAATTTCAGCGTAACATTGAAGAGTTGTTGGTCTCGCCGTCACCGAATTGGCTAATTCTGGCGGGTTATGTCGCTGGGGGTGTCCTGCGCGGGATTGTGGTGGGTGCGCTCGTTTTCTTGGTCTCGATTTTTTTTACGCATCCGCAAATCCACAGCTTCAGCGTGATCGTGATGTTTATCATTCTGACCGCGATCATCTTTTCTTTGGGTGGGTTTTTGAACGCGATCTTCGCCAAAAAATTTGATGATATTTCGATTTTTCCGACATTTGTACTGACGCCATTAACGTATCTGGGCGGCGTTTTTTATTCGATAGGAAATTTGCCTCAAGCCTGGCAGAATTTATCGCTGTTCAACCCGATTTTATTTATGGTGAATGGCTTTCGGTACGGGTTTTACGGCTTTTCGGATGTCAGTGTGGCGGGGAGTATCGGGCTTTTGATTGTTTTGAGTGTTGTTTTGACGGTGGTGAACCTATCCTTATTGAAAAAAGGGAGTGGATTGAAAACTTAATATTATGGAAAGGATGGAAGCATGAACGAACAACCGAATCAACCGGCCGCGAACCAGCAAAATGAAAAACAACAAGCCCATTTTGAGCGGGCCAAGAAAGGGATCCTTAAATTTTTAAATGAAAAAGGCGTGGCCCTGCCTTTGGCCGAGATGCATGAGTACAGCCTAAATAAATATCTGATTCAGCATCAGGGTTTTTCCAGAATGATGGAAACGCTGGTTGAGGAAAAGCTGGTTGAATACGATTTTGAAAAGGACCGCGCGACTTTGACCGCTGCGGGCCGGACATTTGCGGCCAATTAAATTTTTTTAAAAAATCAAATCAGCACGAAAATTGCTTGTTGACAATGATAAACCAGGATGATATATTTTAACTGTCTCAATAAATATTTTATAATAGTACCAATTATTTAATTCCCATATAGACAAACTCATGAGACTGACAAGAAAAAAGATCTGGGTAAATAAAGGAGTTGCTTTTTCCGTCAGTCTTGTTTTTTTGGTTTCTTTTAGTTTTCCGCCTCAAACGCTTGTTTACGCGCAATCCGTTTTAAATCTTCCCGCTCCCGGGACCATGGTGAATTTAAGCCAGCCTTTCACGCCGTCGATTGTGAAAGGGATTACGATCCATCTGGATAATCCGCTCAAATTTAATTTTATTATTCAAAAAGGCGATGCCAATTTAGGCGATCAAGCCCTTAAAGAAGAATCTCAAAAACTGATCAAATATTTTCTCTCTGCCTTAACGACCCCCGAAGAAGAACTTTGGGTCAATCTGAATCCAAACGAACAAGACAAAATCACCACCCCCACATTAGGCGCCACCGAACTGGGCCGTGATTTATTGGCGCAGGACTATCTCCTGAAGCAGCTTACGGCTTCTTTAATTTATCCAGAAGGGGATTTAGGAAAGGATTTCTGGGATCGGGTGCATAAGAAAGTTTATGAGGCGTTTGGCGATGTGGATATTCCGGTCAGCACATTTAACAAGGTGTGGATTATTCCGAACAAAGCGGTTGTGTACACCGAAGGGGAAACCGCGTTCATTCTGCAGAGCAGTTTAAGGGTCATGCTGGAAGAGGATTATCTGGCTTTAGACAAGACTTTAAAGGGAACGGTTCACACCGATGAAGAGGCGGAAGATGAAGATGTTAAAGAAATTAATAATGTCTCTTCATCGATTGTCCGTGAAATTGTTTTGCCAGAACTTGAAAAAGAAGTGAATGAAGGCAAAAATTTCGCCCTTTTGCGGCAAATTTATAATTCACTGATTTTGGCCACATGGTATAAAAAGAACCTGAAAGAGAGTTTATTGGCGAAGGTCTATATCGATCAAGGAAAAATAGGCGGCGTAGAAGTAGATGATATCGAGATCAAGGATAAAATTTACGATCAATACCTGCAGGCCTATAAAAAAGGGGTTTACAACTATATAAGGGAAGATTACGATCCGAATGCCCAAAAGGCCGTTCCCCGGAATTATTTTTCCGGTGGGGTGCGTGTTACAAATCTTTCAAATGATCTTCAAGAACGAACACCCGCGAATATTTCGCCGGTGGAATTAGATTCCGCGCGACGGGATATCGCTTTATTAAGGAATCAATGGATTGATGTTCCTGTTTCTTTGGAAGCGACTGGGTCTCGGCAACAGGCATCCATTGATACAGTTAAAAATAGTCCGTTAATTAGAACCTTTAATGTTCCACAGAAACCGGAACCGGTGGTCGTGATCGCCCCCCAGATGACGGAACAGCAGGTGCATGAATTGCCACAACAGATTGCCAATGTTCTAGAGCCTAGAGAGATTGCAGGATTAAAAGCGGTGCAGGTGACGAGTCCCGCGGTGCTGGAAAACAGACCGGCGGTTTTTAATGAACAGACAGGGATTTTACATGTGGCGCAAGGACAGGATTTCGGTGGGATCCGGAGAGAAAATATTGGCCGTGCGACAACCGCGGAATTACAGGGAAGAGCGCAGAGTGCCTCGCGTGACATCGATTTAACCCGTTCAATCCAATCTATTCAAGTGCCGGAAAAATCGGAACCGGTCGTGGTGATTGGTCCCCAGATGACGGAACAGCAGGTGCGTGAATTGCCACAACAGATTGCCAATGTTCTAGAGCCTAGAGAGATTGCGGGATTAAAAGCGGTGCAGGTGACACCTCCTGCGGTTCTTGAGAATCGTCCGGCAGCATTTAACCGTGAGACCGGGATTTTGCATGTGGCGCAAGGACAGGATTTAGCAGGGATCAGGAAAGAGGATATCGGCCGAGTAACGACGGCGGAATTACAGGGACGGGCACAGAGTGCTTTGCGCGAGATCAATTTAACCCGTTCAATCCAATCCATTCAGGTGCCGGAGAAGCCGGAACCGGTGGCGGTGATCGCGCCCCAGATGACGGAACAGCAGGTGCGTGAATTGCCCCAACAAATTATTAATGTGCTGGATCGCAGCGAGATTGCTGGATTAAAAGCGGTACAGGCGACCCCGGCGGCGGTATTAGAGAATCGTCCGGCGGTGTTTAATCGGGAGACCGGAATTTTGCATGTGGCGCAAGGACAGGATTTAGCAGGGATCAGGAAAGAAGATATTGGCCGAGCAACGACGGCGGAATTACAAGGACGATCTCCGAGCGCCTCGCGCGAGATAGATTTAACCCGTTCAATCCAATCCATTCAGGTGCCGGAAAAACCGGAACCGGTCGTGGTGATTGGTCCACAGATGACGGAACAACAGCAAAGAGAATTACCGCAGCAGATAGTGAATGTTTTGGATCGTAACGAGATTACGGGATTAAAAGCGGTGCAGGCGACGCCTGCGGCGGTATTAGAGAACCGTCCGGCAGCGTTTAACCGGGAGACCGGGATCTTGCATGTGGCCGAAGGACAGGATTTAGCAGGGATCCGAAACGAAGATGTTGGCCGGGTAACCACTGCGGAGTTGCAGGGACGGGCCCAGAGTGCCTCACGCTCGATCGATTTGACGCAATCGGTTCAGTCGATCCGCTTGGTGGAGAAGCCGGAACCGGTGGCGGTGATCGCGCCCCAGATGACGGAACAGCAGGTGCGTGAATTGCCTCAACAAATTATTAATGTGCTGGATCGCAGCGAGATTGCTGGATTAAAAGCGGTACAGGCGACCCCGGCGGCGGTATTAGAGAATCGTCCGGCGGTCTTTAATCGTGAAACCGGAATTTTGCATGTGGCCGAAGGACAGGATTTAGCAGGGATCCGAAACGAAGATGTTGGCCGGGTAACCACTGCGGAGTTGCAGGGACGGGCCCAGAGCGCCTCACGCTCGATCGATTTGACGCAATCGGTTCAGTCGATCCGCTTGGCGGAAAAACCGGAACCGGTGGCGGTAATCGCTCCCCAAATGACGGAACAGCAGGTGCGTGAATTGCCTCAACAAATTATTAATGTGTTGGATCGCAGTGAAATTGCGGGATTAAAAGCGGTACAGGCGACCCCGGCGGCGGTATTAGAGAACCGTCCGGCAGCGTTTAACCGGGAGACCGGGATTTTGCATGTGGCAGAGGGAAGAAGTTTATCCGGGATTCAGCGAGGCGATGTGGACCGGGTAACGACCGCACAGTTGCGCGGGCGGACCCAGAGCGCTTCTCGCGAAATTGATCTGACTCAATCTATTCGATCGGTCCAATTAACGGATAAACCTGAGCCTGTTACCGTGATGTCCAAGAGTATGCCCGAAGCGCAAATGACACAATTGTCGTCTCAATTGCCTCGTTTGTTGAATAAAGAACAATTATCCAACCTGAAAGCCATTCAGGAAGTCGAACGTTTACCAATTGGCTCAGGAATGGTTTATTCCAATGATGGAACTCTTTTCCTGAGCCAGAAGGCCGCCAGGAATCCTACGTTGGTTTTAAATAATATTCAGGAAATTAAATCAGTCCCGAGAGAAGCGATTGTCAACGAAGTCAATCGCGCCTTAAAAACGGGGACCCAACTCGACCAAAACCCCGCCGGTATCAACCTCAATCCCAAAAATATGGACATGAATGTGACTGGTCAACCGACGACCCAATTTAAGTTTAAGGATATTAATATCGACATGAAACAATTACAGGAATCGGGATTTGACGGTTTTATCCCGGTGATCGAAAACTTAATCCCCATTCAAACGCTTCCTATCTTATCGAGCAAAGACGATCTTTCGTATCAACAAGTCGCTCGGCAATAAAAAATTTATCTCTGATCGTTAATGATCCACATCGCATTTAAGATTTTCCAATCAGTTGCTGATTTATGTTTTTTCGATAGTATAATATGACCTGATTCTTATGTTTTGTCATAGAAATTTATAAACAGGGATAGTGATGGAGTTTTTTTTTGAAATTTTAGTCATCGCGTTTATGCTCGCCTTTAATGCGATTTTTGCCGCTTATGAGATGGCCTTGGCCTCGGTTTCCCGCGTGAAATTGGCCGCGTTTATCAGCGAAAAAAGACATGGCGCGGAAGAGGCCGCTTATATGAAAGACCGCATGGAAGGGAGCCTGGCCATCACACAGCTCATGGTCACGTTATTTGGCGCGATTGCCGCGGCAACGGGGGGTGCCGGTGTCACCGATTCGTTGGTTCCGTTTTTTCAGGAACAATATCATTTTTCTGAAGGTCTGGCGAAAACCCTTTCGCTTTTTGTCCTAGTTATTCCTCTGAGTTGTTTGACCCTCATTTTGGGAGAACTTGTTCCGAAAGTTTTTGCGATTAACAACAAAGAATGGGTTTGCCTGGAACTCTCTCCTTTGATGAAATTTTTTGCGTGGATCCTGTATCCCTTGATCCTGTTGTTCGAAAACATTGTTAAGAAAATCATCGGGATCGGAAAAAAGCATTGGAGTCCTCCCAAAATTCTCGAAGAACAATATAGCTTGCATGAGCTAAAAGCGGCCGCCACCTTGGCCAAGGCCTCGCGCTTAATCGGGACTAGGGAAGAGAAGATCGTGTTGTCCGCCGCCCAGCTTTCAGTCCGTCCGGTCAAGAGCATTATGTTGTCCATTCTGGATATCTCCATGATTCCCGTCAATTCAACCTTGTCTGAAGCCCTGGTCCGGGCTCACATGGACATGCACACGCGTTTTCCGGTTTGCAACCAAGAAGGAGATCCTCAGACGATTCAAGGATATATCAACTTCAAGGATATTGTTTTGGCCTTGAAACTGAATCCTTCCAACCCGAGCATTCAAGGCATTACGCGTCCTTTAAAGATTGTTAACCAGAATACGCCCATTTCGCAAGTTCTAGAACAAATGATCCAGGAAAAATTGCACATTGCGCTGGTGAGTTCCGATACTGGAGCAACGGTCGGGATGATTACTCTTGAAGACATTATCGAGGAATTAGTCGGAGAGATTGAAGATGAATTCGATTATCTTCCATCATACATCCATTCTTACGGAACAGGATGGGTGATGGGAGGCGGGGTTCCGATGAACGTAGTTTGTCAAACCGCGGGGGTGATCTGGAACCAAAGCGGCCATGAAATCCATACTCCCACTTTAGCCGAATGGTGTGATCATCGGCTGGGACGCACCCCCAAGGGTGGAGAGGTGATCGAAGGGAACGGATTGACGGTTTTGGTGAGAAAATTAAGACGCAAAAAATTGGCCGAAGCCATTGTCAATGTATTAAAAGATTAGAAATCCTCTGGAAGTTTTTTGAGTCCTGAAAAATTCATCATACAAAATAGGAGTTAATTGAGATGTTCTGGGAACATATCCCATTGTTGTGGCTTATTTTTGTCGGGATTACACTGATTTTTCTGGCTCTGGATTTAGGGGCTTTCGGGCGAAAAGAACATTTAGGAAACATGAAGGAGGCGGTTTTATGGAGTGCGATCTGGATTGCCGTCGCCTTGTCTTTTAATTTCGCGATCTATCTGATCTACGGTCATCAGAAGGCCTTGAGTTTCCTGACGGGATATCTCGTGGAAGAGTCTTTAAGTATCGACAATATTTTTGTTTTTATCGTTATCTTTTCTTATTTCAAAATCCCGTCGGTTCATCAGCGCAAGATTTTGTTCTGGGGGATTATCGGGGCGATAGTCATTCGCGCCCTGTTTATTGTCCTCGGGCTGTCGTTGATTCATCGTTTTCATTGGATCATTTATCTCTTGGGAGGTTTATTAATTATGACCGGAATTCAATTGACTCTAGAGAAAGACAAGGAGATCCATCCCGATCATAATCCGGTCCTGAAATTCATGAAACGGTTTGTCCCGATTACAAACGAATATAGCGACGGAAAACTTTTTATCAAGAAAAACGCGAAGCTGTACGCGACACCGCTGTTCATAGCACTCCTGGCAGTTGAAACAACCGACATTATTTTTGCAGTGGATTCCATTCCGGCCATTCTGGCCATCACGACGGATCCATTTATTGTTTATACCTCGAATATCTTTGCGATTTTGGGGTTGCGATCGCTTTATTTCGTTCTGGCCGGATTCATGAAGATGTTTTATTATCTTCATTACGGTTTAGCGTGCATTTTGGTTTTTATCGGAATTAAGATGTTGATTTCTAAAATTTATAACATTCCGATTGCTGTGACTTTGATATTCATTCTTGGCACGATTATTGTTTCCATCGTTGCCTCAATCAGCCATTTTCGACACAAGCAGGAATGATTCCTTTTGTCTGGAATAAAATTTTATGAACGTTGAGGTTATTTTATGAATATGAATCGTTTGATTATGATTGGGGTCATTCTGTTTTCTTGCGCAATGACATGGATTGCTTCCGCGAGTCAAGAAGAAACCAGTCAATTGACTCCTCAACAAAAGACCGTCAACCGCCAGACCCTCTTAAACGATATCACGGATTATTTTGCCACCGTTGGAGAATCGGATCTTAAAAAAGCCAGCATCATCAAGGAACGTAAAGACCTAAGACGGGTCAATCGCCTGAAAAAATTAAGCCGCCAGAAATCCCAGGAAGCTTTGCGCAAAGAAAAAGAGATGATCAAAGCGAATAAAGAATTGAAAGCCAAAGAGAAACAGAAATAATAGTTTTTATCCAAAAAAATTTTGACACCGCTTTAACCATTCTTTTCAGCCCATGAAATTAAACCAAAAAACAATCGAGGCCAACCAAGTTACCCTGATCGGATTGATCGTTAATATTTGTTTGTTCATTTTTAAATTTCTGGCCGGATGGTGCGGTGCGAGTCATGCTCTAATCGCGGACAGTTTTCATACCCTTTCCGATTTTGCCACTGATATTGCGGTTCTGATCGGGGTCACCTTAGGCAGTAAGCCGATCGATAAATCGCATGATTACGGACATGGCAAGATCGAGACCATGGCCTCAAATGCCGTCGGGATAGTATTGCTTTTGGTGGGTGTCTTTATCGGCTGGGATGGCCTGCATGACATATTGGATATTATTAAAGGCCAAAGATTTTCTTCTCCGGGATGGATTGCGTTCTGGGCGGCGCTGGTTTCGATCATGGTCAAAGAAGTGTTGTACCGCTACACGGTGAAGTCCGGCCATAAATTAAATAGTCAAGCGATGATTGCCAATGCCTGGCACCACCGTTCCGATGTTCTTTCTGCGATTGGGGTCATGCTGAGCATCATGGCGGCGCATGATATTTCATCCAAAGTCGAAGAGAAGATGCAAGAGATGTTCGGACCGGAAACATTTGTCTCCGTCCATGTCGAACCTTCCGTATAGAAAAAGGTCGTCGGATTTCAGACGGGGTTGGAAAGTGGTTAGTGGGTCCGGTTATTTAATAATGATTTCTGAAGACGATCTGCCAGCTCATCTTCTTTGAGTTCTCGCAGTTCCTCGATTTGTTTGAGCGCCTCTTTTTTATCCCCGGTATCAATGGCAGAAATCCCCAGAAAGAAATGACTTTCTTTCAGCCTTGGGTTAAGTTCAAGAGACTTTCGGTAATAAACAGCTTCCTTCGCATAATCGCCTTTTCGTCCCAAAGTCAGTCCGAGATTGAGGAGAGCGGTATAATTCTGTGGATTCACCTGAAGAGCCTTTTCATAAAGTTGCATGGCGTGATCAAGTTGGTTTTTTTTATAAAAAATGACGCCTAGGTTCATATAGCCATCGCTGTTTTGCGGATCAAGCAAAAGGACTTTATCAAAACACGCTATAGCACGATTCAAATAGCCCCGATCCGTGTAAACCTTTCCTAGATAGT
>JAHFFY010000002.1 GCA_023247705.1 Candidatus Omnitrophota bacterium | reverse complement strand
ACACCAATCGCTTAACTACAGGACGCCAACGCAATTTTATGATCACTTTTTGTCAAAAAACAACCAGCCAGTTCTAACTTAAAATTCCCTTGCTTAATGGGGGGCATTACAAAGGATTCCTCGGAAATATACTTTTTATTGTTATCTTTAAATATTCCTCTGCCAATATTGCCCGTCTGTATCAACCTGATTCCTGAGTCTCGAATATGTGGGGTTTCAATCCAATCACCATCAATAAATGAATTCGGGTCTTTACTAGCTGTAGCAATTAATCTGAGCTCTCCCCACTCACTCATACCCAAGCTCCTTCAAATATCCAACTAACTCCTTACTAGCATCATCACGTTCTTTCAAAATCGCATGCATGGGCTGGTGATACTTTTCCCAAAGATTCTCAAGGGCGTTGCGTAATGTATGCTGGTACTGCGCCAGATACTCATCAACAGTCAGATAAAGCGTACGTTCCCAGCGCTCAAGAATAAGCCGCTTAGCTTCAGGCTCATTTATCTTTTTACGAGCATCTTCGACTAATTTTTCTTTTCGCTCTTTTATTTCATTGATCACTTTTCTACATTGTTTTAATTTTATATCAAGCTCAAGATGCCGCACAAAGCGTTTTGTTTCTGAGGTAATCTGTTGTTCGAGCTTATTTGCGTTTCCTTCCGATCGTTCCATCTCTTTTTCAATTAATAATATGCGACCGCCTGACTTCAATAAGGCTTTTTTCTGTTTTTCCTTGTTCTTAAAGTCTCGAATATTTACTTTAAGTTCTCCGCCCAATAATTTGATGCGCCCCCTTATCTCAGCAAGTTCATCTTTAGGCCAGACCTCATAGTCGTCCTCATTCCATACCCCTTCCTCCAAATCATTCACTTCCTCAAAAAGAGCCTCCAGCTCATCACGACGCGTTTCATTGTCACGCAATTCTTTTAAGACATCCGGAAACTGGCTCTGCAGAATTTCCTCATCAGGAATAAGTTCAGCATTCCATCCGCTTGCCGATACACTACGCAGATCCGTAAAAAGCGTATTCCAATACGAGGCAAATGCGCCGCGGCTCTTGAAGTCGTCAAGAATACCAAGCGCACTCAGATTTTTCGCAATAGTCGTGGAAAAAACATGATATAAATCGTAAACATTCTGTTTTTTGGGTAAAGCCTCGAGAGAAGGAAGATTTAGTTTCCACCATGCTTTAAGACTCTTTTTAAATCCCTCATGTTTGGCTTTAATCTCTACGCTTTCATCCAGCATTCGTTTAATATCTTCTTTGGCATCAATTCTTGCCACATATTGAACAAATTCAGTCTTAAATGACTTAAAAAAATTTTCTCTTAACCCAGAATAATTCTTCCAATAGTCGGCCATTGAGTCCACTTCTGCTACTGGGATTCCACCATGCAGATGCGCATAAACATCATGAGGTTCAGCCGGTGGACTGTTATCCACGTACCGGCGTATATTACTGTTAAATTCCTCTTTCTCTAACTCCTCAAGAGGCACCAACCGGCTATATTTATCCAATTCGCGCTGGCGCGGTACACATAAGAAATTTTTTCAATATCTTCGGAGCGGAGTAGATTCTGAACTTTACCCTCTTTATACTCACGATCGGCATTGATAAAAAGAACTTTCTTTCGACTATCAGCCCCAGCCCGGTTAATAATCAAGATTGATGCCGGAATACCGGTGCCGTAAAAAAGCGCTGGCGGCAAACCTATAATCGCCTCAAGAAACCCACGACGAATCAGCCACTCACGCATCTTGCGCTCCTCGCCGCCGCGAAAAAGTACGCCATGCGGCATAATAACCGCCATACGTCCGGTCGTTTTGAGTACGCTGATCATGTGCTGGACGAACATAAGATCAGCCTTGCCTTTCTTGGACATCCAAAACTGATAACGATCCTTGAACTTCATGTCATCCGTTGAATAATTCTGAGAGAACGGAGGGTTGGCAATGACAATATCGAACCGCTTGAGCTCACCTTTTTCAAGATGTTTTGGATTAGCAATCGTGTCGCCATTCTCTATTTGAGCGTCCAGAATGTCATGAAAAAGCATATTGAGTTTACACAAACCCCACGTCGTTCCGTTCTTCTCCTGTCCATAAAGAGTAAGGTCCCGGGCAGAACCGTATTTTGCCTCAACATGGTTATATGCTTCAATAAGCATACCGCCGGAACCAACAGCAGGGTCACAAATTTCAGCGTCTTTCGCCGGATCAAGAATAGAGATAAGAAGCCGTACCACTTGCCGGGGCGTATAAAATTCACCACCCTTTTTGCCAGCGCTATCAGCAAAATATTTAATCAGGTATTCATATGCAGAACCAAGCAGGTCTGGAAATTCTAGATTATCATCAGTAAGAATAACGGAATCAAAATGACCTATAAGCTCCACAAGATCAGCATCAGTAATGCGCTTGTTATTTTTGCCAAATGTTTTATTAAAATCAATAGGCTTGAGCACACCTTCCAAGTTGCCAAGATTTTTTTCTTCAAGTTCAGCAAAGGCCTTCATTAAATAAGAGCCTACTTCTTGCTTCTCGTGTTTTACTTTCTCCCAGCGGGCACGCTTGGGAACAAAGAACTTATAGGCATCTTCACGTTCAAGACCTTCTTCAAGCTCTTTGCCTTTGACACCTCGTTTTTCAAGCTGTGCTTTTCTTTTCTCCCTCTCCTGATAAAACTGATCATTGACGCGTTTCAAAAAAAGCATAGCGATCACATATTCTTTAAACTCTGAAGCATCCATGTTGCCACGAAGCGATTCGCAAGCTTCCTCAAGAAAATTTTCTAACCAAGACAATGAAAGTTTATGACTCATTAAAACTCCTGCTCCTTATCTAAAAATCTCTAATAAAAATCTTCGTAATTAAATTCTACTCATATTCCCCAACCGCACTCCGATACTTACAAAAATCACAATCATCACCTTTTTGAGGAAATTCATTGCTCTGCAGGCATTGATATATTTCCTTAATTTTAGAATCGACCCAAGATGTGTCACCTTGATAAGGAATTAATTTAATTTGAAAATCAAGCCGGTTGTTAAAGGCCTCTTTGCTTGCGTCCCCGTTACAATAAACAAAATATCCGACGGGGTAAACTTTGAAACCATTCATCTTAAAAAGCCATTGGTAGATTTCCATCTGGCGTTTGTAACTGATCTGCCAGTCTTCCTCAATGGTGACCTCGGCATCCTTTGAAGTCGCTTTATAATCAACGATAATAAGCTCGCCCTCTTGTGTTATCCAGACATCATCGACTCCACCGGTAATTAATAAATTAGTGCCGGGGAATGAATACGTTATCCCGCCCCTTAATGCATCGCGCCACTCATTGATTCTTTCATGATTGCAAGGAACAGCGATGAGCGCCGCTTCCTTCATTAGCGGATGTGCTTCTTTCCGTTGACGATAACTATTAAATTCATTCTTTAATAACTTGTCAACGGCGCTATTAAGAGTAAATGGGAAACCCGGCGGCTGGCCTATGCCTAATTTGCGATCAAAATAAAAACATCTCGGGCAATTTATAAATAAATCAATCTTTGAACGACTAATGCGAAATGATTCTTTCGAATTAGGGTCATATAAATTTCTTTTTCTTTGGGGGTTATAGTATTTTGACATAATCCCGCCTAAACATTTCTCCTCGATTTTACAAACTCATCCAAATCCTTAGGTTTAATTTTCCAATATCCGATTCTTACCGCCTTGATTTCTTTACGTGCAATAAGATCGCGCACCCACTCTTCAGTAAAACCTAATTTCTTGGCGACTTGCCTAACGGTTAAATATTTTCTTATATCATCCATATTTTAACCTCACAGTCATTTATCCAGAGTAATCCATATTAGTCCTTAGTGTATATAGGATGGCTCTAAAAGTCAACTGCGGAAGAAGCATGTTGCAAGAGCTTAACATTCTCTTCATTTCCAAACACCAACTTATCAAGTCGTTCTCCAACTCCCTTGTTGGTATTCGGGAGGATGTGACCATAACGATCCATCGTGGTTTGGATTGAGGCGTGGCCCAGTTGGGATTGGATGAATTTAATATTTTCCCCTTGGGCGATGAGAAGTGAGGTGTAGGTGTGGCGTAAATCGTGGAAGCGCACCAGCCGCAAACCGGCCATGCGAAGGGCGGGCTGAAAATCTCTTTTGATGACGTTATCCGGGTCAATCGGACTTCCCGCACTGTTCATAAAAACTAAGTCGGCTTCATTGATTGGCGAATTAATCCGGTGAATTTCCAATGCCTCTTTGAGTCGCGGTGACATTGTAATCGCGCGGACGGAATATTTTGTTTTGGGTGTATCGAAGTACCAACTTTTCTCTCCGTTCTTTGCGCTCTTATATCGATATTTCAAACTTCTTTTTACGAAGATCGTGTTGCTGTTCCAGTCGATATCGCCCCATTGCAATCCTAATAGCTCTCCTTTTCTCATCCCCGTCAACACGGCCGCAAGCACAAACGTTTTAAACGGCTCGCGGCAATGCTTAAGTAAAAGGTTGATTTCCTCCGGACGCAAGAAATCCATCTCTTCGCGTTCAACGCGATATTTGTCAACGTCCTCCGTCGGACTAATGCGGATATAACCCCAGCGCCGGGCGTATTTGAAAATCGTCTTAAGCATCGTCAAAAGATTGTTGCACGTCTTGGCTGATTTAATTTTGATCAGCTTCGACATAAGCAACCGGATATCGTTCTGCGTTATTTTAGAAAGATACTGATGCCCCAAGGCGGGGCGAACATGTTTCTGAAGAGCATTTTTATATTTGTAGAGGGTGTTGGCTTTTATCCGAGGAGCGGCGTATTCATCCAACCATTTATCAATAAAATCATTCAGTGAAATTTCTTCAGCCTGATAAAACGTACCGTTGTTGACCTCAGACATTGTCTTGGCCAGCATCGCCTCGGCCTCTTTTTTATTGGGACCGATAGTCTTAAAAACCGGTTTACTGCCGACACGATAAGAAATGGCATAGACCCGCTCGGCGTGGGCGCAGACCTCAAATTGATTCCTGCCTTCCCGACGGCAAGCTTTACAACGTTTTACAATAGAACCACGAGCCATTCCTTCGACGCGCTCCTTCGTCGCTTGCTCAGGATTAAACGATATACAACACCATCCAATAAGGGGGCGTATTGTGCCATACTTTGCGCCCTTTTCAAGGACTTATCGCTGGTTATTTTCCTGCAAAAACTGAACAACCTGATGCCAGCTAAAGCGCACATATTTGCCCAGCTTCATATGCGGGATGCTGTGCTGTCCGCGCCTTGTCCGTTGGTAAATCCAACTGACCGGAACGTTTAACCGTTTGGCCAAGTCTTGAACTGTGATCAACTCTTCTGCCTGCATTGTGACATCTCCTTTCTTTTTATAGGACATTCAGACATTTTTTATGTCACTCAATGTCCGAATCCGTCACCAACAAAATGAAACATCAACGAACAACAACCAGTAACAACAACCATAAACAACGATTTTGCCAATTTAATGGACATGACATCACTTTTTTAAAATTTTATATCACTGACAACATGCGCCTCGCCAGACCCGCATCCCCACACGCCCCTCGGAGGGACCCATTTTTTATTTGTGAATGTCGTGAAGCTAAAATACCCACCCTTACACCCCGCGCTTTCTGCACCTTTTTGCCTGTCGTGTGAGCATATTCTTTATTTTTTCTTACCTAAGAAAAATAGCCTCACACAGCTCACACTTTTACTTAACCAATTGTGTTTTAAATGCTTAACCCTGTGAGCAAAGCCGTGAGTTGAATGTGAGTAAAAATTCCTGCTCACGCTTTTAAAATGGCCGTTCACTAAAAAGGGTGTGAGATGACTCATCTTGCTCGCCGCTCCTCACACCCTGCTCACAGTCGATCTCACATCTCTTTTTGTCAATTTTGCGTAAAATAAAAATGCGACGCCCTGTCCCGGCTTCGCGCTTGGGCAAGCGGATTATATCAATTCCGGCGCTTCGCATGACCGGGGCGATACGCATCAATTCACTCGATAACCAGCGGGGCGTATCTGGAATTGTTTTATCCTTAACTCCCTCCGGCTTAATCCTCTCTAATAACTCCGCCGCTGACCCCGACCATTCACCGTTATTCGTCATAACCAAAGTCGTCAACCGATTGACCAATGAATTTTCTTCAGCCGCGTTTTCCCACTTATGGTCAACGGACTCCTTGTAATTATTCAAAAATTCTTGCCGTGAAAATCCTAGCTCATCAGCAAGCACCATGCCCCACCGCACATAATCAGCCATTCGGAATTTCTCATGACCGGTGACACTGTTCACGTGATTCATGGATTTTGAAATCGCGGTAAAGAAGCCACCCAATATGCAGGGCAAAGCATTTTTCCATTCTTCGTTAATTTGAGATTCGGAGCGTCCATCTTCCAAAATAGGAATATCAAAGAGAATAGAACGATCCAACAAATCCGGCCGCCACATTAAACTGCCGATGCCGTTTAAAACAAAACAGCGACGGTACGAGCGGATGAATTCATCGTCATTGGTATAAAGACTGCGTTTCATGTCGCCTTCGCCGGTGACGCCGCGGCAGAGAAAATCGCTGAACCACTCGATAATTTTGGAAAGATTGTCAAACGCACTGACCCAATGTTTGTCCGCGGTCATTTGTGCTTGTTCAAGGTCCTTGGGCGAGGAAATGAGTTCTGCTTTAGAAGGATCGACCAGCCTTTTGACCGCGCGGCTATTGTAGGATTTGCCGCTTCCCTGTTCGCCGTTTTGGCTGATGATCACATGAGGAATGTTAGAAATAAAAAATGTGGCGGCGGTCACGACAAAAAGACAGTGATCATCCTCGTTGAGATTACAAAAACGAAGAATGTCCTTCGGATCCCCGCCTAAAACCGGTATGACCTGTTCATTTTGGTGGCTATAACGACGAAAAATCGGCGGCAGATAAATGATCTCCCATCCGCTTGGCGTAATCCGCACACCTCGCCAATCCGGTGTCGTTAAGTCGTAATAAATCGCATCGCCATAATGACCCACACGGTTAAAAAGCTCGACTTGCCGCGAGTCTTCGCATTTGGCTTCCATCTGAATAATGGCCTGATTAATGGATTCGCTATTGGGCGGGGTTTTGTGTCTGGCGCGATACCCTTTGGCTATCCAGTTACGAAACCTTGTGCTTTTCGTCTGACAAACTTCCAAATGTTGATTAATCGGCAGGACCACATAAAAACTCCCTTGCTGATCGCGAAAGCAATCTTTAATGAGCTCTTCGCATTCTTTTGTAATGATCTCGCCTTGAGAAATTTTTGGTCTTGCAGATGTGAAAACTTCCTCACAACCATTAATCGCCTCATCGATAACGCCTTGGCCATAGGTCCGGCCGTCGGCATAATGTTTGGCGTCCCATTTCTCCCGAAACAATTTAGATTGCCGGAAGATGGAATCCATGAGCGCCGGATCCCGCGCCGTCCAAAACGCCAGTTTGCCGCACAGTGCTAAGTCTGCTTCACTTTGTGAATCGTAATGACCTTCCCACTGGCCATCAAAAAGCTGTTCAAATTTCTCCGCGTCTTTACTGTGGGCAATCGCTTCTAAAATTTCTTCAGCATTGCGACCGCTTTTCTTAGATGATTTCTTTGTCTTTGATTTAGATGAATATTCTTCAATTAACTGATTTAAAATTTTAGACCGATCCTCAATCACTGCCGGATATTCTTCCAACCGATCACCGGTAAATGTGAAAAATCGTCCAGTGGTGTAAATTTCTAAACCCTTCTTCGATTGCTTGAGGGCGCGGCTGATTTCTCCTTTGCAGATCGCATGAACACCCGTGCCGCTTGGTGACACTTCGGTATAGCAGTTAATCAGTTTTAAAATGCGTTGTGCTTTATCGGAAATTTTTCCATCATTGCGGCATCCATCGAAATCAGCCCCAACATGAGGTGGTTGAAACATAAAGCCGATGGCATCGTAATTACGCTGAATGGATAAATCTAATGCGGTTTCAAAATCTGTCCATGTAGCAGGATCATTTGACTTGGCACACTCGCCAGTCAAGGCGTTCATGGGGATTTTATCGGTCTTGCCCGGCCGGTCTTTGCTGGGGACAATCTTGCACCCGACCCAATTAGAGAGTTTCTTTAATTCATCGGGCGCATTGCTAATCAATTTCTGATAATCGATCATTTTTAATTGTTCCTTCCATCTTCTTTACATTCTCAATCAATTTTTCGTAGCACCTGCTGACTTGACTCTCAATCTCATCGGCGACCGGTTTATGAATGGGCTTAAAACAATGGACTCTTAATCCCGTGACTAAATACCTCACCGGATAAACCAGCCTGTATCCGGGCTGATCAATGCGCGTGTAGATGGCCACATCGCCGATGAAGAATGAATCATTGAGAATAAACGACGCAAACGCCACCAATCCCTTGTTGGGCCTCACCGGCACAATTTCAATTTCTGTTAGCTTGATCATCACTTCCTCCTCGATAAAATAAAAAAATCCCGTGCAATAAGCTTCATTACACAGGATAACAGAGTCAAAAAAATATGGTATTTACTGCAACAGCGAGAATTACATCGATTTCAGTCTACTGAATGATTGTCCCAAAAAAGACGTTTCAGTATGGCTAACCCTTCTTTCTTGGCTTTGCGGAAGGTTTTTTGACATTCATTTCCTTAAGGTACTTGCGCCACTCTACCATTCCCTGCCGTTTTTTGAATTTAACCTTATCTTGATAGCGCTGGTAATACGTTTTATTTCTTGCGCTCTTGCCGCAATTTTTTCCTTCACTTAACAATGAACAATATTTCTTATTCTCGTCAAAAATAAAAGCATTCCCGCAATGCGCGCATCTTGAGATAATCTTTTTGTGATACAAATCATCCAACATGTCATCCAGAAATGAAAAACAAAATCTCACCAGGGGATCCTGTGATTCTGCCACACCTTCAACAAAAACATAAAGTCCTTTAATATACTCACTGTCGATATCCTTAGCATAAATAGCCCAATTACTAATCTGACTCACCGCGTCGAATAAGCGGAAGAATTCTTTTTTGCTAATTCCGTCATATCCTAATTCAAAACAAAGTGTGTCATAAAAATGACCAAACCACGCTTGAACATCATCTTTTAAAAGATTCACACTTAGACCGAAATAGGAAGCCGCAAACGGATAAATGCACGCATGCTTTGCTTCAAACACACGGCCAGTCTTAGGTTCAACTTCAACAGCTGGAGCCATGACTAAATCTGTAAAAATAATATTTTGCTTTTTGCTTAAGCGTTCTTTTAAATAATCATTCTCAGTAAGACCAAAATTTGCAAGCTGAATTGTACTGGTCGGAGGAAGTTTCTCTCCCCGCGCCAGCAATGATTTCATCGCCTGAAGATCTTCTTTTGTTCTGCCTAAAATCTTTCCAAATCGGCATTCCTCCAAGGAGACGGCAACATCTGTATTGTCAAATACGGGATTCACCAAAGCCAACAAATAAAAGTCATAATAAAATTCTGATGATTTTTCGGAAGGACCAGTAACACTGTAAAGAAAACTTAATATCTGTCCACGCACATAGTAACCACGAAATTGATCCGGGCAGAAGACTTCGGTAGGTTTTTCTAATTTCCTGTGATACTGATATTTATCCAGTGGTTGTCTTGGCTGATAATAACTCTTCTTCAAATTATCCTCACATTTTCGTTAATACGGTTTATTCCATAATACCAAAATCATCAAACATAATAAACCATTATCAAACAATGGGTAATTCACTCCACTGATCACGAAAGGAATTTTATTTTGTTAGCACAGTGTTAGCACGGCGGGAATTCGGCAGGAGCACCAAAAACGAAACCCTTTGCAAGCGCTAGGCCTACAAAGGGTTAAGTTGGTTGCGGGGACAGGATTTGAACCTGTGACCTTCAGGTTATGAGCCTGACGAGCTACCAGACTGCTCCACCCCGCGCTAGTACTATACTACGTAATTATTTTTTTTGTGAATTATTTTCCGGTTTCGCTGTTGTCTTGTTCGTCGTGACCGGGGTGATCTTGTACATGACTTCGCCTTCGCGGATCAATCCCATCCTCTCGCGTGCAACCTTTTCCAAATAAACCGGATCTTCCACCAACAGTCGCTTCTCTTCCTTGAGCTGGATCTTCTTGCTTTCCAGCTGCTCAATCTGCCGCTCATAGTCGATGTTCTTTTGTTTCAAATCCTGCATCCGGCTGTAAGAAGGCAAAAAGACAACCAGAACGACAATCGCAAAAAAGAAAAGTTTAAGCGCATTCTTAATCATTTTGATTTAAGCAGCAAGTAGAAAGAAGAGAGTAATGTCATTTCAAAACCGCCACGCGGCGGCAATGATATGACTTTCCACTTTCTCCTCTCTGCTAACAAATAATATTACGAAACCTGCCACTGCGTCCCGGCGTACACGGCCTTCTTCCCTAATTCTTCTTCGATGCGCAGCAATTCATTATACTTGGCCAGTCGGTCGGTGCGCGATAACGATCCGGTCTTGATCTGCCCGACCCCGGTTGCAACCGCAAGATGAGCGATCGTCACGTCTTCGGTCTCACCGGAACGGTGCGACATGATCGCCGAATATTTATTTTTCTTGGCTAAATTGATGGTGTCCAGTGTTTCCGAAAGGCTGCCGATCTGGTTTACTTTGACCAAAATTGAATTGGCGACCTTACGCTCAATCCCTTCCCGGAGCCGTTTGACGTTGGTGACGAAAAGATCGTCGCCGACGAGCTGGATCTTGGCGCCCAAACGCTCGGTCAACTGCTTCCATCCGTTCCAGTCATTCTCATACAACCCGTCTTCGATCGATACAATCGGAAAATTTTTCACCATGTTTTCATAAATCCCGATCAGCTCACCGGCGCTGATTGATTTTCCGTTATAACTGTATTTACCGTCCTCATAAAAAGACGATGACGCCGCGTCCAGCGCGATAAAAAAATCTTTCCCTGGTTTATAACCAGCTTTCTGGATCGCTTCCATGATCAAGGTGAGCGCTTCTTCGTTGCTTTGCAGGTTCGGAGCGAAACCACCCTCATCACCGACTGAGGTCGCCAGGTGTTTGGCATGAAGGATCGATTTTAAATGATGAAAAACTTCGGTCGCCATCTGCATGGCCAGGCTGAAGGTCGCAGCACCGATCGGCATAATCATGAATTCCTGGATGTCGAGATTATTGTCGGCGTGCACACCGCCGTTTAAAATATTCATTAAAGGAACCGGCAATATCTTGGCTTTGGTGCCGCCCAAGTAACGGTAAAGCGGAAGTTTTTTCTGGTTCGCTGCCGCCTTGGCGACCGCCAGCGACACGCCGAGGATCGCGTTGGCGCCGAGTTTGCTTTTATTGTCGGTGCCGTCCAAATCCAAAACGATCTTGTCGATGGCGTTAAAATCCGGCATCTTGCCCTTAATGGCCTTGGCAATCACGGTGTTGACATTGTCGACCGCCTTGCTGACCCCTTTGCCCATGTAACGCGACTTATCGCCGTCGCGCAATTCAATGGCTTCGTGTTCTCCGGTGGAGGCACCTGATGGCACGGCGGCCCGGCCCAACACCCCTGATGATAAAACAATATCGACCTCAACCGTCGGATTACCACGGGAATCAAGGATCTCCCTCGCTTTAATTTTAGAAATCTTAGACATACCGTCAATTCCTTTTTATAATTTTAATATTAAATGAGTTAGCTTCGGATTAAAAAGATAGAGGACAAGTTAACATAGTTTAATTTTAAAGTCAATGAGATTTCATGGGACATCAAATCTCGCAGTCTTTATAAAGTGTTCGCGGGCCAAGGGCAAGCTGAAAGATTTGATTGGTTTGATATATATTAAGGAAGAATCCCGGATGAAAATTTGGATCATAAAAACGCCTGGATATCAAATAACACTATCAAAGCCGTATGCGTTTAGAGCGCCGATCAGATCCATTTTTAGCCAAAAAGTGTATTTTTAGGAAAAATGGCTCAAAAAACAGTTTCAAAATAACGACATTAAATGGGAAATTAAATCACAATAATCTATTATATTACAATTTTCACTCCACATATTAGACACATAAACCATTATATTAGTATAAATCACTCCACTTAACAACATTAACACAAACCAAACCCTTAAAAAGGCCATTTTTGTCAATTTTGTTTCTAATAGTTGATTTCCTTACCATCTTTCTGAAAGATATAAAAATTATTTTTTACCTTGAAATAGAAACGGCAGGAGGCCATTCCCCTCTACTCATATTTGCCCCTACGATGCGAAATGACTATAACCTGAAAAGATGATTTTGTGAAAAATTTATTGGTGCGGACGCTTCCACAACCGCGCGAGCCCTTCTTCTACCATCCGGCCGTTGAGCCACACGCCTTTGGCGGCGACGCGGTGCATATCGGTTTCCTTCTCTATATAAAAGACATCCACCAGATAGCGATCCCACTGATCGCTTTTGTAGGTCTTCACCACAATGTCCGGTGAACCTTTCAGTTCATCCTGGAGCCATTTGCGCGCACGTTCGCCGGGCAAGGTGTCGAGTTCGGGGGCGTCGATCGCGTTTAAGCGCAGGCGTTGTTCGTTCCAGTAACTGAAGCCTTGATCGATGACAACCAAAAGCGTATCGCCGTCAATGACCCGGCGGAGTTTGGCGCGGAAGGTAAAAAGCTGATCGGCATGAGTATCGGCGGCGATCTTTAAACGATAAGACTCCTCAATCTTTTCAGAGATATAAAGATTCTTGTTATTCAACTCTCCCCTTGCGTCCGGCGCTTCTTTGCGGGCGGCAAACCCGAGATCGATAAACCACGGCACGTCAAAATGCTCGATGTCCTCCGCGCGTAAAAGGCGGTAGGTATACAGCCGTCCGCGAACGGGTTCTTTGAGATTCACCGACGCCTCATCCTTCTTGGCCATCGCAGGCAAAAGGGCCAAGTGTAACTCATCGGTGGGGATCCGGTCTTTTTTGATCCGTGCGATCCACCGCTCGCGCTTGGCCGCGTCGGGTTCGGTCAACAAAAACCGGTAATGCGACCACTTGAGGTCTTTATCCCATTTCCATTGGGGGAAATAACGGAAAAACTGCTCGCACTGCTGCAGGGTGCGTCCATTCACCTGCAAATCCCGCGAAAGCCTCGCATAAAAAATCCCAATCGCCCCGCGCGGCTGTTCGTTGGCGGTGAGGTAATGATTGATCTTGCGTCCGATCGACCAATACGACAAGACCTTCTGGCGTTCTAGAAGTTCTTCGACGGTCTTGACACTCTGCGCCATATCGCGGCGAAGGTCGGTGAGGAATCGGGTGTAGGCAAGGGTTGAAATTGTGAAGGTCGTTACCGATGATATTATTCTTTTAGGCATGGGTAAATTATGTCGGTGGATGAGAGGGAAAAAAATCAAAACTTTCAATTTTCTCTAACAGATTCATGGTATACTTAATCATGATTCATAAATCCGATAAGCCTTTAATCAAATCCAATCCTCATCTACGTGATCCTAAAGAACGGAATCTCCAGTTTGTAACGGGTGTTCTTTCCTCTACTTCTATTGAGGGCGTTACTCTTTCCCGAACAGAGATCAAAAAATCGTCCAAATCCCTCAAGCGCAAATAAAATTATCTTTTCGTTGCGCCTTTTAACGTTCTTCTCAGAACGGCTTTAAAAATTTCTTCCATCGGTTTATAATTTTTCGCCATTCCTGCTTGAACCGCAGCAAAATATTCTTTTTTCCTGCGACCAACAATACCACCAAAATCCAAAGTTGGTAATTGCGCCTGCCAACACATCAAAATCGACAATATGCGTGCCAGCCTTCCATTTCCTTCTCTAAATGGATGAATCAAAATCAATGCAGTATGGACAATCGCTAAAGCAGCAATGATTTCCTCAACGGATTGAAAGCGGCATGGGGTGAATTTCTGAAGAACATTTTTCTCAAAATCTTCTATTAAAACAGGCACTTGTTGGGCGGCCGTAAAAGAAAATCCGCCTTTACTGATATTAACCTCTCGATATTTTCCCGCCCATGGATAGATCGAACCTAACCAAATTTTGTGAATCTGACAAATATCTTCCGCTGTAAAGCGATGATTCTCAGCAAATAGTCGAGAAACATCCTCAAACGTTCTCAACTGCTCCTGCGCTTCTCTACGATCCATTTCCCGCTTGCTTTTGATCTTCAAGAGATTTCTTAAAACACGTCCTTCAGAGCCAGACTCATACTGATCTTCAATCAATCCTGAAGTTTCGTATTTTCGTCTTTTTTCCATAAATCAAATGCTCCATATACAAAAATACAACCTCCTCAACACCCAATGTTGAGGAGGTCGGCTCCTACTTGTATTCACAAAGATACGCGGTATCCATCGCGATCTTAATTTTAAATTTTGACTTCGCGGGAACGTCGAAGGAAGAACCCGGCCCGAACTCTTCCCATTCATCGTATTCAGCCAGATACACCGACATCGCGCCCGCGAGGACCGACATCGTCTCCCGGGTGTCGGTATCAAATTCATACTCGCCCGGCTCCATCACCCCGACGGTTTTTTTGCCTTCATTGGAGTTGACCACCAACGATTTTACTTTCCCATCAAAATATTCGTTAACCTTGACCACGTCAAATGCTCCTCTCTGCAGTTACTCCTCCTATGGTTGACTGTTGATGCTTGAAGATCGATTGTTTATTCTAAAGGATAAAATCGAAATAATCAAACGTCACGTAAGCCAAAAACATCTATTTTTCACCCAACACTTCTGGGGATGAAAAGCGGCGGGGTTATGCGATAACACCGCCGACCAAGCGTTCGGCGTCGCCATCGAGAGGATGCCTTCAGCCGTCGCGCTGATGTCCCTGCCCGGCCAACGAATCAAAATTTCTCGTTTACTTCTCCCTGATCCTGTGATAGCCTAGTAAATCCAATTTTCCTCTCCCTCGTCTATGATAAATTCTTACAACCATTGGTCTATCATCCGGGATCAATCCCGGGGAAATTTGGAAATCAGGGACATTGACGCCCGAACATCACATTAAACACAACCTTTTAACGGAAAAAAACACATGAAAAGATTTCTCATCTACCTTCATTTGAACTGGCTGAAGATTCTGATTATTACCGTCTTTGCCGGTGTATTCATCGCGATCATCTTCTTTTTGCAGTCCGCGGCAACCAATTTCTTTTCCCTGGAATCCTTCAGTCGCAAACAGATCTCCGCCTACATGGGGTTCTTTTTGGTCATCGGAATTTTTACGGCCTTTGTGCAATTGCCTTTGTATTTCGGGATGCATTATTATTTCATGCAGGGCGGCGGATTGGGACGGATCGGACGGGAAAAATTATCCAAGGCCAAGGTCAATGTGAAATGGGACGAGGTCATTGGCATGGACAGCGCCAAAAAAGAGGCCTGGGAAATCGTCAAGCTCCTCAAGGACCGTCACCTCCTTAAGATCATCGGTGGCAAAATCATCAAAGGGACGTTAATGATCGGGCCACCGGGCTGCGGAAAGACTTATTTAGCCAAAGCGATCGCCACCGAATGCGACCTGCCGTTGTTATCGGCGGTCGGGAGTGATTTTGTCGGAATCTTCGTCGGGCAGGGCGCCGCCCAGATGAAAACCCTTTTTAAACAGGCCCGGGCCTTGGCCAAGATCGAGGGTGGCTGCATCATCTTTATCGATGAGATCGATTCCTTCGCGCGTCCCCGCATGGCCGACAGCGGCTGGGGAGGATCGGTCAGCCACAACGCGACGATCAACCAATTTTTGACCGAACTCGATGGTCTAAGACAGCACGAAAGCAATATCGTCGTCATCGCCGCCACCAACGCCTCGGAATGGGAACTCGATTCCGCCATCATGCGCGCCGGACGGTTTGACCGCAAGATCTACGTGACCCGGCCGAATCTGAAAGAACGCAAAGACCTGTTTGATTTTTATTTGAAAAGGGTTCAGGCGGATCCGACCGTTAATTCCTCCATCCTTGCCCGCCGAGCGCTCTGGTTTACCCCCTCTGACGTGGATGCCATGGTACGCGAAGCCGGGCTCATCGCGCTGCGCGACAAACGCACCGTCATCAATATGAAAGATCTTTCCGAGGCCTACGACCGCGTGACCTTCGGCGACAAATCGAATATCATCATGACCCAGGAAGACAAACTCTGGACCGCTTATCACGAAGCCGGTCACGCCATTCTGGCGTATATGATCCATCCCAAAGACGATGTGGTGAAAGCAACGATTATCCCGCGCAAGGGCGCCTTGGGATTTGTTTCACACCGCCCGACGGAAGAATCCTATTCGTATAACAAAGAATATTATCTGGCCCGCATCAAGATTTGTCTGGCCAGCTACGCCGCAGAGCGGATCCGCTTCGGTTCCACCAGCAGTGGCGTCGGGGGCGGACCGGGGAGCGATTTCAATACGGCTTTGAGCATTGCTCAGGACATGGTCTGGAGCTACGGGATGGGCAAATCCGGACTGCTCGGGGATTACCGCTGGCGCGGTTACGAGAAACAAGGATTTATGGTCTCCAGCAAAACCCGGGAAACCCTCGATGAAGACGTTCAGGACATTTTGCAGACCTGTCTTAAGGAAGTGACCGAGGTCCTGACGGCGCATAAAGAGCTTTTCGAACATTTCTCCCAGGAATTGTTCAAGAAAGAAGAACTCGAATACGAAGAAATCCAGGCGATCTTCGACAAATTTAACGTCAAGCCTCTTTCGGGCCGGCCGCCGTTAACCATTTAATTTAAATGTTAATGTTAAAAAAAGATACCTTCCATCGGATATTGATTGGCATCGCTTGTCTTATTGTGCTGATCGCCGGGTGCGGCCCCGCGCCGAAACCCGAAAAATCACTGACCCTCGATGAAGCGAGCAAGGATTTTGTCGTCAAGTTCCGGGAAAATTTCGAGCAGTATGCCACCGACATCTGGCAAAACTCCTTCCTCTCCTGGGGCGACATCCTTGACATGCCCGCCCTCCTCCTGCGCCTTAAGGAAAATCCGAACCATCCGGTTTATAAAAACCTCTCTGAACAAAACAAAACTTTTATCACGGAGTTTACAAAAAATCCGCAGCTGCGGGAATACGATCAAAAGGCCTGGGTCGATGATTTAAACAAAATCCTCGTCAATTACGATCTGTATCAACAGCTCCGTCAATATTACGGCAACCCAGAGACTCTCGACAGTCATTTAAGCGAGAAAACAAAGACCTTCCGCAATCAATTGACCTTCTTCGGCAAAGAGACAGCCTCTCTGGGCGACGAAGAAAAATTATCGGTCAAATGGCTCAACCATTATATCCTGCAGGACCTTTATCCCTACGCCCTGCAGAAACGCTTCGCCTATCATCTTTTTGTCAAGCCATTGAAAAAAACTTTATGGATTTATCTGGCGCTGGAACATCCGGTATTTGATTTTGAGGCCAAGGCCACCAATCCGCTGGGCTTCGGCCGGATGGGAATGATGCGGGCCCTGCAGAAACTCAAGCCCAAACCCTCCATCATGTATCTCGAGGGAGACTTTAAGGACAAAACCTTCAGCTTCGAATATGATATCGTGAAAACATTACGCTCCGAGAAAGATCCCGGGATCGGGAACAATTACACGCCCGAATATATCCAGGCCCAGAACGGCATTTTTACGGCGATCTCCCGGACATTCTTTGAAGTAGAACGGACCCCGGACTTTCCTGATTTTTTCGTGATCGTTATTACGGACATCGCTAAAGGCATCGAGACCCAGGCGACGTTTTATTTCGAAGACTTCAAGCGTTACATGTCGCAGGCCATTCCCTACGATGAGTTCATCAAACGTTACACCTCCGAGTCCCGGGGCGATAAATTTTTTATCGGCGATATGCAGGGGCACCATCTCGACTACAAAGAGATCCAGATGCCGGAATTTCTCACCCAGCAGATCATGACGCGCATCCGGTTCAAATACCGGCAAAGCGATTTCCCACCGGGAGAAGATGATGAGGATGAGATTCTAAAGGCCGTCGGGGAAGTGACGAGCGGCTATCATTTCGAGGATTTCACCACGATCAAACTCCATAATCTGCGCCAGGATAAAGAATATCTCTTCAACAAATCCCAGTTAAAAACATTCAGCGAATAACGACCTTGCGGCCGGCGAACGACAAACGCCCGCGGGCGAAAAGATCAATCGCCTTCGGATAGAGTTTGTGTTCAAGGCCATGAATTTTCTTTTCAAGCGATGCCAAGGTGTCTTGGGAGCTGACCGCGAGGGATTCCTGCAGGATGATCGGACCGTGGTCGAGTTCTTCCGTCACAAAATGGACCGTGACGCCGGTCACTTTGACCGCGTGCGCGAAGGCATCGCGGATGGCATGGGCGCCTTTAAAGGCGGGCAAGAGCGATGGATGGATGTTGAGGATCTTTCCTTCATACGCTTTGATGAAATACGGACTTAAAATCCGCATGAATCCGGCGAGGACGATGAAATCGATCCGAGCGGCCTCCAGGTGTTTCACCGCTTCCCGGTCAAACAGTTCCCGGTTGGGAAATGACTGCGGGTCGATCAAGACCGATGGGATTTTAGCTTTCGCGGCGCGCTGCAGAGCGCGGGCGTCCTTACGATCGCAAACAACCAACGCCAAGCGCGTTTTGATTTTTTTCTTTTTCAAAGCATCAATGATGGCCTGCAGATTGGAACCGTGGCCTGAGGCGAAGACGGCGAAGTTCATGCGATGTTCTCCTCTAATCTCGCCGCACGAAGAAATAAAACAGTATCTAACGGAATGACCCGGCCATGATGCATCAGAGAGACAGCCTGAAGAGCCTTATCTTCGCCTCTCTGAGACAGAACTCGTTTAAATATTTCGAAGATGCAGATCGAAGGGACAAGAAGATTATGGACATTTTCTAAAGGAGAAGCAAAAGAATCCGCTTGGGGGCCATCGGATAAATATTCCAGCCAGCCGGAAGAGTCGACAAGGTTCATAGCCGATCTTTTTCACGCTCTACACTGTGATCTATTCCTTTAAGAAAACCTCTCATCTTCTTCATTTTTTTGACTGGAATTAATTCTATTCGATTTTGGTAAGATAGAATTTGCAGCTTTCCTCCCGGAAGGATATCAAATGATTTACGGACTTCCCGAGGGATCACCACCTGAAACTTGGGAGAAATTTTGACAGTAATCATACTAACCTCCTATCGATCATGTTTCCGTATGACGGTTATAGTATACCACAGCTCTCTCAAAATTTCATCGCGCCATCGTGATGATTGAACTTCGTCCCAATAAAACCACGATGTTCGCAATGACGGGTTATGACGTTTACAGAACCGTCTGCGGCCGCACTCTTCGGTCTTTGATCTCTTCTCTCGATAAACCACCCAGCCCAACGACCGCGAAAATGATGCCGATCGCCATCAAAATCCAGAACCGGTTAATATAGTCCGACAAATACGAACTGACGAGCATCGCGATCAGGAACGCGAAATGGATCACCATCTCCAGGCCGCTGAAAACTTTTCCGCGCATCTGATGGTCGCTGACCTGATGTACGATCGTGTTGGAGGCAATGAAAATCGGCCCGATGATCAAACCGATGAGCCAGGCCAGGGCGAGGGCGGTGAATAAATTTTTTGTTTTCTCGACAGTCAACGCGAAAAGAATCAAGGCGATCCCTCCCAGGATAAGCGAAATAAAAATCATCCGGAACGCACTGATCTTCTCCCCCCAGCGCCCGTAAGAAATGGCGCCGAGAAATAATCCCACCCCCAGACACACCGCCAGCACACCCAAATCCTTCGTGACGCTGCCGAAGGACTGCTGGATAAACACAATGATCACCACATAAATGGCCCCGGCCGCCGAGAACAAAATAAATAACATGCTGATCGTAAACCGGATCTCTTTTTGCCTAAAAAGATAGGCGACGCCATCTTTCATTTCTTCGATGACCGATTTTTTAAAGATTGAAATCATTTCCCGGCTGGTGGAAATCATTCGCCTTCGGCTCAACGACAATTTGACCCGCGGACGGATGAACAAAACCAAAAACGCCGAGACAAAAAATGTAACGGCATCGATGATAAATCCTCCCCGGGCGCCGATGCGTTCCACCAAGAATCCGCCGAAGGCACAGCCGAACACAAAGGCGATCATGCCCGTGACCGACAGCAACGAATTCACGATCAACAGATCCTCTTTGTCCACGAGGTCAGGCACAATCGACATCTTGGCCGGAACATAAAACCGGCTCAGGCAAAAAGCGAGAAAGACAACGAGATAAATCGGGATCATCGAATCCTGCGCCATAAACACAAAAGGGATCGTGAACACCAGCAACCCTCTTAACACATCGCAGATAATCAACGTCACCCGGCGGTCCCAGCGGTCAACGTACACGCCGGCGATCGGGCCGACGAGAAAAACCGGAATGATCGTAAACGATAACAACTTGGCTAACCCCACGGCCGAACCCGGCATGCGATGGGCAATGAGACCGATCAGGGCCATCTGGTTCATCCGGTCCCCGAACTGGGAGATAATCTGGGCAAGCCAGAGGAAGAAGAAATCTTTATTCTTAAAATTTTGCAGGAATTTATTCATGGGGCGTTTTATATTTTTTATTGTTTGATTTTTTCGTAAAAATTCTTCCCCCTCATTGCTGTGATTTTTGTCCACCATTTCCCTACATATAGCCTGGTGCAAAAATTCTGCAACATTTTTGAATATTTTCTCAAGGAGATACTTCCCCAAACTGTGTTGCAAAACTTTTGCACTGCGCTATAAAAATGATCAGAGAAAAATCGCAAGGAAGTCCAATTCTTCATACACGATGACTCGCAAAGTTCATTAACCTTCGAAAGTGCCATCTTCGGAAAATTTGTCTTCATCGGTTTCTTCTCTGATTCCGGTGTGGGGCAAATTTTTTCCACCAAACGCTTTCCCAGGGATCACCATGCGAGTTTGAGCGCATCGCGCGAACTGTTTGAGCATGGGATCCCTGCGAAAGCGTCTTCTCTGGAAAATTTGCCTTCGTCGTTTTCTCTAATTACTGCGTACCGCCTAATTTCCGGCGGATATCTAACAAATGAACGCGCGCGTATTCGGTTAAATGATCATCTGCCGCGGGAAGAGCCAGCATGCGTTCATAATACGCCGGGGCTTCCTTCCTGCGGTCGGTGACCTCCAGGCTCGAAGCCAGATTAAACAGTGCTTCCCGGAAATTCGGATCGAGCCCGACGGATTTTTCATATTGCGCGATCGCCGAGGTGATGTCGTTTTCTTTAGAATAAATCACGCCTAGACTGTAATAAGCCTTGGCATTGGCCGGTTCACGTTTAATGGTGTCCTGATATTTCAAAACCAAAATATTGTAAGTTAACTTGAGGTTTTTCTCTAGCAATTCTTTCTGATTTCCCGGGTCTTGGATTTTTTCGTATTCCTGGATCCCCTCCCAGAAATGGCCTTGGTCACACAGAGATTTGCCCAGGCCGATCCGGGCGCGTGTATTCAGCGGGTCGACGGCCAAGACCTCACGGAATTGTTTCTGCGCCTCCGGGAACAAATGGTAACGGGCGTAACTAAGGCCAAGTGAAGTGCGGATACGGGTGTTTTTGGGATTAAACCGCAGGGTCCGCTCGAACATCGCCCATTCGTTGGCAGAATAAATATTCTGCACAATCGTCATCACGGCCAGGAAGATGTAGAACGCAACGACGAACGATTGAAAAACCAGAAGAGAAATCCAGCGGCGGGTTTTGTTTTTTTCGTAAACAATCTCAATCCCCAGAACCATCAAAGCGAACATTCCCCAGGAGGGCATGTAGAGGAAATGTTCGGCGGTCGAAATGTACCCGGGCTGCACTCCGATCGAAACCAGAAACTGGGAGACCGGCAACAGCTCAATCCAAAACCACGCCGCGAAGAACCAGATGACCCGCGGGCATTTTTGGCTCAGCAGAAAAAATATCCGGCCCAAGGCCGCAAAGAACATCACCGTCAAGATCAATTCGATGTCCGTAAAACTCAAGAACACCGGCCGCATCCGGTCAAAATGCAGATCAAGCGGACAAACAAAAATCCGCAGATGCGTGATCACGCTGCGCAAAAATGCCAACAGGCCGAGGAGAGATTCCCCCACCGACCGCCAGTAAAAAAGATGCGTGATGTCCAGGTAATGTCTGACCGTCAGATATCCCGCGGCGACAAACGCGTAGGGAATGATCACGCACGTCAGGATCCGCAAAGAACGGATCGATTCTTTCTCCCCCCAACACAGATACGCCGCTAACGTCAAGGGCAGGACGATTCCGGATTCTTTCGACAACAAACTCGAAGCAAAACACGCCAAAGACAAAAAGAGAAACCGTTTGTCCCGACCACGGCTGCGGTACAGACAAAAACAATAAAAGGCGATCAGATTAAAAAGACCGCACAACAAAATCGCCCGTCCGGGGATGTTGGACACCGCCTCCCAGTGAACAGGGTGAACGGCAAACAACAAAGCGATCAAAAACGCGAGCCTGCGCGACGCCGCGCTGAAGCCGGACACCTGAGCGAAAATCGCCTCCATGATCAAGAATCCAAAAAACGCCGCCAGCGCGTGAATGAAAATATTCGTCAGATAATAAAACAAGGGATTCAAACCGAAGAAATGATATTCCAGCATGAAGCTTAACGAAACGAGCGGCCGGTAGTAGGCATTGCCGCCGAAAAAGGACGTCGTAAAAATCTTGTCGATGTGCCCGAAGCTTTTGATGTGTTCGTTGTCGACGATCGAAACCTGATCGTCCATCGTTTTGAAATCGCTTTGCAGGACAAACGAGTAAAGCAGGAAAGTCAACGCGGCCAGGATCAAAAATATCCCGGGCAGGGAATTAAGAACGCCCAACTTTTTCATGGCTTATTTTACTTGCGAAAACGGATCTGCGGAAGATTAAACCGAAAATTTTCACAAGAATGCCGCAACGCTGGGAAGGAAAGTTCGCGAAGAAAATTTTAGATTTTGAAACCGTTCAGGCCTTTACGCCCCGGCGAAGGCTGGCGCAGTGAATTGAACCCGGGGTCCCTCGTTTTTGAATCTCAAACAAAAACAAACGGGCTAAAACGAAAAAATCCGTCGCTGGGGCGCCCCGCGTTGGCCGCGAACAGCTTTACGGCTTTCAAAAGAAAAAAGCTGGCGATAGGAATTGCACCTACGGCCCGCGGTTTACGAAACCGCTGCTCTACTAACTGAGCTACGCCAGCATCTTTAAAATAAATTGTTCTGCGGCGCAAAATCTTCGAAACGACGATAAAGCCCTGCGGTTATTTTTATTTTCGAATGGTAAAGTAGAGTTCTACTTCGCTCAAATATTTCCGTGTTTGAGCTTCGTAGAATTTAAAAATTCCACGAAGCCCTATCCTTGTTTTAATGGCAAGGGGCGAAGTAGAATGCCGAGACCCAGACTTGCACTGGGGACGCCAGGCTTTTCAGGCCTGCGCTCTACTACCTGAGCTATCTCGGCAACAAAAATCTTGCGAAGGAACACAACTACAAAAAATTTTGTCTCATGGGAGGAAGCCATTGTATACTAACCGTCCGTAAAATGTCAAATATATTATTCAATGGCGTGACGCTTATTTGCCCATCTCGTTGATAATCTTGATGTAGACATCCTGGGCGGTCGCGATGCTGGGGAAAAACGATTTTCTCGCCTTCACCGTTAACCGGACGAGGTTGGAGGTAAACTGGTCAATGGTGACCGTGACCCGGGCGCCGTTCACGATCGCCTCGATCTTCCCCTCACTTTCATCCTGCCGCGTCAGTCTGCCCATGATGTTCACCACCGACAGCGACGCTTCCCACAGATCGTCCTTTTCGCGTTCGAGCGTGCCCTGCACCGTGTCCGTGCTGATCGCGTAACCACCGAGCGCCCCCACACTGCCGATCACCAAATAAACGCACCCGCCAAAACTCACGCTGGCCCACAACAAAAACATCAACCCCAACAATTCCTTCCGGATCATTAACCGACGCATAGACCTTTATTCCTCCCGTTAAAAAAGATCTACTTCATCCCGCCCCCGAACAAACAGCCTACCCCCGGGCCGGAGCTTTACCGTGATTGGCTTTCTTGGAACGCCAATTCAATTTCCCTCTTCGTTTTCTCTTACTCATGAATTGCTCCTTTCTAAAAAAAACTTAAACTCCCTGCCAGTTCCCCTTATATCCAATATCCCCACAATAATCAATCAAAATCTTAAATCAAAGAAAAAGTCCAACAGCCTTTTATCCTTCTTATTCTTCCTTTAAAATCATCCGCAGATCTGAAATCTTTCGAATCACCCGAGACGGTCTCAATGCCTCCACCTCCCGCTTCGTGCTTGACCCGGTCAAGACCGCCACGGTTTTGACGTCGGCGCGCTTCCCGGTCTCAACATCAATCGTCATGTCACCGACATACAGTGCTTCCTGAGGTTTGACTTTCATTTTTTTTAAAATCACCTTCAGGATCCGCGGGTCCGGTTTGCCTCTTTTCAATTTGTCGGCGCAAAGAACGACATTAAACAATTTTCTGATTTTAAGATATCTTAGAATGATGAGCGAAAATCTAGTCGGACGGTTGCTCGCGATCGCCAATTGATATTTCTGCTTTTTTAAATCCTGTAAAAGCGGATACGCTCCGGGAAGAAATTTGGTCCCGTGCTTTAAAGCGCCCGCGTGATGACGGCGGTAAATGGTCAGCGCTTTTTGGATCGCATCTTCTCCAACGAACCGTTTCAAAAGTTTCGTGTCGCCCCACCCCACCGACCGGCGGATCAAATTACGGTCCCGCAACGGTAAGCCTAATGTCCTGAGTGTGAAATTAATGCTCGCCACAACGGCCGCATAAGCATTCACCAGTGTTCCATCGAGATCAAAAATAACTAACTTAATCTTTCGTTTCATTTTATCAACATCAACACCAGCAGCCCGGCCAGGGCTAGAATCATCCCGATCACGCCTTTAAAAACCACGACCAAAGAAGCCCAGTGAATTAAAATCAATGAAATCCCCGTGACCAGCAGGCAAACTCCGATGAGCATAATCAAAAATTTTTTAATCATCTTGCGGCCTCGTTTTCCACCGCCGGTGCATCCATCCCCATTGCTCAGGATACCGACGGATATATTGTTCAATGATCTGAGTAATTCTGGTGATATTGACCTGCACCATCTCTTTTTCATCCGCTCTGTCCTCCAGGATGAATGGAGGATCAATCATCACCTTATGCCGGCTGTCTTTCTGCCGGACGACAAAGATCGGAAGAATGACCGATTTGGTCCGCATGGCGAAAATAACCGGCCCGGTCGCCGTGGCGGCCTTTTGCCCAAAGAAATCCACGAACACCCCGCGCCCGCTGCCGAAATTTTGATCCAGCAGGACAAAAACAATTTCATTATTCCGCAAGGCCTTGATCGATGACTCGACACATTCCTGACGAGGATGGCTATAAATCGTATTGAGCCCCATCTTCCTGCGCTGATTTAAGAAATATTCCTCCACCTCCAGATCGCGCGTCTGGCGGATGATCGCGTTGGTCTTATAACCGGATCGCGCGAAACGCAGAAGCATTAATGGAAAATTTCCGAAATGGGCACTGACCGCAATGACACCGCGGCCTTCCTTTAACGCCTGATCTAAATGTTCCTGCCCTTCAAAAAAAACATGCTCCTCGATCATCTTAGGATGCCCCATGAAATAGATTAAGTCAATCATCCCCTGACCGAAATTCTCAAAACACTCGCGGATGATCTTGTTAATTTCGCCTTCGTTTTTTTCCTGACCGAAAGCGATCTGCAAACTTTCCTTCGCGATTTTACGCTGATGTTTCGTGCAGCGAAACCCGATCTCAATGAAAAAACGCGTCAATGCACGGACGACTGAATAGGGCAACGCATTAAAGAGCCCGGAAAAAAAATACAGACTATTGCGGGCCAGCGTCCTTTTAAATTCCTTGGCTTCTTTTTTCGCCATAATTTCCCATGTCTTTAATTAAAAATCCCCTTTTAATTTCTGAAGGGGAGCTTAAAATTCTAGAAAAACCGCCGCTGCGTCAACGGCTTGAAGTAACTTTCCATCACAACAGCTGCCGGAAATTCCCATATAACCGCTTCACGCGGGATCAACAATTATACGCCTAAAATTTTTTGGATCTCATTAACCAAGCCTTGAATGCTGACCGGTTTGGTCAAATGGGCGATCGCGCCCGCTTCCAACTCGGCCCGCACATCGTCCGGAGAATTCTTGGCGGTCAAAAAAACAATCGGGATGTCTTTGGTTTCATTATCTTCTTTTAAACGCGAACAGACCTCTCGTCCCTTGATCCCCGGAAGAAGAACATCCAGAATAATCAAATCCGGTTTTTTTTGTTGGGCTGTTCTTAAACCCTTCTCTCCGCTGGAGGCGGTATGCACATCATACCCTTGATACATTAATCCCGAACGGACCATTTTCAGAAGTGCCCGATCATCATCCACGACGAGAATGCATTTCTTAGAATTTTTCATTGTTTCATGTCCTAGTCCTTCGGTATTTAATCTCTTTCCTGATCTTCTGCAAAATTATAACGCCAGAATTCTGATGACCTCGGTCAACAATTTCTTTAAATCAACCGGCTTGGTCAGATGGGTGACGGCCCCCGCTTCCAATTCCGCTTTCACGTCATCCGGGGAATCTTTGGCGGTCAAAAACAAGACCGGAATATTTTTGGTGTCGGAATCCCGTTTAAGCTGAGCACATACCTGCCGGCCTTTCATCCCGGGAAGAATCACATCCAGGATAATTAAATCCGGTTTCTTGGTCTTGGCCAGACTCAAACCTTTTTCTCCGGTATCCGCGGTGATCACATCGAACCCGTTGTACATTAACTGGGACCGGATCATTTTTAAAAGCCCCTTATCGTCATCGACAACCAGAATTTTCCTGTTGTGTCCTTTGGATAAAATTCCGTCGTTGACTTGGAATTGGGCTTTGGTCTTGGGCAGGATATAAAAAACAATGATCACGACAAAAATCAAAATCAACGCGATCGAATAAACATCAAAGGCCGCCATGTCCGCCATGAGATAAAAACACATGAACACGCTGGTGACCACGATCAGTTTTCTTCCCCACTCCTTATTTCTGGAAACAACAATCATCCCGATGAGCCATAACAATAAAAAGAACGAGACAAAAGGATATTCATACACCGACATAAAGTGATCCATCCCGAGGGTAAAGAGGTAGGCCACAAGCCATAAACATGTCAGGACAGTCATGATGTTGCGTCTTAATTTCAATTCCTTTTCATCCTCCATTCCTGATTCCTCCGTTGTGGTTGTAGGATTGACGCGGATGCGCTCGATTGAAAAAACGTCCTTTATGACACGTCGAGACACACGCGTAAAATCTTGGATGAATCTTTTTCATTCATTCCGAGATCAGTTTATCTATACAAATACTCTTTGTATCCTTAATCCCTCTTCTTACACAAAACCCCACATAGTATACATCCAAAACATAAATGTGTAAAAAGATCTCCTATTTTTGTGTAGATCGTTTTTTGGGAACTCAAAAGGATCTTCGCGGCCGCGATGCCTTCAATAAACGTTGCTTTATCACGATCATTCGTAAGCGTTTTGTAAATTCGTCCCAAAGGGTCGATAAAACAACTCACCCCGGTATTGGCCGCGCGGATGAGGGTGCGATGGTTTTCGATCGCCCGGAAAACCGAGGCCTGCAGGTGCAACCACGGCGCAACCGTGTCTAAAAACCACGCGTCATTGGTGATGTTAATCAGAAACTGCGCTCCGCGCTGCACGAATCCCCTCGCAATCCACGGAAGCGTATCTTCGAAACAAATCATCGTCGAGAATGAATAACGGATCTCCCGCGATTTGGGAAGAAAAAAAATTGTATACTGGTCTCCGGGGGTAAAGTCCCCAATGGGAATAATGTCCGCCAGAAACGGAAAGACGTTGCGCAACGGCACATATTCTCCGAACGGGACCAGATGCAGTTTGTCATACTGTTCGCTGACCTGCCCTTGCGTCGAAATCATCAGGGCCGAATTATAATATTGTTCCTGCCTCTGTGTGACGGCCCCTAAAAGAAGCGGCGTCTTGATGTCAATGACCAGGTCCTTGAGATCAACAAAGAGATCCGGCGCTTCCCAGATGAAACCCGGGAATGCTGTCTCCGGCCAAAGGATCAATTCGGGTCGAGGCTGCAGTGCAGACACTCGGGTCGTGAGATCAAAATATTTCTGCATGATGCGCGGCCAGTTCGAACGCACCCATTTTTCCTCTTGCGGAATGTTGGCCTGAACCACAGCCACCGAAATTTCCGGCTCGTGATCGGTCTGCTGTTGACGGAACAAACCATAACCCAACACCAGACAAATTAATATGCCGATGGCCAACGACTCATGGCGAAGACTTGGCCGGGCTTTGCTTTTTGGGATCATGCAAACGACGACCCACTGCGTGATCACGCGATTCACCAGCATGATAAAAAACGATACTCCACCGACACCGGTGATGTCTGCCACCTGGCTGATCCACAAATTTTTATATTGTGAATGGCCTAAGCACACCCAACCGAATCCAGTGAAAAGATGACCGCGGATATATTCCAGCCCAACCCATAGGCTCGGAATTAAAATCAATTCAAACCAGAAACTTCGTTGAGGATTGATCTGCTTTTTTGCACCGACGATTTTTTGGGGCGTATAAGGGATCAATAACGCATAAGCCAACGCGAACAAAGCGAAATACAAAGAGAGATAAAGAATAATCAGGATCACCCCGGGCAAAGTAACGTGAATAAACCAATACAGCGTCGTGCTGAAAAAAAGAATCCCCATCAGATAACCGGCCCCGAAGGCACCCCACGGTTTTTTCCGGTCAAGGACCAATAAGAATGGAACAAAACAGAACCACGATAAAAAGAAAAAATCCCAGGGAGGAAAAGACAACCTTAATAACAGGCAGGATAAAACGATCAGAATAAAATCTTTAAATACTGTTCGCGAGGAAGAAACTAGGCTCCGCAGCATTTTTTATATTTTTTGCCGCTCCCGCAGGGACAAGGGGCGTTGCGGCCGACCTTGGGTCCTTCTTTCTGATAAGGAGCGGTCGCGACGGGTTCGGCGGATTGATTGGGTTCGGGAGTTGAGGACGCCGGGAGAGGAGACTCTCTGTGCGCAAGACTCGAAAAATCATTATGGACCAAATTCTGCGGCAAAGAACTAAAAACCCCTTTTAACATTCGTTCCTGTTTGATCGGCTGAACATTAAAGATCGTCTCCGCGACCTCCTGATTGATGGATTCATACATCATCGAAAAGAGAAAAAATCCTTCGCGCTTATATTCGATTAACGGATCGCGGCTGGCAAAAGACCTTAAGCCTACACCATCTTTCAATTGGTCCATGGCGTAGAGATGATCCTTCCATTTCGAATCGATCGTGTGCAGCATGACGAATTTTTCCAGTTGACGTAATTCTTCCGGGGAGAGTTCCTTTTCTTTTAATTCATAAAGATCGACGATACGCTTCGCAAGGAAGTCCTGCAGATCTTCCTTGGACATTACGACAAATTCATTGCGCTGTGCGGATAGATCAAGTCCGAATTTTCCCGTCAGATAAGCCAAAAGTCCTTCGATATCCCATCCGCCGTTCTCCTGGACCAAAGCAACATGCTGCGCGACCATTTTAAAGACAGTATCTTCCAGCGCCTCAATAACCTCTTTCTTGACATTCTCCGATTCTAGGACCCGCTGACGCAACGAATAGATCGCCTCCCGCTGTTTATTCATGACGTTATCATATTCGATCAATTGTTTGCGGATTTCAAAATTATGGGTCTCCACACGCTTTTGCGCGACTTCAATCGCCCGGCTGACCAGAGGATGTTCAATGACCTGGCCTTCCTCCATCCCCAGCTTGTCCATAATATTGACCATCCGGTCCGAGGCAAAAAGCCGCATCAAATCGTCTTCCAGAGAAACATAAAACCGGGAAGCGCCCGGATCGCCCTGGCGACCGGAACGTCCGCGCAGCTGGTTGTCGATGCGGCGGGATTCGTGGCGCTCCGTCCCGAGGACGTGCAGACCGCCCAACTCAACGACCTTCTTGTGTTCTTCCTCGACCTGACCTTTAAACTGTTTCAAAAATTTAGCCAATAACTCATTGGCCGAAGTTTCATCCTGAGATTCTTTCATCTTTTGTTCTAAAAGGCTTTTGGCGAGATGTTCGGCGTTACCGCCCAGGACAATGTCGGTTCCGCGTCCGGCCATATTGGTGGCGATCGTCACGGCTTTATAACGTCCGGCCTGCGCGATGATATGCGCTTCCAAATCATGATATTTGGCGTTGAGCACCTGGTGCGGAATGCCCCGGGCCTTTAACAATTTTGAAACCAATTCGGATTTCTCGATGGAGATTGTCCCCACCAAGACAGGTTGTCCTTTTTTGTGGAGTTCCGCGATCTCTTCCACGACCGCTTGAAATTTTTCCCGGGTGCTGCGATAAATACAATCCGCGTAATTCGTCCGGCGCAGGATACGGTTCGGCGGAATCACCACACAGTCCAGATTATAAATCTGCTTGAATTCATTGGCCTCGGTATAGGCCGTACCGGTCATCCCGGAAAGCTTCTCATACATTCTGAAATAATTCTGCAGGGTAATGGTGGCTAACGTCTGATTTTCTCGCTCGATGCGGATGCCTTCCTTGGCCTCGACCGCCTGGTGCAAACCGTCGGACCAGCGGCGGCCCGGCATCATGCGTCCGGTAAATTCATCGACAATTATAACTTTCCCGTCCCGGATCACATAATCGACATCCAGATTAAAAAATTCCTTGGCCTTCAGAGACTGCAATATATGATGGCGGTACTCGATCGTTTCCATTTCATGCAGGTTTTCAACACCAAAAGCCCGGGCGGCCTTCCGTTCGCCGTCCTCGCTTAAAGAAATGGACCGGCCTTTCTCATCCGCGACATAATCATGACCCTTGTATAAATCCTCATTTTTATATTTCGCTTCAATCTCTTCTTTTTCCGTGATCCGTCGTCCGCGCAATTGTTTGGCAATTTCGTTGGCCCGGTAATATTTGTCCGTTGATTCTTCCGCAGGACCGGAAATGATCAACGGGGTCCGGGCTTCGTCGATCAAAATGCTGTCCACCTCATCGACGATCGCGAAATGGTGCCCGCGCTGAACCATCTCTTCTTTATAGTTGATCATATTGTCCCGGAGATAATCGAACCCGAATTCATTATTGGTCCCGTAGGTGATGTCACACTGATACGCCTTCTGCCGTTCATTCGGATTCATGTCATGCTGAATGACACCGACTGTCAATCCCAAAAATTCGTAAATCGGTCCCATCCATTCGCGATCGCGCTTGGCCAGGTAATCGTTGACCGTCACCACATGGACGCCTTGCCCGGTTAACGCGTTAAGATACGCCGGAAGGGTCGCCACCAAGGTTTTTCCTTCCCCGGTCATCATCTCTGAGATATTTCCTTTATGCAGAACAATCCCTCCAACCAGTTGGATATCGAAATGACGCATCGACAGAATACGCCGTCCGACTTCCCGCACAATCGCGAAGGCGTCCGGCAAGATCTCGTCAAGAATGGCCTGCCGCTTCTTTTTCAAATCATCTTTGGCCGTAGAAATCATCTGCAGCAATTCTTCCTGGTTCATCTCGGGAGCAGAATCATTCACAACGGATTGGACCCGCCGCAACTCTTCTTCAGAACTTTTCATCGCTTCGTTGATCTTTGATTTAAACTCTGCGGTTTTGGCTTTTAATTGGTCGTCCGTACATTGACTGACTCGGGACTCTAAGGCATTGATTTGCGAGACGAGAGCGCACACCTTTTTGATGACACTCACCGATGGCAAAGGGAGGTCTTGGGGGATATGCACTTGAATTTTGGGATTCAATTGATCGATAAAATTCTGCGCGGATTGAATTATAGGACGACGAACAATAAAATCGAACATAATTTTACTTGATAACGATTATTTCCTTACTTTAAGACTTGCTCAACGCTAGCCTTTGATCCATCTTCGTTAGTTTCCGGGATCCAGCTTTGCACGTTATAACTCATCTTCCATTCATTATTTTCAAATTGAAAAAACATAACAAAAAACTCTAATGGCTTTTTTTTAGTCGCCGGGTTTTCTGTTCCCAGGCGCTGATAAGCGACTCTGGAAAGCTGTTCTCCCTGATCGCAAAAGGCAAATTTGAATTGCCGATAATCGGGATTATTCTTAGCGAAATCCTTTAAAAACGACGACAAATCATTCGCCAGCTTCTGCATCTTGATGTATTCCTCCATCCTAGAGACAGTTTCGTTCGTCATGATCTGTTTATAAGCCTCGGCATCCCCTTGCGTAGACGCTTTTAGATATTTGTCATATTGTTGTTCCAGCAATTTAACGAAACGGTTTCTATGATTCTTAATCCTCTTAAAACCATTGGTCTCCGCCCCAAACGATAAAGATGTTTGTAATACGATGGCCACGACGAACAATAAAATAAGATTCTTTTTCATATCCTTGATGCCCTCCTTCCTAAGTTTGTTAATCATTTAAGGAACAGGTTTCATCTTGAGAAAAGATTCTATGAACTGATCGATCTCCCCATCCATGACCTTTTGGACCTGAGCGGTTTCTTCATCCGTGCGGTGATCTTTGACCATAGAATAGGGATGCATGACATAAGAACGGATCTGACTACCCCATTCAATCTTCTGCTTTTCCCCGTACTCTGAGGCCATTCGGTCTTCTTGTTCCTTGCGTTTTAATTCATACAGTTTGGCACGCAGGATTTTCATGCACGTCTGCCGGTTCTGAAGCTGTGAACGCTCGTTCTGGCACTGTACGACAATCCCGCTGGGCAGATGAGTGATTCTTACCGCCGAATCCGTTGTATTAACGCTTTGTCCGCCGGGACCGGATGAACGGAAAACATCAACGCGCAAATCATCCGGATTAATCTCCACCTCGATATCATCTTCTATTTCAGGAATGACATCGACCGAAGCGAAAGAGGTGTGTCGTCTTTTATTGGCATCGAAAGGAGAAACCCTCACCAAACGATGCACGCCTTTTTCGCTTTTTAAAAGACCGTACGCCATTTCTCCTTCAATGCGCAAAGTCACATTCTTGATTCCGGCCTCTTCTCCGGCCAGGATATCCAGCGTGCTGATTTTATATTCCTTATGATCGCTCCAGCGCGTATACATCCGTAAAAGCATTTGCGCCCAGTCGCAGGATTCCGTGCCGCCGGCACCGGCATTGATGCTTAAAATCGCGTTGTTCGAATCAAACGGCCCGCCCAAAATCGCTTGAATCTCTAGGTGGTCTATTTCTTTTGTTAACGCATTCAAATCCTTCTGAATCTGGACTAAAAATTCGGCATCTTCATCAGAGATGTCCGTCAGTTCCTTTAAATCAGACAACTTTTTGACTGATTTTTCGAATGGATCAACGGTCGACTTCAAAACTTTCAACTCCCGCATGATCCTGTTGGCCTGAGCCGCGTTGTCCCAGAAGGCAGAATCGTTCATCTTTTCTTGAATCGAATGAATGGTTTTTAATTTCTGAGGCAGGTCAAAGAAACCCCCGAAGATGATTTAACTTTTCATCTAGATCTTGCAACTTTTTTTTTATCTCTTCAATCATTAATTTCTGGAATGGTCAGTTGTATTGAAAAAAATCTGCCTCAATTTTCTTATAGGCAGCAGGGGGATATTATAACACAGTCGGCGATAAAAACAATGTTCCTTCTATACGCGAGTTGCCTCATAAATAATGTTACCCGAATCTAAAAAATCTCGAAGCTGTGCCTCAAAAATATGTTACTCTACACGTCGACCATTAAATGCCAACAAAAAGCCGTAGAATTGCGGTAATACTCATAATTTTAAACGTTTATATCAATGATACTTATTTATGTCCCGTCAGAAAATAACGTATTGATTGTCTAGAATTCTAAACTCTTTTCATTGTTCTTGTTAGATTCCCGGGTAACATTTACAGCCTCTTTATCTTCTGCCATAGCGATTTGAAACAAAGCAGATTTACCAATCCCTTTATGCCCAACTAAAATCCGAAATGGAAGGTCAGTAGCAACTTGCGCATAAGTATCGTTTTTAAAATAGTATTCTTTAAGCCTATCAATATCTTCATCTTCAGCTGCTTCATGACCAAAAAGTTTACGAATATTTTCTTCAGTAAATAACGACATAAAATCTCCTCTTTCCTGTTTCTTATTGGCAGATATTATACTTTGATATAAAAGGAAGTCAAAATAAACAAAAACGCCTTGCCTCTTGATTGTTCTATTCCAAAATGCTGGCTGACTTTGCTAAAATTAATGCATCCCTCAGGTGATGAGCTAACGGATTATAAAATCATCAAACCAAACAGAATTTTCCTCTTGGCCGGTCGGCCAAAGCCTCCATTGCCATTCTTGAAGCAATTCGACGGCCGAGACAACACTCTTAACGATGGAACGCACATCCATATTAACTTCATGCCACTGATCATCATCCGTCAGCAGAAGGCTGGAAGGACTTTCAGCCTCCTGGCATTTGGCCTCTTTTGTTTTTCCCAGACAGATCCAGTCACCGAAGATTGTTTTCACGCTCATGGTGACCGATGTCCCCGCAGGGATCCGGTAGGCAAAACTAACCGATGGATATTCATTCATGTTCCAGTCTTTTTGGCTGGTCTCAACGGAAACCGCCTCTGAAGACGACCTCGCCGATATCTGCATGGACCTATTTCCCGAATGACTGGAGGAAGCATCAAGCATCAACTCAGCTCCATTCGAAGATGTAAAATTCCCCAGCGACGTCTCAAAAGGATCAAAAACAAAGGCCTCCGGATGTTGCGGGGCACGATTGGCTGATGGTAACAGCGATGGATTTATTTCAGAGGATTGTGCCCCTTGAGTCGTTTCGGCCGGGACTAATATGATGGTCCCATCGGATTGAGTCAAAATAAAATCCGCAATCATGGGACGGTGATCTCCTCCCAGACTTGGACCTACCCATGCCTGCTTCACCTGCCAGTGGTGATCAACCAGGATGTGATCAATGCGTGCACCAAAATATTTTGTAAATTTAGTATAACCCAACCCTTGTCCGGCGGATGAAAATGCGTTCGTCAGATAGGACCAATATTTTCGGTAATTCGGATTTTTAACGCTCATATTAAAATCTCCGGCCACGATCAAAGGAGAGCGTTTGGCCGCCCACCGGGAGGCAATCATAGATTCGTTCTGTTGTGTTTGCGTAAAATTTCTCATCGAATCAGCCAGCCCCTGATCTTTTAATAGCATTTTCTGTATCCCTTTACGCGGGGTTTCCAGATGGACAGTGAGCAAAGAAATCAATCCTGCCGATGTCTTTAATGTATAACGCGCCATCATCCCTTCTAGCTCTTTCACGGTATCAGAATTTTTAAGTTCTCCGTTCAAGATGGGCAAGCGGCTGAACAAACCCAACTGATCGAGGACTGACCATTGCCAATGCGGATCCTCCAAGCGGGCATTCAAAGCACTCGCCTGTTCTTTTTCACATTCCTGCAAGACAACAATATCCGGCTGTAATTCCTGGATCAGTTCGCTGAGGGCATCTAACCGCACGCCTTCTCCTATATTATAGGAAATAATTCTTAAAACATCCGGTGCCCGTACAATTTGCCGACCAAACCAATGGATCTGATATCCCAAAACGCCTAGAACAAATAGAATGAAAAGAAAACAATGAAAAAAAATGAGTTGAATATCCAGAAGGCATAAAGCGATCAAAAAAGATAGGAAGAGCGGTATCCCCAAAATCCATACAGGCATAATTTGTAAAAAATTCGCCAACCACCAGCAGGGTTCAGGCCAATACGCGGTCAATGTCAGACATACCAAAACAATGGCCTGAACAATCGCAAAGAACCAAAGAACCGATTTTAAAATCGCACGTAATGTCATTTATTATAGTCAAGAGACTTCTTCATTTAAAAAACCGCTGGTCATCCTTTGATCAGTTTTATAACTGTGATTTCCGGACGGCAAAGCAAGCGGATATTTATAGTTTTCATCCCGATGCCCCGGTTGACATAAAGCGGGATATTCCGATGGATGTGAAATAACCCGGCCATATAATCGCCGCGGTTAGCATAGTCCGAAAATTGACGAAGAAAAGAAATACCAACCTGACCGCCGTGGGTGTCTCCGGCGAGAATCAAATCGGGTTTATACGTCGATATCTGTTTCACCAGCGCGTGTTGGGGATCATGGACAAGCAGGACTTTCGGCTCATCCATTGGAATCCCTTCAAAGGCCTGGTCGATATATTTCGTTTCTCCATACTGGGCTTTAAGACCAAATTTATCCGACAAGCCGGCCAGCCAGAAATATCCCCGTTCGCCAAAATCAAGCCGGAGGTTCTCATGAAAAAGAATATGGACTCCGGTCCGTTCAAGTTCAGTAAATCTTCCTCCCTCCTCCAAAGGAAAATAATAATCCGTATTCCCCAGGATCGTATAAATTTCGGTTTTAGCCCGTAACTGGCTTAAAACCCCCAAAGCCGGCTGCCATCCCTCTTTGGAATTTATAAAATCGCCGTTTGTCAAAATGACATCCGGTTTTAGGTTATTGATCAGACGGATCATGCTTTTTTCCCGGAGACCGATCTGTTCGATATGAAGATCCGTGATCTGGACGATTTTAATATCTTTGAGTTGCTCGTTAAAATGCGGCGATTTGATTTCCAGACGGGTCACCTGGATCCAATTGGGTTCAATCACGAAGGCATCAATCCAGATGACAATCCCCAAGATGACCGACATCCCCAGCAAAAACCCGATACGCCGGCACAACACATAGGAATCTTTATCTCCATTGCGTTTAAAATATTTCTCCACCAGCCGCAGGATAAAAAGCAAAACGGCAACAAAGACAGAATAAAAAATAAAGGCGACTTTTAGAATAAATACGATAGGAAACATCTTGATCTCATCTTCAGATACAGTATTTTTTTACACTGATTGATTTTCGACGGCGTTTTCCCTGATCAATCTCAATGAAGGTTTTGTCTGAAAGAGAATCCCATCGGCAGGAAATCAACGATCAAAACAAAATTAACAAAAAACGAAAAGATCAAAACTGATTCCTCTTGATCCCCTTCAACTCCAGGTTAAACTCATCCTTGCTGTCCGCGATCCTGCGGGCGTCGTCTTCATGGACCAGGTTTTCTTTCACCAGCTTAACCAGACTTTGCTTAAACGATCTCATCCCAAAGAGCTCTCCTTCATCAATAAAAGACTGGATATCCTTGGTTTGGCCTTCCCGGATCAAACGGGCGATGGTGGGGGTGACGACCATGGTTTCATACGCCGGGATTCGTCCGTTGCCGTCCTTGCGGGGCATCAATCTCAGGGAAATGATTCCTTTAAGAATTAACGATAACTGCAATCGAACCTCATCGTGCAGATGGGGCGGAAAAAAATTAATGATCCGGTGGATCGTCTGGATGGCGTTGACCGTATGAAAAGTCGTGATGACAAAGGCCCCTAATTCGGTGGCCGAGATCAAAGCACGCATCGTTGCTTCATCACGGGTCACGCCGATAAAGATGATATCGGGGCTCTGCTGGGTTACATGGCGCAAGGCGACCGGATACGAAAAAACATCAATCCCTAATTCCCGCTGGTTGATAATGCTCTTTTTATTCTGGAACAAAAATTCGATCGGGTCTTCAATGGTCACGATATGTTTCTCTAAATTCGCATTGATATAATCGACCATGCTCGCGATCGCCGAAGATTTTCCGCTCCCGGCGGGCCCGCAGATCAGCAAGAGACCCTTCGACTCGTCACAAAATCTTTTAAAAAGATCCGTGGGCAGATTGAGTTCTTCAAACGACCTTGTCGAACTATAAACATGCCTGGCCACCACCGCCGGAGAACCGCGCTGTTTAAAAACATTGACCCTGAAACGACCGATCCCGGGTTCCTGATGGATAAAATCCAGGTCATGGTTTTTGTTAAAAAGAATTTTGCGGTCTTCCGACCCTAACAAAAATTCCGTAATCTCCTGCATTTCTTCTTTGGAGATGACCTGCGGATCAATGATTTCGACTTTTCCGTGAATCCTTGCCCGGGGAGCGGTATAAATGCTTAAAAATAAATCCGATGCCTCGCGGGCCACCATCTGAGCGAATAATTGAGTGATTCTCATCTTCCCTCCGTAAGTTTATTTTATCTTTTGTATAACATAGCGCAGCGAAGCCGCAACCAATTTACAATACACAAATTTCAAATTACAAACAAATCCCAATTCCTAATAAACAATCTCAAAACCGAAGTTTGTGGATTGGAATTTCGGTATTGGTTGTGATTTGTACATTGGAATTTGTAATTTCAAACTTTGCTAAAAAAATGTTGCGAATTTATCCTATAGAGCGATCAAGCCTTGAAGTCTCTACCTTTTTTGCTCATCAAGAATAGTCGATATCTCTTTTTCCTGATCCAATAAAATTTGTTTCCTGGTCAATCCTTTCGTCCCCTGATACCCACCGAGGGAACCGTCGCTTCTCACCACCCGATGGCAAGGAATCACCGGGGCAAAAGGATTTTTCTTTAAAGCCTGGCCGACCGCGCGGGATGCCAGAGGACGGCCGATCTTTTGCGCTACTTCCTTATAAGACAAGGTTTGTCCCATCGGGATGGACAGAGTGATCTCATAAACCTGCCATTCAAAATCCGTAATCTTTGTTTGAGGGATCATCTGGGTTCTCCTGAACATAATTTTAAGTCAATTACCACCGCCAGAGGCGGTGACCTGAAAAACCTCGGATAAAAGCCGAATTCCTGCTGTTGAGATTCTTCCTGTCGTTCCTGTTCTTCCTGGGATTGCACATATTTCTTGATCTTCTCTTCATCCAGCCCAATCGTGCTCACACAATATCCTCTCGCCCAAAAATGATTCCTCCAATACGGTTTCTTCTTCATCTCAGGATAATTCTGGAACATTTTGATCGCCGTCTTTCCTTTCAGCATCCCCATCACTTCTGACACTGAATATTTCGGCGGAATTCCCAATATCACATGCACATGATCCTTTTGAACATTCAATGCTTCAATTCCCAATTCCTTCCACTCACACAACATCCTCACACTCGTATCCACAAACTTCCCTTTCCCTTCCAATAACACTCGATACCGATACTTCGGACACCACACTATGTGATATTTACAATCATATACCGCATGTGATAATTTCTTAAATCGTCCCATCCCGCCATTCTAACTCATCATCTTTATTTTGGCGAAGCCATCAGTCCATCACCACCTGCTTAGCAGGTGGTTTAATCAGGCTGAATTAAGATAAGCTCTGTTTTCCTCTTAAATGCCGATGATAAAACACCGCGAAACGATGGGCCTCATCGCGGACCCGCTGCAACAATTTCAATCCCAATGATTCGCGGGATAAAAGAACCGGGGCTCTGCGGTTCGGTAAAAAAATTTCTTCCTGTCTTTTGGCCAGAGAAATGATCGGTACTTCCAGTTTCAACAATTTAAGCTGTTCAACCGCCGCCGACAACTGCCCCTTCCCGCCGTCGATCACAATCAAATCCGGGAAGACCGCCTGTTCATTTTTCAAGCGGCGGTAACGGCGCTTAACGATCTCCGCCATCATCCTGAAATCATCGATCCCTTCCACCTCGCGGATGCGAAAGCGGCGGTAGTTTGATTTGTCCGGTTTGCCGTTGAAAAACGAGACCATGGACCCCACCGCCTGGTTGCCCAGAATGTTTGAAATATCGAAGGCTTCGATGCGCTCCGGCAATCGCGGGAGAGACAAAACACGCTGAAGCTGTTCAGCCTCCTTGAAACAATTGATGTCTTTGGTCCCCGAATAAAGCGCTCCGATCGCGCGGATCTGGTCGCGGACTTTCGCCGCCTCTTCAAACCGTTTGGCTTTGGCCAGCGATTCCATTGCGAACCTTAAGTTATGATACAATTCATCTTTTTTTCCCTCAAGGATCAAACAGACATTTTGGATGATCTTGTCGTAGTCCTCTTTGCTCACGTTCGCAATGCACGGGGCGTCGCATAAACCGATATGAAAATCCAGGCAGGCTTTTTTTGGAAAAGGATGGCAGGTACGGAAATGAAAAATTTTTCTGATGATGTCCAACGCTTCACGGATCAATTTAGGGTTCACATACGGACCGTAGAATTGCCCCTGTTCCTGGATCATAGCCTCATGCGGCGCTGTCTTTTTCCGCTTCTGCCGGGGGCGGACGACCGACACGCGGGGAAATTCTTCATCGGAGATTTGGATATAAGGATAACTTTTGTCATCTCGTAACTCGATATTAAACCTGGGCTGATATTCTTTGATCAGGCTGGCCTCCAGGATCAACGCCTCTGCTTCGCTCGCAGTCAAGACATAGTCAATGTCCCACACATTCGCAACAAGAATATCGGTTTTAGACAACACCTGTTTTCTTTTCCCGAAATAAGATTGTACGCGTTTACGCAGGCACACGGCCTTGCCCACATAGATCACGCTCCCGGCGCGGTCTTGCATCAAATAAACGCCGCTGGTCAGAGGAAATTGATTGATCTTCCGATTAATGTCGGGAATATCGTTTTTTAATTTCATCGCTTACTTTCTTAATTTCTTCAACCTTTAAGATAAAACAAATGAGGATAAAAACACTCAACCCCAACGCGCCGACCAGCATCAATTTGACCCACTCATTAGAGATGGGGATCAATTGCCAGCTAAAATAGACAAAGACACCCATTATCATACCAGCAAAGCTCAACTTCATTAAATATTTCTTAAGTCCTTTTTTTAATCCGCCCAGTTTCTTGTCCAGAACAAAAAACAGCGTCAAAAAATTAAGCGTGGTCGCAACAGAACTGGCCAAGGCGATCCCGCCGATTTTCAACGGCCCCATCAGAACAAAATTCAAAACAGCATTCACCAGCAGACAGGTCCCGGCGACCTTCACCGGCGTGACGGTATCCTGCAGGGCATAAAAGGCCGTGACCATGATCCTGACCCCGCCATAACTCAATAAACCCGGGGCAAAAAATAATAACGCGGTGGAGGTAATCGCCGTGGAATAGGTATCAAATTCCCCCCTCTCGAAAAGCATCCGGACAATTGGCGTCGACAAGAAAATGCAAAAGAATGCGACGGGAAATAAAATCAAAAAAATAATCCTTAACGCGAACTGGATCGTTTTCTTTAAAGATTCCACTTCTTTTCGCGCCGCGAGCCCTGAGATCGCTGGTAACAACGCGGACGCCAGCGCCACCCCGAACAACCCCTGCGGAAATTGAATGATCCGGTTCGCATAATAAATCGCCGAAATCCCCCCGGGACCAACGACACTGGATAAAGACGCGCACAACGTATCGATGACCACATTGATCTGATAAACACCCGAACCAAAAAGCCTCGGAAGCAGCAAGCGTTTGATTTGTTTAACGCCTGGATGATTAAATTTCTTTGCTATACCGAGATAAACACCTTTTCTTTGTAAAGCGACGATCTGCACGATCAATTGAAGAATCCCTCCGATCAAAACCCCGATGGCCAGACCCAGGATCGGCTCTTTCATGGTCGCGGAGGCGGCTAAGGCGGCAACGATGCAGGCGATATTTAAAAAACAGGGACTGAACGCAGGCCAGAAGAACGAACGAAGAGTATAAAGGATCCCCATGCTATAAGCCGTTAATCCAATCAGGATGAGATAAGGAAATAAGATCCGCGTTAATTGGACCGTTAAATCGAATTTTTGCACATCAGAGGTAAATCCCGGAGCAACGACACGCACCACCAACGGAGCCAAAAGAATACCCAAGACCGTCACACCGCTTAAAACAACCAGAAAGAAGGTGAACAAGATATTCATTAAATCGGCCAGATCTTTCTTGTCTTTATGCAAATACTCGGAAAGCACCGGGACAACTGCGGAATTGGTCGCCCCCTCTCCCATTAAATCCCGCAATAAATTAGGGATTCGGAACGCGACAAAAAAGCTGTCGGCCTGAGCCGCGGTTCCGAAAAATTTGGCCAGGATCACATCCCGGAAAAACCCCAAAATCCTGGATAACAGCGTCCCAAATGAGACGATGGAAGTCGATTTAATAATCGAACGGTGGGAATCTTTGTCGGTCGATTTATCAGTTGACACGCTTTGACCTCTCTGTTAATATGAGGAACTTTTTGTTGGTCTTTTTCCTAAGGAAGAGACCTCCTTGACTTTCCTGGCGGCCAGCCAGGGACTTTCACAATAACACTAAATCAAAAAAGGTCCATCAGAAGGGGGTGATAGTTTTGCCACAACGAAGAAACGCTATAAAAGCATTAAGAATTACTCGAAAAAGACGGTTACGCAATCTGGACATCAAAACTGATCTTAAAAAAACGACGAAAAAATTCCGGTCTCTTATTTCTTCCAAAAATAAAAAAGAAGCCGAAGCGACTTTAAAAATTTTGTATAAAAAGTTTGATAAGGCCGCTAAACGGAATGTCCTGCATAAAAATACAGCTGCCCGACGCAAATCTGTCTTCAGCAGACTTCTTGCACGCATAGCTTAACGATCAACAATTCCAGCGCATATTCGGATTGAAGGCGACTTCGCTTGATATTCAAATCGGCCTCTTGCAGAGCCAAGAGGCCTTTTTCAAATCTTGCCGCCGACATTTTAATACGCGTCTTTCCCCAGAACCACACGAGCCCTCCCAAAATCTGCAAAGGATGTTCTCCATTCGTTAACAGAGAATGAAGAATTTTCAAGGCATCATTTCCCTTCTGCCGCTCGATGGCCCGCGTCATATCGAACACATTCAATTTCTGTTGCGAGAAAAATTCGATGATTTGCGCCGAATTTTTTAATTTTTTAATAAACCCTTCCGTTCCATCGGAGCCGTTAAAATCCAGAATGAGCGCAACATGGGCGAGTTTATTTTGAAATGTTTGAGTGATCAATTCCTGATGGGCGGCGCTTAAACGGTGACTTTCTTTGACGACAACCAGGCGTTTGGCGGCAATCGCCGGAAGACTGATGAGGGCTTTTTTGAGGACATCCTGATCAAGTTTGTGGCCGTATAAAACTTCATAATCGAATAAAGCGGCTTTCCCGGAAGGATCTACGTTCTGTTTGATTTCTTCGATCTTGGCGTCTTTGGCAACATGATCTTCGCCTATTAAAAGATAAACCATTGTTTATGCTTAACCTGTCCCTTACCAATCTTCGACCGTCCGTTCGACGATGCGGCGCGCTAAATCGGTCAAAGCGTCCTGCAGCGCCTGGGCCTCTGTTTTGGCCAACGCCCCGGTCGGGAAATAGGTCGTTTCTCCCACGAAATTTGGTTCCTGCCAAATGACTTCTCCCGTCTTTGAATCCAGCAATTCCAAAGAAACAAAAATCTGGAGTCTATATTCCAAAACATCGTTGCTGTCGGTGTATCGCAAGGCGTCGCGCTGATAATTCAAAAGAGAACCTTTCAGGATAATATCAGCCGTTTCGCCGTCCTCGACCTTTAAATGACCGTCAAATAAAAAACGGTCCACGGTCGCATTACGGACATTGACCTCCAAGAGAGGAAAATAAAGATTGCGGCTCGATTCGGTTGTATAAACGACATTATTTTTAAATGGAGCAACGTATATAGTTTTGATATGACCGGGCAGCAAAGAGCGCGTCGAATACCCGCATCCCGTGAGCGAGCTGCAAATCAAAAACACTGTCACCAAAATTTTTTTTATATTCATTTCTTAGCACTGCTATTTTTTTGATCGACTTGCTGGATTTTCTCCAAGGCCTTGGTGGCCCAAACGGTATTTTTGTAGTGATCAACGATCACGGAGTAGTATATCTTGGCCGCTTTATAATTCTTTTGTTTTTCATAAAAATTAGCGACTAGAAATTTATTTTCCGCTTCTTTTTCTTTTAACCGTTGAATCTCGTTCTGGGCTTTGTCAGAAAGTTCGGCATCTGGATTTTGATTGACGAACTCCTTAAGCTCATCCACGGCCGCCTTCGTAACTTTCTGGTCGTACTGCGCGTGCGAAGACCGTTGGGCGTCCACCAACGCGATTTGATATTGCGCGCCCTTGGCCCACTCGCTTTTGGGATAATCATTGATCACTTTCTCGAACTCGTCGCGCGCTTCCTGAAAAAGTTCTTTTTCTTTGAGATACAAGGCGATCTTATACTGGGTGAGCGCGGCGTTTGGACCATACGGAGAATTTTTTATCACCGTGCGGAAGACATCCACCACATCGTAGTTTCCTCCGGTCATCGCATTGATAAATTTGCTCTTTTTCTGTTCCCCTTCTAAAATTTTCTCCCCGATCCCAAATTGTTTGGTGACCACCTCCGCCGAACGCTCGCTAAAAGGATATTTCTCGATGATCTGCTGGTACGCTTTAAAGGCTTCATAAAGCTTATCCTGATCTTCCAGACATAAACCGATCGAATATTGAGCTTCCGGGGCTTCCTTGGCTTTAGGATAATTATTAATAAGCTTATTAAACTCATCAATCGCTTTTTTATAATCCTTAGATTGATAAAACCCCTGAGCGTATTCTAACTGGGCTTGCGGCGTTTCTTTGACGGAATATTTGGGATTGACCCACTTGTTGGTTTCTGGCGTCCAGACCCAAAACGGGTAGGCTTTGGCAGATATAGAGATAGAAATTATACAGATAACTGTAATAATTCTTTTAGGCATGCCGTTCACTGTAGCATAGTTGATATGCTTTGTCAATTTTAGGCCCCCTGTTATCCGCTCTCCTATCCCCAGAGTCCGGACGATCAGCCTTTTTAGGAAGGCCGGAAGGAAAAAAATATCGCTTTGCGTGATGAGACTCAAATCCCTGGGACAGGACACAGCGAAAAATCTACGACCACCACTTTCTGGTTCCAAAAAGAAAAGCTTAACTCATGCTTCTCATACTGATCAAACGAAAATTCAACCCCCGCAGGGACAATATTACGATAATTGGCAGGCGGCGATATGATTAAGTCGATGAATCCCTTGGAAAGCAAGTCACTCCTGAAAGCATCTCCGATCATACTGCAAAACTGGCCGCAGATATCCGCGACCGCTTTCTCGTCTTCGTCATCAAATCCGGAAAAACCTAAAGCCTTTAACATTTTGTCCACACTGTAATCTTCGATATACAGGATCACCGCCCCGCAGGCTTTATGATCCTGCATGTCTTTGGTCGTCTTATAAAAATTGATGAAAGAAATATAGGTCGGGCCGTTAAATTTTTCCATCCCCGAAACGCGCATCCGGCCATTATACTCCAGGATGTCTTTTCGAACCATGGTTGGGGGTTCGGAAAAGTTCGCCTTGCACATTTTCACGAATAACGCCTTTGTGGTCTCCAGAAAGGTAGCTGCTGAATCCTTCGAGATTAATAATTTGGCCGCCATGGATCTCCCTCGTTATTAAATGCAAAATTGTACCATGAACATTCTGTGCGGCTCAAAATATTTTTAAAAGATTTTCTCGTGCAGCTCCTTCCCTGGCACGGTTTTTGGGAATTTCAACGATGGAATAATCCAACAAATGGCCGCCATACAAATGTAATAGGCGATGACGATCCATATCGAAATTGCGTTCACTTGAAAGTACGCGCCTGGAATCTGAACAAACAATAAAACACTCCCCACCATCAGGTTGAGGCAAACCTTGATGCAGTTGGCAAACATCCACGCCACACCCGGACAGACCCATCCCGCCCCCAAGATCCCCAGCCCCAGAAAAACGGCCAGCGAAGCCAGGGGGATCACCACCAGATTGGCCAGGATAACAACCGGCGTGATCAAATGGAAATAATACGCGATCAAAACAACGACGCCTAAATAAGCCGCCAGCGAAACCGCCATGGACTGCAGAAAGTATTCCATGATCAGACCAATCAATTTTGTAACTTTCTTTCGTCGCTGTGAGAGATCTCTGTCATCTGAAGAAAGGATATCCCCGGGAACTAGTTTTAAAAATAGCCGCATGAATTTCGGATAAAAAATAATAATCGATAAAACGCTGACAAACGACAACTGGAATCCGACCTCAAAAAGATTAAAGGGATTAATCAATAAAATGATCAACGCAGCCAACGATAACGTATTGATCGGTTCGGATTCCAGTTCGATCAAAAATCCGGACAGAAAAACCAAGACCATGATCGTGGCGCGGACAACCGGCGGGTCCCCTCCGGTCAGAAACGCGTAGAACACCAGAAACAACATCGTCAGAACAGACTGGCCATGACGGTGGATCGGAAAAATTCTTAAAATCAAAAAAACAACATAAGCAACGATCCCGATATTAAATCCGGAGATCGCCAGAATATGCGCGACCCCGGAAATCTTGAAAAGATCATAAAGATCCTTCGGAATGTTATAACGGTCCCCGAGAATCAACGCCTGCATGATGCTCGCTTCTTCCTTTGATAAATTCCGTTCCAGGATCTGATTTAATCGATGTTTAAAATCCAGCGATCTTTTTTTAATCAAAAGGCCTTGGTCAGGCTGAAGAATATCGATCAGTCCGTCTTTCTTAACGCTCAAAATATAACTGATCCCCCGGCGGGCAAGATAATCCCGGTAAGAAAACGTCCGGTCGGAAGCAAACTCGAACGGTTTGTGCAGTTTTCCTTCCAGCATCACCTCATCGCCATAACGAATTTCTGATTCTCGGTAGAGATTGACTAAAATTTTTCCGGATCTCTTTTTCCATCCGTATCTGGTTTTGCAGTTTTTAACGTCCAAAATGAAAGTGATCTTATTAGTTTTCCCGAAATTCTTCTTCTCAATATCCAAGATGATAACGCCTTTGATCCGAATGGATTTTTTATAATAATACTTGGCGATCTGCCGGATATCCTGATCGTTTGAAGTTTGATAGGCCTTGGCATACACAACGCCCAGGCCAATCATCGCCGTCAAGATCAGCACGGCCGATAAAATTTTTCGCCTCAATGTCGCGACGCTCAAAATCAGCAATAGAACGGTCAAGGAAACAAAAACTTTAAAGGACAAATTTACGCATTGATTGATCCACACCCCGAAACCAAAACAGACCGTCACCCACGCAAGAGGGCGATGCGTACCCATCGGAACGGATAGGATTTTAGAAGAATGATCCACAGCCAATTTTTGTTTGGAAGACAAAACGGAAAGAAAAACAGGAAGTGAAAAAAAGTTTAGCATACACACTTTAAAACAACAACATTTTCTTTTTAAAAAAATGAGCACGAAAACAAAACTGTCGGGGTACTTGTATTAAAACACCATTGTCGTTAGAATAAATTTCTATCGACACATTGATCGGTGATCCGGGAACCTAGAGGATCAATGGACGAGGAGACTGGAAAATCCGGATATCAGAGACGCATCTGATCCCCTCGATCTCCTGAATGGCCTGATCACCGGATCATCCATTGAGATTAAATAATAACCTATGAATAAAGCATTCAACAATATACGACGACAAAGATCTGTTTGGATTCTCTTTCTGACCTTGAGTGTTTGGCTCATCTGTCTTGCCGTCGGTTCGTTTTTGAGTCAGCATAAACCGTTATGGAACGATGAAATTTATTCTCAAACGCGGGTGATTGAGATCCTCTCTTATCAGGACCTCATCCTGGCGAAGCAAAAAGAAGGCAACAACGCCCCGTTCTTTTATCTGATTCAAAAAGCCCTTTGCGATTTGTCCCAATACCGGTTCCCCATAACCTGGCAGGGAGAATGGGTTCTAAGCGAACCCGGATCGCAACACCTCTTGCGCATCCCTTCGAATATTTTCATGTCCTGCGCGATCGCGTTGATTTTCTATTTCTTCAGCCGTTTTTATTCACTGGCCATGGGAGCGTACGCCCTCTTCCTCACCCTTTCCTCCCCGATAATTTGGGCTTACTGGGTGGAGGCGCGGCCTTATACGTTATGGATCTTTCTGACGGTTGTTCAAAGTTTGCTGTTCCTCAGGATCACCTTCGAAGAAAAAACCGCGAGGAAGGCTTTCCAACTTCTTGTACTCACTCATCTGCTGTTATCACTCACCAGCATCATGAGCATGGCCCAGATTATTTTGATTTCAATTCTGATCTGGATCCATGGCGAGAGAAGAATAAAATTTTATCTCTGGCTCACGTTGATTCCCTCGCTCATTTGCCTTGACTATTATTTTCGCGCCCCGATCGTCCGTTATGATGTTTTAAACATCCCGTCGTTGGTTTCGGCGCATATTTCACTTCGGGATCTGTTCTTTTTGGCGGGATATCTTCTCTTGATGGCCTTCTGCAAATTTTACCGGGAAGACCTGTACCGTTCAATCCTGGAAGACAAAAAATATCAGACGATCCGGCTTTATCTTTTTTTCATGATATGGATGCTGCTCAGCACGTTGTTTTTCATTCTCGTTATTAAAATGCGGGCCACCACCGAATGGGGAGAACTTCCCAGCCGGACGTTTATCTATCTGACGCCGATCGGAATCATGACCATGAGCATCTTGTCGTTTAATTTGGTGAACATCTTCCGTCATAACCGGTGGATGCTGATCAACGTCGGGATCATCTTGGGAGGGTTACTCCTTCTGCGGAGTTTAAAAACATTGGAAGACCTATTAAGCTGGAACATCTATTACTGATTTAAATCATATGTCACTATCCGCGAAAATATCCTCCTCATCCATTCTCCTCGGAAAATCGGCTTTGACCGCAGGGCTGATTTTATTTTTCTTATTCAATGCGATTCAAGATTTTCACCGGATCCAAAAACGTTTTCCATCCGCATTTTCGTTGGCTAATCTGAAAGTCGATCTAAAACGGATCGACCGCAAATGCAAACTCGACAACCTCAACCATCAGATCCCCTCGTTTGCTGAATTAAAACAATTTCTCGAAAGTCCGTCTCAAAACCATTTATCCCCGCAGTATCTCGAATACTATCAAAAGGTCACCACTTATTTTCCGACTCTGTCGGAAGCCTATGCTTTGCTGGGGCTGTGTTATGACGCGCAAAATCAAACCAAGGAAGCGGTCCTCTCCTTCGAAAGGGCCAGGCAGTTCAATCCGAACTTTTTCTGGGCGGATTATAATCTCGGGATTATTTATTTCAGAGAAGGTCAATACCTGAAAGCCCGGCAGGAATTTCATCGAGCCGTTTCAATGGCTCCGGAGACAACTTTAAAAGCGATGTATTCGTCCCGCATTTATCAGCAAATCGGATTGCCGAAACCGGAAACCGCCATCGCACATTTGAAGAACACCTATCAACGCGGCCTGAAGCTCATGCTCCTCTCGGAGGAAATGCTCAACAACGCCTCCACACAACGCCCGTTGGATGAAAATCTACGATTAATGGTTTATTAGCTTCATGAATTCCTGATCAAGCCGTTCCACCTTGCGATAAAAATCGCTATTCAGATATCCCTTCTGTTCCAGGTGGTCGAGAACCAATTGCAGATTTTTCTTGAAGACCGGTAGACCGTTTTGAAAACCTGATACGTTATCATCGCGTAACGAAACCAGCTGCGGCTTGATCCGCTCAAGCGAGGCAATCATCTTGGCAAAATTCAAATCATCGAGATAAAAATTAGCCAAATCGATATACCAATGAAGGCCTTCCCAGGAAACGAGCGCCATCGGATCCTGCGATTTTTCCAGGAGCGACAAACTTTCCTCATAACCGAGAATGGCGGCTTTCCGGTTACCGCTCATCTGAGCAATCTGCGCCAAACCGCTTAAAGCAAATAGCTTGATCCTGCGCTGATGATCACCCTGCATTATTTCTGATTCTTTCAATAACTGACGATACAGATTCTCCAATCGATAGAGATCATCGGCTACTTTGGATTGATCCTGACCAAAGAGCAAAACGAAAAAAAGTTTTTCTTTAAAACTCTCGGCCAATAATAAATTCACATGAAGACGGTAATCTTTATTGCCTAAATCTGAAGCGGCCTTCGCGGCCATCTGATAATCCCGGATCGCCTCATCATAAGACATCGCCGTCGCGTGGCTATCGCCCAGAAGGTGGTACACCTTGTAGAGTCGCTCCGGATTATTCTTAGAACGCTCATAGGAAAGCACGTCATGCAGACGATCTATGGCAGAGGAGTAATGTCCCTTGACCAAAAAAAGTTTCGCCAGCTCGGTATTCACTTGGGCCGATTGTTTTGCCCGGCTATGTTTTCCTTTGAGGATGTTTCTGGCCTTGACCAAATTTTCGATGGCTGGATCTGTTTGGCCTAAGCGGACCTGTGCCTGCGCTAGTCGCTGATACGCGTCGGCATAACCAGGATCATAGCGCAGGGCGTTGCGGCTAAACTGCGCCGCGGCCGTGAAATTGCCCCGCGCGAACAAAACGTCTGTTTTCTTTAACTCCTGATACGCCCGGGGATTCATCGTAGGAAGTCTGGCCTTTAATACCGAATAAATTCCAGCGCCTGCGATCAAAACACACAATATCGACAACGCGGCGATCACCGGAGGCGTCATCCTTTTTTTAACCCAGGTCGCGATCGTTTTGATCCGGGAAGGCCACAAATAAAAAGACGGATTGCCGTACAAAATATAGCTGGCCCACACCATCTTGTCCGTGCCGAAATCTTCGATCGCTTTCAGTCTCGCCTGCCGGATCGCGCAGCCGACGGTCTGTCCTTTGGAGATCTCCTGATAAAATTTCTTGGCGAAACGCAGGCCCCCTTCGTCCGGGATCTCCCACAACGGCCCGATGAAATGTTTGACCCCGCACAATAAAAACGCGTTCACCAATCCAAACAGCGGATCTTCACCGCCTTTCTCGCTCTTCCATTCTTTGGCGTGGGCCGACTGACAGGAATTAAGAAAAACAAATGAAGGAAACGCCAGGACCTTGCCCAGCTTCACGATCTCCTGGGCCGTCAAAAGTCCATCGGACATCTTCCAGCCGCTCTGGGACGGACGGTCAAAATCATAATGTGTATGCCCCGCGTAATGCAGAAGATCGTATCCGTGAACGTTCTTTTGAACATATTCAATGGCGACATTTTTGACTTTACAGGAAACGCGCACCAAACGGTTTTTGTGATCAAACTCCTGCTGGATCGCTTTCGCTTCCTCCCTTGAGGAATTTAAATCTCCGGTCGGGTCGGCGATGACCAGCATCTTTAACGGAAAGGTGTATTCTCTTTCTTGGGGGGCGTTGGTGTTCCCGGATATTTTGACGCTGCGCCCCAGGTTGAATCGCAGGCACAAAAAAGCGTCGCCGTCATGGAGTAATTCCCACGGAACTTTGATAAAATATTCGTCGATCAGGATGAGCAGGTTTTCATTCCTGCATTCTTTCAATTGAGTCCTAATCGCTTGCGGCAAAATCTCGGCATAAAGAAAAGCGCCCAGCCGTTTGAGCTGAGCGGATAGCGTGGAATTCGATGATCCGATCTGGTTGGACTGATTCAAAAGCGTTATGATTTCATCGCAATGATGATCTATCCCGGGAAAAGAAACCGCGAACTCTTCATAAGGGAAACTCGCGGCGCCGCTCTCATAAAACCGGGCCGCTATTTTTTCTTTCCTGCGGATAACCTCTAGAATAAAACAGACCCGAGTCATTGTTGGATCAGCTGCAGGGAAACTTCCATGAGCGGTTTTTCTTTCTTGAAGATCTGGATCGTGTATCGGCCGGGTTGGATGCCTTGAAAGATGACTTTCCCTTTTTGCGTCGGATGAGATTCGATTTCCGTTTTGCATTCCAGCAAAGAGACTCTCAATCCGTCCAGCGCGAGAATATTTTTACTATCTTTCATTTTTAAAATCACCGTATTAAGATCTTTTTTTTCCCGGGCGATCTCGATGGTTAACTGAAGGGCCTTCGTTTTTTTATGGACCACCAACATCTTCGCGTTCTCTTGCGGTTTGCTTCTGAGTTTATACGTCAAGGGCGTTGACGGACCGAGGATAATTTCTCCGGATGTTTTAAGCGATTCAAAAATCTGTCCGCTGAAGTTTATGATCACATCGACCATATTCAAGCCGAACCGCTCGCTGACCAGATTCTGCGCTCGTTCAATGATCTGTTGCGAAACAGGGCCCACGCCTTCCAGCCGCTGCTGATCAGCGACGGCCATTTGCATTTGTAAATTTTCCTGACATGACGCGCAGGCGGTCAAATGCTGATCAAGTCGGGTTTTCTCCCGGGGAGACAACAGGCCTTCCAGGTAACAGGCCATTTGTTCGTCGGTTAAACAATTTTTATTTTTTAATAAATTACGGTTTATCATAAAAGAATCTTTTCTAATTTAATAGACGGACTGCCTCCCAGAATCTAAACCAATCTTTTTGCGATCGCGATCTTGCGCAATTTTTGCAGCATGCGCTGTTTTCTGACGTAAAAATGATCGATGGAAATCCCCATGTCTTCCGCGATGCAATCGGGATTCCGTTGATCAAGAAAAATCATTTTACACAAGCGTTGTTCGTCTTCTTTCAATTCCTGCAAGAGGATCGCGTTCAAAGTGACCGCGTCTTTTTGTTCAATATCCTTTTGAGTATTAAAAACAATGAGATCTTTTAAAAGATAATCAAACGATCCGTCTTGCTCGCTGACCTCATCTAAAGAGACCACGGGTGTGAGCGCCCTGAGATAATCGATCGTTTTGCGCACGGCAATGACGCGCAGATAACTGGCCAGAGAACAGCCGTTCCTGCCTTCAAATTGCTTTAAAACTTTATGATCGTTATCCAGGAGATCCGTAAAAAAGTTTTGGTGTAAATCTTCCAGATCTTCCTGTCTGACCTGACGGCCAAATTTCCGCAAAGTCCTGATGATTGAGTCATAAATCAGCCGGCCGAACTTTTCGACAAGTTGATCCCAGGATTTCTTGTCGCCCGCAATACAGTTTCGAATCAAATTGAAATCGTCCATGGAAGGCTCTATTTTCTTTCGCTATTTGAAAAGGCCGCGTTACGATTATTTCTCTGGCGAAGATAATCCACCGCGATCTGTCCATGTTCACCAAACGTCGTCACGCATGAAGCATATTCTTGGGAGACGCCTAAAATTGATTTAAGAGTCACATCATGGCTTGGACTGGTTGTGTCCGCTGGACAAACAATTATAACTTCTTTCTTCAAACATTCTAAATCTTTTTCCGGAGGGAAATCGGATCTCACCTCGATGTCATCGTAATAATAAGTTCCGTCCCAGTAATTAAAAAATTCGATCTTATCGACATGTTCCAGATCAAAATCAACAGGAAGAAGGTTAAACATTAAACTCAATTGGGTCCATTCCTGATATTGGGCCTTTTGGGTCGTCCAGATCCCGATCCCGTCCGCGTGATATCGGCCGTGATCAAAAAATTTGACCATCACCGTGTGGTCCCCGATTTTCGATGGATTCGACCAGATCCAGAACGTCAAGCGGTCGTGGCATTGCGGAACAAAATTAATATTATACGTTTGCACCTGGGCCGCGATCCCGCTACCGCCGGCCAGATGTTCTCCCGCTGGGACCGTCAATTGCCAGGAATATTTTCCGGAATAGACCGGATCCCCTTCCTGAGACAAGCCGACTACCGTTCCATTAAACTGCCAGCCATATTGCGGCGGAGACCCGATCGGTTCAGAATAACTTGCGGGAGTTCCATTGTTCGGTTCAAAATTCTGATAGATCATGCCGGCAAACAACGGTTGACCGATCCCAAAAAAAATAAAAATAAATGTCCGTATTTTTGCAGTCATCGTTCTGACGAATTTATTGAACGCCTTGTTTGATCGTATAAAACTGATCCGCCTTGAGACCTTTCACGTTCTGGATCTCACCGTTGGGCCAATCAATTTTCAAATCCATCTGTGTATCTTTCCCCAGACCAAAATACTGCTGTTTCGGATCCATCGACAGATAACCTGTTCCGCCGCGCACTTCCCGCCAGATATGATTTCCCGAGGGAGTCTTCGCGATCAAGCGCGCACCGATCGCGTCGCGGTTGGTCTTTTTCTGCGGGGCACCGATCAATTTGACCGCAAGCCAATGGTTTCCGTTTTTGCCACCGGTATTGTTTTGATAAAAAACCGCCGGGGCGTTGGTGTTATTAAAAATCATATCCAAATCCCCGTCTCGGTCAAAGTCCAGATACACGGCGCTGGACGAATACCCTTTCAGCTTCGCCCCGCTCTCATCCGAAAAATTAACCATTTGTCCGTCCTGATTGACGAAAAAAATTTTGTAATCACGATTCTCTTCTAACAGGGGATGAACTTTTGTCAAAACCGACATGACCACGGCATTATGACTTAATTGCAAATTCTTGCGCTGGGCATAATCATTGTATCCGTTTAAAACATACAAATCATCGTCGCCGTCATTATCAAAATCAAAAAAATCCGCGTCCCACGCCCAGCCCAGATCGTCCGCGCCTTTCTTGAAATCATCGCAAAGGACATATGTGAGCAATTTGCCATCTTTAACTTTCGAAAGATACAACGTGCTTGTTTCGTTATAAATCATTTTCGCGATATTCCCGGGGGTCGTGTCAAGCGGCGTGCCGGCGTTAGGAAACGTGTACTTGGCGTTTTTTAACATGGAGTTAATGTTTGAAAAATAAATGTCCGGAAAATCATCGTGGTTTAAATCCGCAATCCCCACATTCATCGAATGATACGTCTCGGTAATCCCCAGGGCGTCCGCCTCGTCCTTGAATCTTCCGTCGCCTTTATTCAACAGAATCGTTTTTTTACCGAAATCGTTAGACACAACGATATCCTGTTTACCGTCGCCGTCAATATCGGTGTGCGCGGCCGCGGTCGTCCAGCGGTGATTTTCGGCGCCACTTCCTTTAGCAACATCCTTGAAATTAAATCCGCCCAAATTGCGCAACAACGCGTTGGGCGCAGCATTCTTATTATCCAGATTCAGCGTTGGGCCAATGGGAAGGTCTGCAGAAGAACCGGTGTTGAATAAATCTGAACTGGTTTTGGGTTGAGCAGGGTCTCCGATTCCCAGAGCGCCGGAAGTTTTTCTTTGGCTTCTAGCAGCCCCTAAACCTTTCTTCTTCTTCTGATACAAGTACGCCGCTAAAGCAGACCGCCGTTCCGGCGCCAGCTCGCGGCCGTAATAGCCGATATAAATATCGAGCAGACCGTCCTGGTCGAAATCAAAAACCGTCACCGGCCCGCCGATCATGCCCTTGCCCCCTAAATTGATCTTCGCAGAGAGATCTTCAAAGTGAACTCCGTCGATGTTGCGGTAAAGGCGGTGCTGGTCATCCACATATGTGATCAAAATGTCCTGCCATCCGTCGTTGTCGAAATCCGCGATGATCGGCTGGCGCGGTTCGCCCTTGGAACCGTCTTCCCGGACAAAATTGATCCCGGCTTGTTTGGTCTTGTTGATAAAATGGCCCTTTCCGTCATTGATCAGCAATTGGTTCCCTCCACCGCCGACCAACAAAATATCCGGATAACCATCATTATTAATATCCTCAGCAGCAACACCCCCGCTGTTGATGAGAACACGATCATGCCCTTTCTCATCCGGTGCGTTGATCCACTGAACAAACCAATCCGATAGCCGGTGCTCAAAATTGATTTTCACTTTTCGAGTGATATCGCTGAAAAACGGTTCCTTAATCTCAAGAGGATTATACTCTCCGGGAGCGGAAATAATTTTCTCCGGTTCAACCAGTGCCGCTTTCGTTTGCGCATTTAATTTCACCGATGCGTCGATGGATTTTTTGCCTTGTTCAAGATCCCGCGGCGTTACAACAAGAGCACCTCTCTTGAGTTTGGATTCTCGGTTGACGCTGTTTCCAGCCACACGAAGCACTAGCACCCCGTACTGGGCGATTGCTTCGGTCACGATCTCGGTGGCAAACGGGTCAAGATTCGTTTTGATGCGAATATCCTGATCTTTTTGGAAGACATCTTTCAGAACCTGCCAATGTGTTCCAAAATCACGGAAAGAATCGGAATCATAATTGGCTAGAACAATTTTATCTTCCTGGTGAAGATTGGGGAAAAAAATCACGGTCTCATGATCGTCAACGACGTGAGGCGCGATCGCCTGGCTGGCGGTATAAGCGTCCTGGGCGGTGACCAAAGGATGACGTCGATCCTGCGCGATCTCCTGGGATTTTAACAATACATCCATCGCAAATTGGATCAAAATCTTTTCCAGCATCTCTTTAATCGCCCATCGGGCGTTTTCTTCTTTGGGAAATGGAGCCCGCGCGTACGATTCACTCATCATTTTAAAAAGCAGGTTGTCTTTTTGTTCAAGGGGCACGGTATTATTATAAGCCGCAAAGGCCGTGATCTTACGGTCGATCAGTTCTTGCAGAATCGCCGATTGATTTTTTAAAACACGGTCGGATAGGACAACGGATCGCTGCGGAGAGTTGGGTTGCGCATCCGGCGGATTTAACCAAGAAATTGATTTCCATACCTTCGTGATCAACTCCGCGGAAATCAAACGCTGATCGACCCGGCGCGCCTCAAAGCTGGCCAGATCCAGCGCGATCATCGTGTAAACATCCACCACTTCTTTCAGAAAAGCAATCGCGTCTTGATCTAAAGGCACCAGTTCATCATGGTCATTCAATAATAGTTCATCCTGCTGTACGGCAAAAATCGCCCGCAGGGCATAGGCCACTGAGGTGTATTGGGAAAAACGCAGCTTCTTGATGATGCGCGGCTCTTGAGAAGGGATCTCCACTATAAAATCTTCGTCTTTGGTTCTGGAATAATACAAAATCTTTTGAACGACCAACTGAAGGTCTTCTTTGCTCACACGGGCCCCGGCGACACCTTTGGCTTTGACGGCCGATGAAGCGTTCTGCCAAACCCGTCGGATCAATGCCTTTTGCAGATCGATTTTCTTAAATCGGGCTTCGTCTTTTAAAGGGATCCCGTAGATCATATTTTCCAACCGGGTCGCCGTAGCGTAACATTTCGGATCGCGTGCAGATTCCAAATCCTGGATGGTCTGCAAAATGGTTTCGGCGGAAGCGGATTCGGTTTCGTTATGCGCGGCAGAAAGAACGCCGGGACCGGATTCTTCAGCCCAGATGAAAACCGTTGATGAGCATAGAGAAAGATTTAAAACCAATAGAATCAGAAACCGCTTCATTCATACACCCCTTGGAGAAACGATCGTCAACACGAACCTTTTTTCTCTGAAAAATTTTAATGAATAAAAGGACAATGGAATTGGAAGCAATTTCCGATTATTCTAAAGTTGACGGAGAATACTGTCAAGGCGGATCTCAAAAGGTAGATGGATAAAAAAAGGAGGAGATTAAACAGCTTGAAGAATCTTTCTTATTTAGGAAAGTATAGTATGTATATTCCGTCAACGAGTCAAGATATTTCTTATGTGTGAAGCATCTATCTTTTATCTACCAAACTAATCCCCAAAATCAGTCAACCTTGAGGAACGGAGTGATTTTATTTAAAACCCCTTGGTTCAGGCCTTGGACCATCTTGAGTTCTTCCAGCGAAAAAAAAGACCCGTGGATTTTGCGATAATCAATGATCCGCTGCGCGAGGGTTGGACCGATAAACGGAAGTGCTTCCAGCTCTTGAGGAGTTGCCGTATTCAAATTAATTTTAACGTATGACCGATGACTTTCGAGGACCGAAAAATTCTGCGCCCATTGAGGATTTTTCTTAAAGCAATATTGCAAAACCGTCCCAAAAAGCAAAACGCTCATCAAAAAAATCAAAACAATCTTTTCCTGTTTGGTAAACATATTCATGATCTCATAATGATCCGGAGAGAAAACTTACGACGTCTCAAGAAAGGAAAATGGGAAGTCTGATCGGGGAAAAAATGTTCAACAATTGTTTACACGACGATATTCACCAACTTGTTCGGCACCACGATCAATTTCTTGACCGCCTTGCCTTCCAGATGCGCCTGGATTCTGGGATCGGCGGTAATCAGTTTCTTTAAATGCTCTTCATCGACGTCCGGGGCGACATCAAACTTGCCTCTTAACTTGCCGTTCACCTGAACAACGATCGAAACGACATCCTGGATCATGGCCTTCTCATCCACCGACGGCCACGCCACGCGGGCCACACTCTCTTCGGCCCCGCCCATGATCCGCCACAACTCCTCGCAGACGTGCGGGGTAAAAGGGGCCAGCAGTAAAACCAATGTTTTGATCGCGTCATTGACTGTTTTTTGTTTGAAATGTCCTTCCACTTGATAACGTTCAATCTTGTTGACCAAAACCATCATTGCGCTGATCGCGGTATTAAATTTAAAACCATTCGAAATATCTTCCGTAACTTTCTTTATGGCCAGATTCCGCTCGCGTTCGATCGACTTGTCTTCCTGGTCCGCGGCCGCATTCGTCATGCCCTTGCTGACAAAGTGATCTTCTTTTTTATATTTATTCTCAATCAAATTCCAGACACGGGACAAAAACTTCCATGACCCTTCGATCGCGTTGTCATTCCATTCCAGCTGATCTTCCGGAGGTGCCGCGAACAAAATAAACAACCGCAATGTGTCCGCGCCGTATTTTTCGATGACCAGATCCGGGTCAACGGTGTTGCCTCGTGATTTAGACATAACCTCACCGTCTTTTAAAACCATCCCTTGCGTCAAGAGACGATAAAACGGTTCGGAAAATCCAATCAGCCCGAGGTCCTTGAAAAATTTCGTGAAAAACCGGGAATACAATAAATGAAGAATGGCATGCTCAATCCCGCCGATATATTGATCGACCGGCATCCAGTAGGCGGCTTCTTTCGGATCAAAAACTTTTTCATTATTATTGGCTGAACCAAATCGCAAAAAGTACCAGGACGAATCAAAAAACGTCGCCATGGTATCGGTCTCGCGGCGCGCCGGTTTTTGACAGCGCGGGCAGGTCGTTTCGATAAATTCCGCAGATTGAGCCAATGGGCTTCCGCCCTGGCCAGAGATCTTGATATTTTTAGGGAGTTCGACAGGCAATTGTTGTTCCGAGACCGGGACAATTCCGCAACTCTGACAATAGATCATGGGAATCGGTGTCCCCCAATAACGCTGCCGCGAAATCAACCAGTCGCGCAGACGCCAATGTACGATGATCTTTCCCATTTTATTTCCTTCCATCCACGCCGCGATCCTCTTTAACCCTTCTTGATTGGATATACCGTTAAAGATTCCGGAATTTATCTGAAGACCGTCGCCTTCATACGCTTCTTTGAGATCTGAGGGTCGTTGCTGAGGATTGACCGCATCCTGGATAACAATCCGCATCGGCAACTGATGTTCTTTGGCAAATAAAAAATCGCGCTGGTCGTGCGTCGGCACCGCCATGATGGCCCCGGTCCCGTATTCCATCAGGACGTAATCAGCGATCCAGATCGGGATCGTTTCCTGATTAACGGGATTGATCGCGTATTGTCCGGCGAAGATCCCTTCCTTTTTCAAATCGCCGGACAGGCGGTCGCTTTTACTTTCCTTCGCAACCTTGTCGACAAACGACAAAACATTTTTTTCGTGAGACGTTCCGACAACCAATTTTTTAACGAGAGGATGTTCCGGGGCCAAAACAACATACGTCGCACCGAAAATCGTGTCCGGCCGGGTCGTGAACACAGTCAACGTCTCGCCGGTTTTCTGAATCTTGAAATAAATCTCAACACCTTGGCTCTTGCCGATCCAGTTTTCTTGCATCGTGATGACGCGCGGCGGCCAGTGGTTCAATTGTTGCAAATCTTCGAAAAGATCCTCGGCGTACTGCGTGATCTTCAAATACCATTGCTCAAGGTCTTTCTGGACGACCGTTGACTTACACCGCCAGCATTCGCCCTGAATCACTTCTTCGTTCGCCAGAGTCGTCTCGCAGCTCGGGCACCAATTGACCGATGAGGCTTTTTTATAAGCCAAACCTTTTTCGAACATCTTTAAAAAAATCCACTGGTTCCAGCGGTAATATTGTGCATCACACGTCGATAATTCACGATCCCAATCATAGGAGAACCCCATCTTCTTCAGCTCTTCGCGCATCTGGTCGATACAGCGGTACGTCCATTCGGCGGGATCGACTTTATGTTTGATCGCGGCGTTTTCAGCGGGCTGGCCGAAGGCGTCGTAGCCGATCGGATGAAGGACATGATACCCCTGCATCATCTTGAAACGGGCGATCACATCGGCGATCGTGTAATTGCGGACATGGCCCATATGGATTTTTCCCGAAGGATAGGGAAACATCTCGAGCACATAGTATTTCTTTTTCTTGGGGTCGACATCGACTTTAAAAATTTTTTTGTCGTGCCAAATGCCCTGCCATTTGGTTTCGATGCGTTTGATTTCGTCGGTTGAGTAAGGCATAGGTTTAAATATTTATAATCGTTTGCGGGTTGTCGAGTTTACGCGTTTAACGGATTATTCGGACTGTTCTTAAACGGGACAACACGACAACCAACTCGTTGAACCAGCAAACCCGCGAACGCGTTAACTTTCTCAATACCTAAGGATAAAAAAAGGGGGGTCATATGCGTCATATAATCCCCCCCTCCTAAACAATATATTTGAAAAAACTGATTAACGGCTCGAGGCCAATTGCGGCTCTTTTTTATTGATCGTGACCTCAGGCGCTTTCACACTTCCTTTTTTCACGGTCATCGTGTGATAATTCGTGTCGGTCTTATAGTAATCCATCCCGCGCTCAATATATTGCTCATCGATTTTTTTCGGCGCAAAAAATTTACGGCAGACATTCTTCGCTACCTCCAGGCTAAAACATTTGCAGCAGTACACGTCAATCGAGATATAATTCTTCGGCGATAACGTATGGATCACCACAGAACTTTCAATTAATGGAGCCCAACCGGAGAGACCGGCTTTATCCGGGAAACGGACCGCATCGCTGCGGAAGATGCTTGGAGGAGATTGTTTTTCCATTCCTAAATCACTAACGATCTCATCCAGGAATTGATAGCACAGACCCAAATCATCACACACTCCTAGTTTGCAATCGTAAAGATCTAAAAGCAGTTGATAACCAAAAACTTGATTTTTTTCGGTCGTCTTAATCGGAATCCTCCTTCTGATAGTGCATCTTCCCTCTCATTTTGCCCACTTTCGTCCCGTGTATCTTGCCGGGTTGGTTAAAACTAAGAAATTTCAGCTGCAGTTAAGAAAAACCATTGCGTTCGTTTCCTGACCTCAACTGAAATTTTCGAATTATTTATGAATTTCGAAAATAATTATACAACCTTATACTACAAATCAAATAAAAAATCTACTTTTTTTCTGCGGAATTCTCTCTTTCTTCGTAAACGCGGCGCGTATTGCTGTTGTGCGCCCATTTTTCATGAAACAAAACGCACAGTCTTTTATAATGCGGCGCCGTCTTTCCGTCTTCCAAGGGAAAATCCCGGCAGTAATGCGGCCGGACTTTATAGACGGTGCACAAATTATTTTTATCCTGGAAGACACACGTCCCGTTGCGGACAATCGTGGAAAAATCATGAACCCCGTCGGGTTTCTCGGATTTTTTCACCAGACGAAACCAAGGTTTGGCGACAGGAGGATTGTATTTGATGATTATTTTCAATTCTCTTAAGGTGAGTTCGGCGCCTTCATAACAGCAGGATCCGGCCTTGCAGGTTTTACAGGCTTCCAAATCCGCGGTGATTTCTTTTGACATGTATCACACCTGTGATTGACCAAGAATCAATGGAAAAAAGTTTATTAAAACGCATTGATTATCGCATCGGTGACTCTTGAAGTCAATAATTCCCGATTAATTTCACACACAAAACCGGCAACGATATTTCATTTGCATTTTCTAAAAAAGTGATTTAAGATGACTCCTGTCTCGAGAAGAAAATCGAATCAATCTCCCCAGAAAATATATTTAAATCCCGAGGTTCGCCATGAAAATCACAATTAACGGACAAGAAAAAGAATTCACCTCTTCGGTTAATCTCAAAAAAGTGATCGAACAATTCTGCAAAGACTCCCAGCATGTCATCGCCGAAGTCAACGGAACGATCATCAAAAGCCAGGTGTGGCCGGAGAAAAATTTATCCAACGGCGACACGGTTGAATTGGTTAATTTTGTCGGGGGAGGTTGATTTAAGTTAGCGAGTTTCGGGTTTAACGAGTTGTCGAGTTTTAACTCGTTCACTCGAAACCCGTTAACCCGCAAACGAATTTTACTGAAATTATGAATACAAACACCCTATCAACCACCATCAAAGACACACCCTTAATCATCGCCGGGCGAGCATTTAAAAGCCGCTTTCTTTTAGGGACTGGGAAATTTAAAAATAAACTGGACCTTAAAGAAAGTATCCTTGCCTCCGGGACCGAGATCGTTACCGTCGCGTTACGCCGAATCGATTTGGAACGTCACCAGGAAAACATCCTCGAATATATTCCCAAAAACGTTACGCTGCTGACCAACACCTCGGGCGCCCGCAACGCACCGGAAGCCCTGCGCATCGCGCGTCTGGCCCGGGAATCCGGCTGCGGCGATTGGATCAAAATCGAAGTCATCAATGACAGCAAATATCTTCTCCCGGATAATCAGGAAACCATCAAAGCAACCGAACTCCTCGTCAAAGACGGTTTTATCGCCCTTCCTTATATGTATCCCGATCTCTATGTCGCCCGCGAATTAGTCAAGGCCGGGGCCGCGACCGTCATGCCGCTGGGTTCGATGATCGGAAGCAATCAAGGCCTTAAAACAAAAGAATTCATCCGGATTCTGCTCAATGAAATTGATTTGCCGATCATTGTCGACGCCGGAATAGGTTCGCCTTCCCAGGCGGCGGAAGCCATGGAAATCGGCGCCGCCGCGGTCCTGGCCAATACCGCTGTGGCCACCGCCGGGTCGCCCGCGCTTTTAGCGCAATCATTTTCGTTGGCGGTCGCCGCGGGCCGGTTGGCTTATTTAAGCCGAATGCCGCATCCTAAAACAATCGCCGACGCCTCTTCCCCTTTAACCGGATTTCTTTTTGACCATGATCACGCTCGATGAAATCAAAAATATTCTCGCCGACCGCCATCCGGAAACAACGGAAACACTAGCCCGGCGATCCCAACAGCTCACGCAACAATATTTTGGACGCACGATCTCGCTTTATGCCCCTTTATATTTATCCAATTACTGCAGCAGCCATTGCACCTACTGCGGATTTCATTCGCACCATCGCATCAAACGGTTTAAGCTGACCGCCGATGAAATGCGGCAAGAGATGTCGTTCGTCGGGAAACAAGGCATCGAAAACATTCTTCTTTTGACCGGCGAATCCTATCAGCTCACCCCTCTTAAATATCTCAACGAAGCGGTCAGTGTCGCCAAAGATTATTTTCCCAACATCAGCCTCGAAGTCCATCCGATGCAACAAGACGAGTACGAAGAATTATTTGCAGCCGGTGCCGATGGGATCACGGTTTATCAGGAGACCTACGACCGAAAACGTTATCATGAAGTCCATCTCTCCGGGATCAAGGCTGATTATGATTTCCGAGTGACGACCCCGGAGCGCGCCGCCCGGGCGGGATTACGGAGCATTTCCATGGGCATTTTGCTTGGGCTTTCGGATGTGGCGACTGATCTTTTCGCTTTATACCATCATCTGCGTTCAATGGAAAAAAATTTTCCCGGAGTGGAATACAGTCTTTCGTTTCCACGGCTGAAACCCATTAAAGGCGAAGATTTCATGCGCTGCCACGTGGATGATCTTTGTTTTATTAAAATCGTCTGTTTGACGCGAACGCTTTTCCCGCGGGTCGGCATTAATCTCTCGACCAGAGAATCTTGTGAACTGCGCAATCACGCCCTGGAACTGGGGATCACCCGCATGTCGGCCGGGTCCAACACCTCCGTCGGAGGATATACGCTTAAATCCCGGGAGGAACAAGACCCCCAATTCGACATCGAAGATCAGCGCTCCGTGGCCGACATCGTCACGCTTTTGAAGAAACGGCATTTCGATCCGGTATTTACCGACTGGCGGAGAATCCAGAACAATATAATCAAAACCCATTAAATCATGAACGCATTCGAAGAAGGTCTTGTACGTTATTTAAACGGAGACCAGCTTAAAAAAATCCAGTCTCTTAAAATCGGCATCGGCGACGCGGGCGGACTTGGCTCCAATGTCGCCGTCATCCTGACGCGCTCGGGTTTTAAGCATTTTGAGATCGTCGATCAGGACGTCATCGACGCCTCGAATCTCAACCGGCAACAGTATTTCGCCGATGAAATCGGCGCGGTCAAAGTCGAGACCTTAAAAAAACGCCTGCTGCAGATCAATCCGGAGGTTGAAGTGCTGGTCCACCATGTCAAATGGACGCCGGAAACCGGCACCGCCTATTTTCACAGCTGCCCGTTTATTATTGAAGCCTTCGATCAGGCCCAATGGAAATTTCAGTTCGTGCAATATTATCAAAACAAAACCAAATGGATTATCAGCGGCAACGGAATGGCAAGACTTCTTGAAAAAAAACCGATGAATCTGCGTAAGGTAGGAAACGTTTATATCGTCGGCGACCATTCAACCGACAGCACGCAAGGCCATCCGCCGATGGCGCCGCGCGTCACGGCCTGCGCCGCGATGATGGCGGAGGTTGTTTTGGATCTGGCCTTGGGGATCAAAATCAATTAACCTTTCTTCGATTCGTTTTCTTATACCAAACAACCAGCGCGATCGAAATCACCAGATATCCCAGGCTGAACGCATAGACGATCTGATTCTTCAATAAATAATCCTGCACTAGAACTTGTCCCAAAATTGCTTCTGTGAATTTGTTGCGGGTTCTGTCCCTGCGGCACCCTGCCGTCCTCATCACCTGCGGGCGGCAGGGAACCCGCCTCCGGGCCACCCGCACGAAAATCCTGACGAGAAATTTTGGGATAAGTTCTAAAACATCGCCAGCGGATCTTTAAAAAGCGCGTCCCCCACTCCGGCGAGAATAAACTGCACCCAGAAAATCCTTAAGGGAGACGCGATCAGCGATATAAAATATTTCCGGAAAGAAATCTTGGTCAAACCGAACCCCAGGTCTAAAAACTTGAATGCGATGATCGGCACGATCCGCAAAGCAAAGACCCGCCAGAAATAATGTCCGTCATCCGCTGTTACGACCGGTTTTAATTTAAACTTCTGTTCAACGAATTCCCGTCCTAAATTCCGACTTATATGAAACAAAATAACGAGATTGATCATCTCGGCGATCCAGACAAACAAGGTACTCCAATAAGCACCGAACAAAATCGCCGCGGCCAGTCTAAACAGGTCTTTGGAAAACCAAACAAAGAAAGTCATAATGACATAGGCCACGACAAAAATCAGTCCGGACAAAGCCAGGGGATACTGAGCTAGAAATTGTTTGTAGAATTCGATGTCAAAGGGGATATAGCGGCCGATAAGCCAACAGACAAACAGCAACACAATAAGGAGGAAAAACTTTAGATTAGGAGAAAGCAATTGCCTATTAGACATATAATCTAACGTCCTAAAAATTTATGTTTTTATCGCTCTTTATCAACTTTTGAAATATCAGAAATTCTAAATGAGACCTCTTCACGTTTTAAAAGTTCGTCGTATGGAATTGCCTCTAATTCACGAGTAATATCTTTGGCTATTACATCATATTCATGATCAACCCATCTTTGGGCTATCTTTATTAGAAGAGATAAATTACTAAAATTAGCATCTTCTAGTGTTTCACCAAGTATTCCCAGTGTTATAAGCTTCTCAATCTTATAAGATTTATTCCCTTGATTTAGAATAGCCCCAGAAATGCTTTGAGTATAAGAATTCTCATCATGAATAAAATATTTGTTTCTTAGGTTTTTAAAATAAGTAAATATTTCTAATGCCATAGAATCACTTTTATATATTCTGATCTCACTTAATTGAGAACGTGACTTATTAGAAGCAAAACATTTGAAATAATTAACAATCGCAGATCTCCATAACGATTGCCTTAATTGATTTTCTTCTTTATGTACTTTATTAATGGCATTCAAACAATATTCGGAAAATTCAAGATCCATCCTGTGAAGCAATAAATCATTTAATCTTTTTACCTTTGGGCCATCAATTTTTATTACTTTAGCTGCATCTGAGAATCCTATAATTGAAATACTGTTTTCGTTCTTTAAAATCTTTATATTTTCCATAAATTTATCCTAAAAAAGGGGACAGAAAATAAATCTCTGTCCCCTGAGTTTACTCTTCTATGTTTCTTCTACATCTAAATTAACTTCTAAACTCCGCAAACAAGTCCGTGCTGAGATAACGCTCACCGGTGCTGGGAATAATGACTACAATTAACTTCCCTTTATTTTCCGGTCTTTTGGCGACCTGCAACGCGGCACAAACGGCGGCGCCGGAAGAAATTCCGACGAGCAATCCTTCTTCACGAATCACCCGTTTGGCATAAGCAAACGCCTCATCGTTATCGACTTGAATGATTTCATCAATGATCTTTGTATTTAAGATAGACGGCGTGAAACCGGCTCCGATGCCCTGGATTTTATGCGGACCGGGTTTTCCGCCGGAAAGGACCGGTGAACCTTTGGGTTCAATCGCGATCGCTTTGAAGGACGGTTTTCTTTTCTTGATGACTTCCGAAACACCGGTGATGGTTCCGCCGGTTCCGATTCCGGAAATCAAGATATCAACTTTGCCGTCGGTATCGTTCCAGATCTCTTCGGCGGTGGTGTTGCGGTGGATCTCCGGGTTGGCCGGATTGTCGAATTGCTGCGGAATGAAATATTTCTTATCTGAAGCCGCCAATTCATTGGCCTTCGCGATCGCGCCGCGCATCCCGTCCGGACCAGGAGTCAGAACAAGATTCGCACCTAAGGCCTTCAATAAAGCACGGCGTTCCAAGCTCATCGTCTCCGGCATCGTTAACGTTAATTGATATCCTTTGACCGCGCAGACAAACGCCAAGGCAATTCCGGTATTTCCCGACGTCGGTTCCAGGATCACCGTATCTTTCTTGATCTTGCCGGCTTTTTCCGCTGCTTCAATCATCGCGAAACCGATGCGGTCCTTGACCGAACCCAAGGGATTATAAAATTCCAGTTTAGCCACAACCTCCGCCCCGCATCCTTCCGTCACCTTGTTTAATCTGACTAAAGGTGTATGCCCAATCAACTCTGTCACATCTTTTGCGATCTTCATGGAACTCGTCCTCCCTTTTTCTGCCTTTTCTTTCATCATTTCGCTTGTTGGGTTCATCTTGTATTCCTCCTTGATTATGGATTTAGATTTTCTGATCTTTCTTCTCTAGACTTTTTTTACGCAAATAAATCATCAAGATCGATATCGCCGCCGGGGTTACGCCAGAAATCCGGTTGGCCTGGCCTAAGGAAGAAGGAGAAAATCTTTTTAGTTTTTCTCTAATTTCCCTGGAAAGGCTGTGGACTTGTTCATAATCGAAATTCGCGGGGATCTTGATGTTCTCGATATGGCGGAAACGATCGACCATTTTATATTGCCGCTGGATAAACCCTTCATATTTAATTTCGTATTCAACCTGGTCAATCACTTCCTGCGGAAAATTTTTCAAATGCCCATCGAACGCAGCGATCGTATGGTATCGGACTTCCGGTCTTTTTAAGAGATCACTGAGCAGGACCGGCTGACGGATCGGACTGCTGTTGATTTTTTCTAATTCTTCATCCAGCGAAGTTCCCGGAGGGATACGCGTGGTTTTGAGATGTTCGATCTCTTGATCAATCGCCGCATATTTCTGGTTGATCTGATCAAACTCTTCCGGGGCGATTAATCCGAATTGATGTCCGTATTTGGCCAATCTTTTATCCGCGTTGTCCTCTCGAACAATCAATCGATGTTCGACACGCGAGGTGAACATGCGATAAGGCTCGTCTGTTCCCTTGGTCACCAGATCATCAATCAAAACGCCGATGTAAGCTTCATGCCGTCTCAGGACAAAAGGTGTTTCGTTTCTGGCACTCAAGACCGCATTGATCCCCGCCATGATCCCCTGGGCCGCGGCTTCTTCGTAGCCGGTCGTGCCATTGATCTGGCCGGCTAGAAAAAGTCCTTTCACTTTTTTTGTTTCTAGATACGCTGTCAATTCCGTGGCCGGAACAACGCCATGCTCAATGGAATATCCCGGACGGATCAATTTCGCGTGCTCCAGTCCTTTGATCGAATGGACCATCGTTTCTTGAACTTCAGCGGGCAAACCCGTTGAAATGCCGTTAGGATAATACTCGAAAGTATCCAAACCCTCAGGCTCCAAAAATACCTGATGGGTCAGCTTGTCTTTAAATTTGACGATCTTGTCTTCAATCGAAGGGCAATAGCGCACACCCGTCGATTGGATCCGGCCCGAATACATCGGGGACAAATGTAAATTATCTTTAATGATGGCGAGGGTTTGTTCGGTGGTGCGCGTGATATAGCAAGGCAATAAATCCGTCGGCAACTTCTTGGTCCGAAATGAAAACGGAATGGGACGTTCATCCGAATCCTGCCGCTCGAGATGAGTGAAATCAATCGTCCGGCCATCGAGGCGCGGGGGTGTACCGGTCTTGAAGCTTAAAAGAGGAAAACCCAAATTCTGCAGGCAATCCGCCAGCCGGTAAGATGCCGGTTCACCCACTCGTCCGCCAGGAGTGATCGACTCTCCGACATGGATTCGGCCTCTTAAAAATGTTCCCGTGGTGACGACGACTGTCTTACAATGGATCTGTTCGCCGGATTCTGTCTTAATGCCGACAATGCGGTGATGATCGACAAGGATTTCGCTGACTTTATCCGGTCGAACGGTCAGGTTTGCTTGATCGCGGACCGTCGCTTGAATATATAACTTATATCGCAGCCGGTCCGATTGGCAGCGGGAAGACCGGACCGCCTGACCTTTCGAGGCGTTAAGTTGCCGGAACTGAATACCGGTTGCGTCCGCGGCCTTTCCCATTTCACCGCCCAGGGCATCGATTTCCTTGACGAGTTGGCCTTTGCCCACCCCGCCGATCGCCGGATTGCAGCTCATCTGGCCAATCGTGTCAGTGAACAACGTCACCATCAACGTCTTAGCACCCATCCGGCTGGAAGCTAACGCGGCTTCAACACCCGCATGACCTCCGCCAATCACCACGCAATCAAAATAATTTTCCTTCATAAAAACGACCTTAATCTAAAATTTGATCATTATTTCCGTTTGTGAACATCCAAAAAACTGTTTAATAAGGTAAAGCCGATAAAGATCCCCACGATAATATTCAAATCGGCATATTGAAAACCTGTAAAAATCAGGATCAGCAACCCAATGATCGAAAAAATCCAGAGAGCAAACATCATGATTGTCATAAGAATACCCAATGGATCTCCTTTGATTTATTTAAGGAAAGCTCCATAACAAGAACTAAATATTACAGCCAAAGTCTTGCGTTGTCAATCTCTTCTCTTGGATCACCGGAGTCGAGGAGGATTTTGCTTAAAGATACCGTTAGGGCGTAAAAAAATTATTGAGCGGCGCAGGATTCTCTGATCACTAATTGGGTTGGAAGAATAACTTTGACCGGAGCGCGCTTTTTTCCGGAAACAATCGCGTTCAAATATTTGACCGCTTCTTCGGCCATCTGAAACAAAGGCTGCTGAATGGTCGTCAAAGCGACCGGCCCGTAAATCGCGGAAGGATTATCATCGAATCCGATAATCGAGATATCCTGAGGGACCTTGAACCGTTTTTCCAACAGAAACGCTATGATTTCCAAAGCCATATCATCGCTCGCGGCAAAAATGGCGGTCGGGCGGTCCTCGAGCGCTAAAATCTTTTCAACCGCCACTCTTGCGCTGCGACGGGAATAATCACCTTGCGCAATATATTCCAGACGAACAGAAATATTCTTCTCCTGTAAAGCTTTCTTATATCCTTCTAAACGATGAGCCCCGGATTGCGTATGCACATTACCGGTCACGGTGGCGATTTTTTTATGTCCTAACCCAATCAAATATTCAACCGCCAATAAACCACCCATCTTATTATCGATCGCCACATAATTGATATCCAAATCTTCAACAATATTATTGATCACCATACAAGGAATCCCTTCTTCCAAGGTCGATTCCACTTGTTTCCGATTTTCGATGATATCAGCAAAAATAATACCGCCCACATTCGAGGTGGTGATCGGATTCTGGCCATTAGTAATATGAAAAAGCAAATCCAGCCTTAACGCTTCACACGCATGCCCAACACCGCGGACAAGCTCCACGGCATAAAAAGAATGGAATATCCCTGGATAACCAGGCATAACCAATCCCATGGCGTTATTTAAACCTTTGGCCAAGCGCTGAGCGCTCACGTTAGGTTTATACTTTAAAAATGCAACAGCTTCTTCTACTTTGGCTTGATTTTTTTTGTTAACGGTGGGAACGTTATTGATAACGCGGGAAACGGTCGTTATAGAAACACCTGCGCGTTGAGCTACATCATGTATACTGATTTTTGTCTTATTCACTTTTTCTAAAGCAGCAGATTAAAACACCCTCCAACTTACTGAACAGTATCGCCAACTTTTAATTTTGCCGATAGTTTGATGATATCAGCTGCCGACACATCTTTTCTGACTTGGATGATGCTTAAAGTCGCGATGACTTCGGTATCACGATAAACATTTAACGTGTCGCCTATCTGGACGCCGCTATCTTCTCCCAGATCAACAATCGCAAAATTGTTTTCCTCATTGATACTCACGATGCGCCCATTTAATCCCGAAGCGCCGCCATTTTCTTCAACGGCCTGCGGCATTTTGCCGGCGTACGATCCCCCAGCGCTCACAACAATCGGGGGCAATTCAATTTCCTTCGTATCTTCCGACGATTTATATTTAGTGGCAATGCTGCTTTGAAGCTGGGAAAGCTCATCCAGCTTTTCTTTAAAAGCGGGTTTATCTAGACTGTCTTTCATTTCCAAAATTTCATTAATGCGGCCTTGAATGACGCTTTCCGTTTCCGCTAATTTCTTTTCTATATTATTCTTTTGATCAGTAAGCTGGACAACGCTTTTTTCCAACGCCATTTTCGTATTGGTCAAATTTTTAATCTGCCCTCGGAGATCCGTGTTATCAAGGCGCAGCTGTTCGACCCGATCACTGACGCCTTTTTTATCGTTCTTGGAGCGAGCTAAATCAATCGAAAGCGTATTGGCTAAATCTTCGTTATATTTTACTTTATTTTCGATATCGATTTTTTCGCTCTTAAGACCATTCAGTTCCACCTCTACATTATCAAGTTTATTTTTCAGTTCGACAACATTTAAACTGCTACTATTTAATTTATTCTTCAGGTCGCTTATTTGTACCTCAAGATTGGCCTTTTCTTTTAAAACCTGCGCGAGATAAGACTCTGATTCATTATTCGATTGATTTCCGGAAGGACTTGTCTGCGCTGCCGCGGAAGTCGCCGCAGAAGGAACGGGAACGTATGCCCCAGTTTGCGCGGGTTGTTGAGCTGTCTGTTGGCTGATGGTTTGATTTAACGTTGAGATTTCTAAATTTTTCTTTGCTAATTCTTTCTCTTTATCTTGGATGCGGGTCATCAAATCGTCGCGTTCTTTTTTAATGGAATCAACGCGGCCCTTCCACTCATCTTTCTCTCTCATTAAATCTTTAATCTGAACATCAAAACTTTTGACCTGAGAATTGAGTTTCTCAACGTCTTTTTCTAATTTGCTTTTCGTCGCCTGAATTTCATTAAGCTGATCTTCCAAATCCGTTTTGGCTTTCTCTAAAGATACCTTTTCTCCTGTCAGGTTCTTAGCTAAAGTTTCACCTTTCAAGACTTGGTCTTCCAGATCTTTTTTGGCTTTTTCCAACGATTGTTTTTGGGACAACGTAGAGAAAATAACAAAAATACTAGCTCCAAGAAGAAGGAATAAAATCAAAATGATTAATTTCGCGACTTTGGACATCTTGTCTCCTTTTCTTACCTCAAGCTGAAAGGCATGATATCAAAGGATTAACATGAATACAAGGGATTTTAGATTTTTTTATCATAATTTTTAATCAAGATACGAATATAAATTCCCAATGACTGCAAAGATACTCATAAAAACACAGGACAGGCCCAAAGGACTGTCCTGATTGAAATTTTGAGTTACCCGTCGACAAAAGAAATATTATTTAGAAATATTATTCATATTTAATATCATCAAGATAAAAAACGCAGTTGACCGGATTAACATCAACGTTTGTCGCCCAGGTAAATCCTCCACTGATATAAGTAAGATCTTTCCCTCTCAAATCGATCGTATATTCTTTCCATTCAGGAGATAAAATCACCGGCCCTATCACCGCTGTATCTGAGTCAGGATACTGCCCGGTGATCCCTCCGATCTTGAATTCTTCGATTCGTTCGGAACCTTTTTCTCCTTTAGCCCAAAAAGTTAATTTCTGGGCGCCGGTTAGATTAAAGCCGCCTTTTTGAGTTCCCCAATTATTCGGAGGATTTAACCAATAGATCCCCGCCCATTTTTGCCCCTGTTTTGAACAAGCGACATCATATTCTATTTTGATGCAAGAACTCCCGCTGTGACAATTTTCTTTCCAGGTATCATCAAATAAAATGCATTTCCCATCAGGCATAAAACCCGATGGGACATAATGATTGTTTCTCGTCCCTTTATCAGCATAAATCAAGAAAGGCTGAAACGGTCCAGACCCGTCATCCGCAGAAGCCTGACCAGAATTTCTGTTTTCTCCAGAATTCATTTTTTCACTAGAAGCAGTCTTGCCGCATCCCAAAAACAAGAAACACAGAACAACCATTAATAATCCTAACCGATATCTCATTTTAGATAACCTTTCTCGAAAAATTAATCCAAGAACAGCAATGGTATGCCACCGCTGCTTCCCTTACCGAGCCTATTCGGAAATGCTGGAAGCAACGGTAGCCCGAAGGGCCAAATGACTGAATCTCAAAGAGATTTAATCGAAATATTGGGTTCCTAAAAACTCATTCAAAGATCAAATCAAAAACAACTTCCAATCAACCATTATGATCCGTTGATCTCATCTAACTTTTGTTGGGCGCCTTCAGAAGGTTTCCAGAACCATCCTTGCGGATCCCAGCATTGAGCATAGAAATAATCATCAATGACTTTCTTATAAGCTTCTTTGGCTTCATCGGTTTTACCCGCTTTGCGATAAGATTCACCGAGAATGAAATAGCAAGTTCCAACGTCATTCAATGCCCAGTAAGAAAAAATTTTATCTTTTGATTCCCAAGCATACTCCGTCATGGAATCTTGCATCTCTTTGGCTTTTTTGCCATAAAGATCAATGCATTTATTTGTATACGTTTTAACGCCCTCTAAATCATCTTTAGCGAGCGCATCCCATGCCTTGACCGTGAGAGTCATCGAGGTATAATCGCCGAAATCCACATCTGAACCAGATTCAATCATCGCCAATTTTTCTTGAGCGGCTTCCGCAGGTTTCCAGAACCAACCTTTCGGGTCCCAACATTGGCCATAGGTGTATTCGTCAATCAATTTCTGAAAGACCTCTTTGGCCTCATCCATCATCTTCGCCTTGCGATAGGCCTCTCCCTGAATGAACAAACAAGTCGCGACATCGTTTAAAGCCCAATAACTAAAAATAACTTTATTATCTCCGGTCGCATAATCCGTCAAACTGCTTTGCATTTTCTTGGCTTGTTCACCATACAGTTCAATGCATTTATTGGTATAAGCCAAAACAGCTTCGATATCATTATTGGTTAAAGCCTCCCAGGCTTTTGTCGTTAATGTCACGGACCGATAATCACCAAAATTGTATGCATAAACCAACTGTGGCTGGTTACTGATAATGCAGGCCGTTAGTAATGCAAAGATGAATAAAACTTTTTTCATTTTTGTTTCCTCCTGTTGATTCCCAAGGTGTTCCTTGTCATTAATGTTAATAACGCTTGCAACTTTGATTCGCTTAAAATCACATTGTGTTTGCGATAAGACCATGAACACATTTAAAATTTTAAGCCCCCCATATAATCAAAAGATTTTATGGGAGATCCCCCGCGGGAATGCTCACCTTTCCCGTATTAAATTTGACTATTCACATCAGACGAATAATCATTTTGTCTTTCAAGTGGATTTGCGTTCGCAGAATCCGGGTTATTTTTTATAAGCAAATTCTAAAGCGTACACCTCCCCTCTTTTAACTAATCCTTCAACATTTCCTGATAGGCATAATAACTTTTTCGTAAATGGCGCAGAAATGGACTTTTCTTCCCATTCCCTTGACCAGAAAGTCCGAACCATTCTTCATAATAATATCCTCCCGGAAAAGGCCCAATCGCGTCGGACTTGCGATCATGAAAAAATGGCTCATAATTTTTCCACCACTCATCCATCCACTCGAAAATAACACCTCCGAGAGCATTCCCGCTCCCTTCACTATAACCCGCGCTATTTTCCTGAATATCAGTCCAATTTCCGCGATGGTAATCGGCCTGCGCCGTTTCCCCTTCATCCAGTGTTAAATGAAGCGCATAGGACGGACAGCCAAATTCAGTGACAAAGGCCGGCTTGCCCGTCGCACCGGCGACTTGTTCCCAAAAAGATCCAAAACCATAATCGCCCCGGTATAAATTAGCGCCGTAAACATCAATATCCGGAGCGTTCTTTGCGAATTTATCCAGATATAATGTATCACCGTTACAAAGAGCAACCGGATGATTTTTATCAACGGATTTGATCCACTGGGCAACCTCATTGGCAAATTGATAATAAATATCGGGCTTTTTATCGGCATTGCTGGCCACACCATAATTATTTTCGTTGCCTAATAACCACATCAAAATGTAAGGTTCGTCTTTAAACTCTAAGACCATTTTCTGGACTGATTCTAACATATTTTTTCGATGTTGCGGGTTTTCATAATCAGTCCCCTCCCGCCAACCGGCGCCAGAACCTAAGGTATATTTTCCTAAAAAATCACCCATAATAACGCGAATGCCGTATTTCTTATAAAGATCTCTTAATAATTCTTTGTTGATTTCAAAGGGTTGGTGATACTGACGGATCGTATTAACGCCCATCTCTTTGATTAACTCAAAATCACCGACGACAGGTTCATCCGGATCTTGTTCATTATTATTATTTTTGTCCACCCAGGAATCATAGGGGCCGTCCATTTTGCCATTGCCATTGACGTCGGAATCCATCCAGCTGGTTAACGTCCCTTTATCCGGGCTCTGGCCTACTTTTGTCGCCGTGTAAGTCAGTCCCTTGATCATATACGGTTTACCATCTACGAGCATCTGCCAGTGACCGTTCTCATATTGGACCAACCGGATCTGTCCGCTGCCGATCGTTTTTTGAATTTTTCCTAATTTATTAAACTTCCGGTTTAATTTCTCGAAATCTATTTTTCCTTTCAATTGATCCCAAAGATTTTTCTTTGATATAACACCGGGATAAGTCAGAATAACATCATTATTAATATCGTTATCAAATCCATTGACCACTTTGATTTGGGCCCATCGAAACATCAAATTCAGCTCCGGATGCTGACGGATCAGATATTTGACTTTCGCGATCGCTGCTTGAGCCGGATACCAAGGCGTCTGCCAGTAGGTCCATCCGACCGCCTGAGGAAAGTGAACGACAATCGCATGATAAGCCTTAATGGCCTCATAATACATCTTGGATTTTTCAAAAATTAACCCAAGATAAAATAATTTAACACCCCACGGCTCCGGTGCTGTTGCCCATTTATAATAAGCCGCTTCCAAATCCGGGCAATGAACAAAATCCCAATGACTTCCCTCAAGACGGCCTTCCTGCAAAGCCTTCTTATATCCCGGGCTCTTGATGACCGCACCCGTATTGGGATAAATCCCTTCCCCAACGGCATCGGATAATCCTTTGGGATCGGAAATCTCATAATGGTAATCCTTAGTGCCCACATTAAAAAATTTTCCATATTTCGTATAATCAATGACATCTTCCTTTCCCTTAAAAGAAAGGGTGATCTTCGTGATCTTCTTAGTCTCATCTTTGATCAACTTTTCTTCTTCCTCATGAGCCTTCCCGATCATCATATCAATGCTCGCTTGACTCTTTTCTGCGATAGACCAAAAGGCACCACGGCTCGGATCCCAAGCCTGACCCCATTTAAATTGCTCAATGATCTTTTCAAATAACACTTGTGCTTCTTCTGATTTCCCGTTATTCATTAAAGCCTCGGCGCGAATAAACATACATGTCGCCGCATCATTCAGTATTTGATAATCCGCTTCTTTGCCGCGCGTTGGGAAATCATTCAAAACCGCCTCTAATTTTTTAGCTTTTTCACCATAAAGTTCTTCACACTGCGTGGTCAGTTGGGTCACGCGGTTTAAATCGTTTTGACCTGACGCCTCCCAGGATAATTCGACCAGATCTTGGGAAGAGGTTTTCTGTTCTTGCGCTGGAAGTTTCAAAGCTTGCTCTTCCATCGGCTTTCCGGCTTCCTCAATGTTATTGTCATTGGTCGATGCCGCCGCACTGGTGATTTCGTTCGTCTTGGCAGTCAGATCTTGGTTTTCTGAAATAGTTCTCATTTCTTCCGGATTCGGCTGGATATTTTTCGTTGGCTCAGGCTGTTCAGCGAGGAGAGACAGAACTTTGTTTTCCGTCATGACATTTTCGCTGTTTTTCCCTTGCCCGTCCTGCGAAAAAGCCATTTCCATTTTTCCAAAAAAGGAAAAAAATGCGATCCCAATAAACAAAATTCCCCGTTGAAAAAAAATTATTGAGCTTTGATTAATCAAGGTCGAATCTCCCCATGCTGTTCTTGACAAAGCGATTAAATTTGAAATTCTCTTGACTAGAGAGCAGCTCAATAATCTCATCCAACAACCGCTCCCGAAGATAGTCCTTTAATAATATGTTTTTGCATCGAAAGATATACTAGAATTATTGGTGTAGCGGCAATTGTCAGTCCTGCCATTAATAGCGGATAATCGACACTGTGAACACCCTGAAAAACCATTAATCCACGCTGCAACGGCATCAAAGACTTGTCATTCAGCAGTAGTGTCGCAAGAATATACTCGTTCCATACGTTCAAAGAATTGAATATAACGATGACGGCTATAGCCGGTCTGGCTAACGGAAGCGCCACATGCCGCCAGATGCCCAGTTTAGAACATCCATCAATGCGGGCGGCGTCCTCCAGGTCTGAAGGCATTTTATCAAAAAAAGTTTTTAATAAAAAAATACTCAATGATAAGCCGACGTTAATCATACAAAGTATATATCCTATTCTTGTATTGACAAGTCCTAATTTATTCATTAGCACATACAAAGGAACAAAGCTTCCGGGGAGCGGAATCATCATGGCCGCCAAAAACATATTGAAAAAAATATTCTTGCCGGGAAATTTCAAGCGGGAAAAGGCGTAAGCAGCCAAAGAAGAGACCACAACAATACCGAATACCACCGAAACGGTATAGATTAAACTATTCAAACAATAAACCGCAAAATTCCCCTCGGTCCAGGCCAAGTAATAATTGTGAATGTTAAATTCGTGAGGGATCAAAGATTTATCAACGAAGATGGTCGCGTTTGTCATCAACGACGATCTCAGCATCCAAAACAGCGGAAATAAGCAAGTCAAGGAAACCAGGATTAAAAAAGTATGAATCACAATCGACTTCAAACGGCTTGCCAATATATATCGGTTGATTTTCATAATGCTTTACACCTGTTCATCATCAAGCCTGCTTCAATTTGTTCGAAATTTTATTTAAACTGAAAGATACCAAAACCAGAATAAAACCAAAAATAACCCCTTGGGCGCACGCATAGCCGAAACGGTTTGTCCCCGTCATCGAAGCGAGGATCCGCGTGACCGGAACTTCGGTATGATAGACCAAGCCCTGTCCGACCATGGACAAAATAAGAACAAAAACCTGCATCGATCCCAAAATAGTCAAAATCACAACGACAAAAATCACCGGGATCATCAAAGGCAGCGTGATATTTTTGAAAACACTCAACGATCCGGCCCCATCGACCTTGGCCGCTTCATACAATTGCCGGTCAATGGTTTGTAACCCGGCCAAAAGAATAATAAAGCCCCATCCAAAACCTTTCCAGCTATGAACAACAGCAATACATGTCAAAGCTGTTTTCGGATCAGAGAGCCAGTCATTGACGAGATGAGGAAGGCCAATAAAGTTCAAAAAATAATTCAATAAACCTATTTGCTGTCCATTTTGGGTTCCGGCCTGCAGAATCCATTGCCAGATGAGCCCGACCACGACTTCAGAAAGGACCGGCGGCAAATAAAAAACCACCCGATAAAATTTTTTCATTCTGATATCACGGTCGCACGCAAGAGCCAAGGCAAAGGCGAGTGCGTTTTGGAAGGTCAAGGCGATCAGGGTAATATAACCAGCATGCCATAAAGATCCCCACCAATTTTGATCCCGCATGATTTCTTGAAAATTCGCCAAGCCCACAAATTCCCTAAATGGAGTAATGCCATTCCAGTCATGCAGGGATAAACGGAAAATATCATAAAAAGGATAGATATAAAAAACAGAGAAAATAGCAACGGCGGGGAGAATAAACAGGTAATTTTCGAGGTAATCTTTGAATTGTGCTAAAGAAAATTTTTTTATTTTAGCGATTCCCATAAAATATTATACCCGTTGCAAAAAATTAAGATTTATTTTTAGAACGCTTTTTTGCCATCTGACGATCTTTGACGGTTTGGACATCCTGGGCGACCTGTTCCGGGGTCTTTTCTCCTATAATGATCGATTGTATTCCTTTATCGAAGGCCTCAATCACTAAGGCGTCTTCATTATACGGCCAGATCGTCGGATGAGTCGTATTGTTCATGGAACTTGCAAATTGAGAAAGGATTTCGGGTATCTGCGTCAGGGCTTCTTGATTCGCCGGCAAATTTCTTGTCTCCGTGGATAAGAAAGCCTGTTGTTCTTTGGCGGTCAACCATTTCAAAAAATTAATCGCCAAGGCTTTCTGAGCAGAAAGATTATTGACTACGAACGAAGATCCCGCCCCGCCCCAAATTTTCATCGGAAGCGCGCCATTAATGGGCGGAGGCAACATCGCGCCGTACTCCAAATCAGGATTCATGTCATGATAGACATTGACGCACCAAGACCCATTAAACGCGAAAGCCGCTCGCTCAAGAGCAAAATCCTGCTCGGCAAATTTATTTGCTTTCGTTACAATCCCTTCGGCTAAAGCTCCTTTATTCTGCAAATCCTTAAAAATACTCAGCACTTTAATCCAGTCTGGATCCGTATAAGGGACATCTCCTTTAAAAGTCGCCATCACCCTGCTTTCTCCCATAATATTGAAAGCATAATTCGAAGCAAAACAATCCGCCATCCATAACTCACCCCAACCAGACACCAAGCCGGTGATCCCTTGCGCTTTCAAAGCCTGCACCGCAGTAAGGAATTCTTTAAAATTAACCGGAGGCTGGTCGATCCCTGCTTTTTTCAAAAGTTTACGGTTATAAAGCATTTGGATGTTGGTGACATCAATAGGAACACCATAAATACCCGGCTTCACATGATAAATGTTGTCGGTTTCGAATTTATTGACAGAAAGCGCCTTCGGAAAAAGACTTTTTTCCCAGGCGGAATTATTGGCTTTGAACTCTTCGGTCAGATCCGCGACAAATCCGCTTTGAATAAACGAGGCGATGATTTCTTTTTTATCAAGAATGCCATAAATGTCCGGGAGGACTTTGGCTTGGGCGGCAGCGATGATTTTTTGGGAATAAGCGTCGGAAGGGGCATATAATTCAAAATTAACTTTAACGCCTGTTTCTTTCTCATATTTCTCCGCCAGTTTCACAAAGGCGTCGTTACGATCCGTCATCCAGTGCCAGACCATGATGGCGTTAGCAGGTTTCTCAGCTTTTTTACCACACCTGGTACAGACAAGCGCCAATAGACAAAAACTAAAAACGCCCCCAACCAACAAGAATCTTTTTCCCATTTGGATCCCTTTCATCTTCTTAATTCAAATATTTAAATAAAAAATAAATGATTGAGTCTAACATAGAGATACTAGACGGTCAAGATCTTTAAAACCAAGAATTCAAATAACATAAACAAAAATCCGCTTTACACTTGCTTACAATTAAAGACTAAACCCTAGCGGTCACACACCATTATATTCCGCCAAATCTTTTCTAAATCAATAACTTTAACCAGAGGATTCTATGGATCACCTATAGAATAAACAGACTATCATCTGGAATGGAAAATGCGAGAAAATTCCTGAATTTTTAATTTTTCCCTAAGATTTATGTAACGGGCTTAATCCCAAACAAGCACTCGATGTTGGATCAAGACTTATCTGAGATTAAAGCAGAGAGATGACTTTTTCTAGCGACAGGAAACTATTGACAAAATTGATATAAACGCTGGACGCACATCAATCTGATCTTATAGAATTTTAAACCAATTTCCCATGCCCCAGGAGATCTATTTTTTGTCCAAACCACTTGACCGTGGAGAACCAACGGACTCTTACCATCTGGGAGCTTCACCAGAACAGAAATATTGTCATTCATAAAAAATCGCTCTTTTGTTACTAATTTTATCCCTTGAGCAGAAAAATCGCGTAAAAAGACCTGACTACCAAAATCATGTCTCGAATCTTTAAATTTTACAGGAAATCGAGCAACGAAACGGTCAAAGATACGGTGGTCTTCCATCAGTTCTAGAGAATTGTCGTCTTCAATCATAAAAGATTTCAAGGAATTCTATAGTATTATCTTGATAAATATTTTACTAACCGGGACGATGAACCACTCAACACTTCAGAAAACCACATACCAACACGATAATTCTCGGAATCTGATATCTGACGCACCCATTTGACCTGCCCAAGAACAACGAGAGGATCGCTTGGGGGATTCAGGACAAGTTCGACAGCAATTTTTTTATCTAAGGGAACCGATTTAGATGAAATAAATCCGATTCCATTTTTACTAATATCGATTGTTTGAGTACTATCGAATGAAGTCCCTTCCTTTCCTTCAACCGGGACAAAACATTCGAAACGTTCTTCTTTTCTTTTTTCTTGTTTTTTTCTCATACAAAAAGCCCCCACAGTTAGAAAGATAAAATTTAATATCTATTCTAAAAAACTCAAAAAGCCCAATTTTTTAAGTTTTTAATAAATTAGAAGGATACCGAAACCTTAGAAGCTATTTTATTCAGCATTTAGGAATATTCAACATAAATTTAATTAATTTTCCAAATTCCATAAATTGAATTATACTTTTTATGATAAAATAATAATCATTTTTGAATATGTCAAATCCAACAGAAAATCCTAAAAAAAATTCAGCCCCAAAACGTTTAAATTTAAATGAATTCATCGCCCTAAAAGCAAAAAGATTAAAAGAAGATTATCGTATGCCGTTGTTAGTCAAGCTGTTCATCGCCTTGCCCATCTTTATCTTGATTCTCATATTATATTTTGGCCTATTTTATATCCCCCAGCTCACTGCAAATCCGCAATCTTCAACTAAAGGTAATGCGTCTAATTCAGGAAAACAATAAAAATGGACATTGAACAAAACTCTCCTCTACAATGACTTATCTTGATTATTTATTCACTTTTCTTGTCATTCTTTCGATGCTCCGCGGCTGGGGTGAAGGACTCGTACGTTCTCTCGCAGGAATCAGTACAATTGTCATCAGTTATCTCGGAGCGTTTTTTTATTTTCATAAAAAGAATGATTGGGTGACCAGCTTTTTTATTGCGATCTTATGCGCTCTGATTTTGGAGTTCATTGTTACGCTGTTGTTTAAACTTTGGAATAAATTTTCCAGAACCACCAAGCCGACATTCCTGAGCAGTCTTTTGGGAGGGGTGATCGGCGGAATATGGGCGACGTTTCTTTTAGGATTATTGCTGCTCTTTTTAATCAATCTCAACCTGAATTTTCCTCTTTGGAAAGAAATCCAGGGGATGATCAAACAATCAAAGACGTTTTATTACGCAAGCCTGTTTAAAGAAAAATCCGACATTCAGCAAGATGATATTGACATCATCCTCCAGTCCATTAATGACCCGAACAAATTGAAATCCGTGGAATCAACTCCAGAATATCAAACATTGATCCAAGACCCGAAAATTCAAGCTGTCTTATCCGATGAGACGACCCAACGACAGATCCAAGAACACCAAATCTTTAAATTACTAGCCAATCCGAAATTTCAAGCCATCCTCAAAGACAAAAAACTTGTTAATCAATTTCTGGATTTGGAAATGATGGCCATCAAAAAAGGGATTCAGGACAAGGACAAAAAAAATGATATTATTGAAGAGAATACAGAAGACAACATGAAACCTAACAATTAATGACGTTGGTGACTTGCAAAATCCCGAGGATTATTTCCCAATGCAAAATTCCGTGAAAATCCGATCCAGCAAATCATAATCAATATTCCGTCCGGTAATACTATCCAATGCATTGACCGCACATTTAATTTCTTCCGAAATAAATTCTAAAGACAATCCATCTTGAACAATTTTCTCGGCTTTCATCATATACGCAGCGCAATCTTTTAAGGCATTAATCTGGCGGGCATTGCTGATCAGGAGCCCATGAGAATCCATGGCTCGGCCTTGCCAAACACTGTCAATGATCGTGTGTTCCAGATCCCCGATTCCGGCTTTGGTGATCGCCGATACTTTAACAATCTTCTTGCCCGGCAATATATTTTTAATTTCATCCTCGGATAAACGGTGTTCTAAATCGCATTTATTATAAACAACTATCAAATTTTTATCTTGCAGGTTCTGTATCAGCAATTCATCTTCATTGTTCAAGACCTGATGGCCATCCAAAACAAAGAGGATCAGGTCAGCGCTATCAATATGCGCATGACTCCGTCTGATCGCTTCTTCTTCAATCACATCCCGCGGATTAAGAATACCCGCCGTGTCCACGAGCTGAAACGGAATCCCTTTGATTTGGGCGATTTCTTCAATCGTATCGCGCGTCGTACCGGCAATCTCGGTAACGATTGCTCGGGGTTGTTTTAAAAGCGCGTTCAATAGCGAAGATTTTCCGACGTTCGGTTTGCCGCAAAGGACGACCTTGATCCCTTCTTTCAGAATCTGCCCATTGCGGCTTGATTCGACCAAACGCATGACTCGCTCTTCTGAGGCCCGAATCTCTTCAAGCAGCCTTGTTTTTCCCTGGAGATCCAGATCATCCTCCGGGAAATTAACAATCGCCTCAATCCCGGTATAAATTTTCATCAGGCCTTCACGGATCCCCTCTAACTCAAGCGATAAATCTCCCTTTAATTGCTGCAGTCCCACTTTGGCAAAGGCATCCGTTTTCGCCTGGATAATATCCAAGACCGCCTCCGCCTGTGTTAAGTCGATGCGTCCGTTTAAAAAGGCCCGCTTGGTGAATTCTCCCGGCTCCGCCAGACGGGCCCCTAATTCGATCGCTAACGCCAGGACACGCCGCAAAACAACTAATCCTCCATGACAACTGATTTCAACGATGTCTTCCTTAGTATAGCTTTTCGGGGCGCGCATAACAGTCAACAAGGCTTCATCAATGATATCATATTCACAAGATGATCCCGATTGTCTCTGGATGACCCATCCGTAATGAACGGTGTAACTCTTGAATTGGGACGGCCATTTTTTGTTTTTGGACAAAAACAATTGATCGCAAACTTGAAGTGTATTCTTTCCGCTCAAACGAATGATCCCGATCCCTCCATGTCCGATGGGAGTCGAGATCGCAACGATGGTATCTTCCAAATGATTTAACTGGTACATAAAAAATCCTCAACAGCTCAGTTCCCGAATAAAACCCTCATCTCACCGATCACAAATAATGAACCCGTGACTAAAACCACATCCTCCTTGCTCGCTTCCTTTAGAGCGCGGTCTTGGGCCTGAACAATATCATCTGTGACGATCATTTCCTTTCCCGGAAAGAACCGGTCCAAACGTTCCTGCGCCAAATCACACGAACGCGGATGATCGGCTTTGGTTAAAATAATTGTACGCGCAATCTTATTTAATTCAACCGCAATGCCTGCTTTGTCCTTGTCCTGAGAAAGCCCCAGAACCACAATGATCTTCCGGCGCGGAAAGATGCTGCGAACAGTTTTCGTCAAAACCGTCATCGAGGCCGTGTTATGCGCACCGTCCAAAACCACGACAGGATTTTTTTGAATCATTTCAAACCGACCCGGCCAAACGGTTTTGGCAATGCCCTGCTTGATCGCTTGATCGGCCATCGCAAAACCCAGCCCCTGCAAACATTCCGCGATCCCGACGGCAACAGAGGCATTGAGAATTTGATGATCACCCAACAATCGTGTTCGTAAACGCAAATGTTTTTTATTTTTCGTGGTGATATTAAACGTTTGCTGATCGATGTTCCGAGACAACAATTCATAACGGATATCTTTTCCTGCCCAAACTCCTTCGATTCCGAATTGCCGGCATCTTTTTTCAATCACCCGGCGGGCCTCAGGATGTTGTTGGGCCACGACCACCTTTTGATTCTTGTTCTTGATGATCGCGGCCTTTTCGGCCGCAATCGCGGCAATAGTCGACCCGAGCTGTTTCGTGTGATCCAAACTGACCGGAGTGATCGCGCAGACACAGCTATCGACCACGTTGGTGGCATCCAAACGACCACCTAGTCCTGTTTCTAAAACAACAAAATCTGCCCGCTGACGGTAGAAATAAAATATCGCTAAAACCGTAAAAAGCTCGAAAAAGCTCAAACGCCCCAGCGAAGCGTCCGCGCGGACCGTTTCGATGCTAGGCTTCATTTTTTCAAGCGTCTTAGAAAGCGCCCCTTCACTAATCATGCCCTGCAAGACATTTTTCCTTTCACGTTGAAGAGAAGGCCGGGAAAAGAACCTAATCCTTTCTCTATAATTATATAAGTGCGGCGATGTATAAAGGCCCACTCGATAGCCCGCCTCCCGTAGAATAGAAGCAATCAAAACACAAGTGGAACCTTTTCCCTTGGTCCCCGCGACATGAACAAATTTAAGTTTACCGTGTGGGTTTCCTAATAACGCTAAAAGTCTTTGGGCGCGGTCTAATTTAAAAAGCGACGGGTTAACGTCCTGCAGGTTAATCTCATAATTAATAAAAGAGGAAAGATACGCTTGGGCATTGAACAGGCTCATGGTTTTGGGAGAGATTAATGGTTCGACTATTTTAAATTTATCTGTTCGCTCACCATTAATGCTGAGCGGAATTGAAACGGCAACTATAGTTTCAATGGAGTCGAAGCATTAATGTTTAAAATGGCGGATACCTGTTGTCACCATACACATTTTCGCCTTATCCGCTTCACGAATCACTTCGTTGTCGGCAATTGATCCGCCCGGCTGCATAATGATCCTGATTCCGGCTTTGGCGGCTAATTTGACGTTATCTGATTTCGGCAAAAAGGCCTCTGAAATCAGGAAAGATCCCTTCGCATTCTTGGCCGCCTTGCGGATCGCCGTAATCGTGCTGTCGATGCGGCTGGGCTGCCCGCATCCGATCCCAACGGTCTTTGTGCCTTTCACCAAAACGATCGCATTCGATTTGATATTTTTAATCACCTTCCATCCAAACAACAATGAAGGGATTTGGGATTTCGAAATCTGGGCTTTCGTGACCACTTTCAATTCTGAGGGATGAAATTTTTTCTGATCGCATTCCTGCAGCAGAACCCCGCCTGAAACTCTTTTGAAATCGAAACGGTCTTGTGCCCAGTCCGTCAAACCTAATTCAAGCAAACGAATATTCTTTTTGTTGCTTAACAAATCCATAGCTGACGATTCATAGCCGGGGGCGACAACGCATTCCATAAAACCGCTTTTCACGATGAGCAGAGCTGTTGCCAAATCGATTTTTCGATTAACGCCGATAATTCCGCCGAACGCCGAAACCGGATCGCATCGCCACGCGGCCTGATAGGCCTTCGCGAGTTGCCGATCTTCCGCGACACCCGTCGGGCTATTATGCTTGATAATAACCGCGGCCGGATTTTCCAAATCCCGGATAGTATCTATGGCAGCATTGATATCCAAAAGATTATTAAACGATAATTCTTTTCCATGAAGCTGCTTCATTTTAGCGAGGCCATTTAATTCTCCTGAAGAATGATAAAAGGCCCCGATCTGATGGGGATTTTCTCCATAGCGTAAATCCTGAACCTTGGAATAACGCAGCGTTAACTCTTTGGGCAGGCTCGAGAATTCGCCGGTCTTTAACCGATTATTCAAAAAATTAAAAATGATTGTGTCGTAACGAGACGTCAGCTGAAAGGCCTCGATCGCCAGATTGATTAAAACCGTGTCGGATAAAATACTGCTGTTACGATTGAGTTCCTGGAGAATATCTTTATACCGTTGCGGATTGCACACGACCGCCACACTTTTAAAATTTTTGGCCGCGGAACGCAGCATCGACGGTCCCCCGATATCCAAATTTTCGATCGCCTCTTCCAGCGAGACGTTTTTTTTCTCAATCACGCGTTCAAAGGGATAAAGATTGATCACCACCATATCGATCAGACCGATCCCGTAGCGTTTCAACTGTTCCATATGTTCCGGCTTGTCGCGAACGGCTAAAAGTCCGCCGTGGATCATCGGATGAAGTGTCTTGACCCGGCCATCGAGGATTTCGGGAAAGCCGGTGTAATCGGAAACTTCCTTGACCGGGATATTGGCGGCCTGCAAAGAACGGGCGGTTCCGCCCGTCGAAATAATTTCAATGCCCAAGGCCTGGAGCCCGCGGGCAAACTCGATTAATCCAGCTTTATCGGAAACACTGATCAAGGCACGCTTGACTTTAATCATATCGATTTTTTTTATAAAAAAACTATTTAGTCTTACTTTTTTTCGTTTGCGTCACGTAGCCTTTTTTGAGCATCTTCATGATCTCTTCGACAAACCGGGGAAGATCCTCTGGCTTCCGTGACGTAATCAGATTATTATCAACAACGACTTCCTGATCGACATATTTCGCTCCGCCGCCGATCAAATCGTCTTTGATCGCGTAAAAACACGTGACCGTGTGCCCTTTCAAAATTCCGGCCGAAACCAAAACCCAGCCGCCGTGACAAATCGAAGCGACCACGCGGCCATCGATATAAAGACGCTTGACAAAATTAACGACTTTCTCGTATCGTCTTAAAATATCCGGGGCATATCCCCCGGGGATAATCACTCCGTCAAATTCATCAGCTTTGACCTGCTCGATCGAACAATCGACTTTGATCGGATAACCTTCTTTACTTAAATAAGTATCTTTTCTTCCCGTCCCGATCGACTTGGTCACAACCCCTTCTTCCTGCAAACGCAGAATCGGATACCAGACCTCCAAGACCTGATACAAATCTTCGACAAGGACTGCTACTTGAGGAGGATTCGGCATATTCTATCTCCATTCATTATCCACATAAAACCCAACCGCCGCATAATTCACCCTTTCTTTAAAAGCTTTCAAAAAATCTTTAGCTTTTAATGAAAGATTTCAAACAAATTCATTCCTTATTTATTTTTTGATCTGGAAGGTTATCGAACTAGAATAGCTTTTGCAACAGGACATGGCTCCAATCAAAAGGATAAAATCTGACACTTAAGATTAAGGTCTTTTGCCTGTGCCTTTTTTCCGACGACGTTCTGATGGTTTCGAGTAATAGCGTCTTTCTTTCGCTTCCACGAGAAATCCTTCTTTCTGGCACTGCTTTTTAAAAATTCTCATAGCCTTCTCGAATCCATTTTTATCAGTAATCTTAACTTCGACCATAATCTAATCACCCGCCTTTTCTTGAGGAACTTAGCGTTATGTCCCTCTTCATCAATGGAACCCCTGGGCATGCCCGTGCGACCTTGGTTTGCCCTTCGTGACTTTTACAATGCGCCCCTCTTGTGAGAGGGTTCCATCCCGAGCCATGCTCCCACGGCCATGGACGTGGTGCAAGTCGAGGGATTGACCCATTCAAGACAAACTGAATTGTTTGGGTTAAAAATGCATTTTATTATAATATAGTTCATCTGATTGTAAACCATTTTTTCACAAGTGTTTTAGGAAATGTTAGGGAAGGACAAAAAGATCAATTAAATTGCGCTCGCGCCCTCTTCCCCCGTGCGAATGCGATATAATTTTTCTAAAGGAAGGACTGCTATTTTGCCGTCGCCGGTCACTCCTGTTTTGGCGATACGGCGGATCATATCGACGACTTTTTCGATTTGAAACTCATCGACATAAATCTCAATTTTCATTTTATCCTTTAATCCGTTACGATGATGGCCGAATCCTTTGGCCTCCGTAACAGTCATTCCACCAATTCCCGATTTTTCAAGGACTTGATAGATGTCTTCAAACTTTTCTTTACGAACAATCGCTTCTATCTTTTTCATAATGCTACCCTCCTAAAAAATTCGGCCCTATGCTAACACATGGACCCCATATCGTCAACTTCCTCATAATACTAAGGGCACGGCAATGCCGTGCCCTTCTTAATATCTCCGACGTTTAACAAAATCAATTACTAAAACAATTCGGATCAAAAACTATTCCGGATCCACATATGTATATTCTTGTCCCGCATAGTTGCGCAAAACATGCTTGCCGCTTCCATGAGAAACAACATAGTTCGGCGCGAGCGGAATCTTTCCTCCTCCACCGGGGCCATCAATGACAAAGGTCGGCACGGCATAGCCGGTGGTGTGACCGCGCAATTTTTCAATAATGTTAATCCCGATGGAAACCGGGGTGCGGAAATGCTTCGATCCTAAAATCGGATCGCATTGATAAATATAATACGGCCTGACCCTGATCTTTAAAAGTTCATGCATCAGTTTCTTCATAACGGACGGCTTATCGTTGATTCCTTTTAAAAGAACAGTTTGGCTGCCCATCGGAATCCCGCTGTCCGCCAATAAATCGCAGGCAAATTTGACTCTCTTGGTGACCTCTTTGGGATGATTAAAATGAATGCTCATCCAGATCGGACTATATTTTTTCAGCATGTTCACTAAATCAGTCGTGACCCTTTGAGGCAACGTAACCGGGATCCTAGTTCCGATGCGGACGAATTCCACATGAGGAATCGCTTTGACGTTTTTGATAATGCTTTCCAACATATTATCGCCCAAAGTCAACGGATCTCCTCCTGAAATCAAGACATCGCGAATTTTTTTATTGGAACGGATATAATCATAAGCCGCTTCATACGTTGATGGACGCAGCGTGCGGTTACCGTCGCCCACCATTCTGGAACGGGTACAGTACCGGCAGTACATCGCGCACATTTCATTGACCAAAAAAAGAACCCGGTCCGGATAACGATGCACCAATCCGTGCACCGGCGAATTTTTGTCTTCTCCGCACGGATCGGACATTTCCTCCGGAGACGTTTCCAATTCATATCCCTGAGGCACCGATTGCAAACGGATCGGACAGTCCGGGTCTTCCGGATCCATTAAACTGGCAAAATACGGAGGAATGGACATGGTTAATTTGTCGGCGCAACCATCAACCCCTTTTTCTTCCTGGGGCGTCATGTTAATGATTTTCGCCAGAACCTCTTTCGTTCTGATCCGATTGCGCAACTGCCAGCGCCAGTCTTCCCAATCCAAAGGGGTGGCGTCCTTAAAAAAATTAATCACGCGGTTTTCTTTCGGCGTTAATTTGACATTAGGATGTGAAGACCCTGCCTCCGCTAACTGACCATCCTTGACTATGGTCTCAGTTGAGTTCATGATTTTGCCTCCTTGCCAGCCAGGTGTAATTTCTTCACACTCGCGGCTTGGCGTTTGCCGTTATTAAATCCAAAAATTACTTGTCCTAGAAAAGAAAAAATTTTTGGATTTAACCCCCACAGCGTGATTAAATCTCGGAGAGATTTAATCAGTGGGCCCTACGGGCAACTTTTTCATTAGAAAAAGTTGGGTTTAATCCATACCTTTTTAACCCGAATTCCAAAATTTTATTGATCATTTCTTCATAGCCCACCCCTAAAGCCTTAGCCGTAAAGAAAAAAACATCATTCGTAGCTAAACATGGTAACGGATTGATTTCTAAAACGTAGGGATTTCCCTGTTCGTCCACGCGAAAATCAACGCGGCCAAAATCCTGACACTCGACCGATTTATAAGCTCTCACAGCCAAATCTTTGAGTTTGCGATCCAATGGGGCCGGAATCTTGGTGGGGCAGATGTATTGAACCCGATCGGGATTCAACAATCGCGAAAACGTATAAAAATCATCTCCCAAATTGACCACACCATCAATGGATACCTGAACGACCGGCAGCGCTTCCGGTTTCTCATTGCCCATCACCGCAACGGTAAATTCCGTTCCACGAATAAATTCTTCCACCAGCGCCGGCTGTTGATAAGTATCGTTAATGAACTCGACTTGTTTTTTCAACCCGGCAAAATCCGTGACCCTCGATTTTTCACTTAACCCTTTCGAAGAACCTTCCCTGATGGCTTTAACAATCAACGGAAAACCGATCTGGTTCAACTCTTTGAGCTGTTTGGTGTGATGGGCCACGAAAAAACGCGGCGTCGGAATTCCATCGGCGATAAAACATTTTTTCGCGACGACTTTATCTAACGTAATCCCCAATGTTAATCCGTCGGAGCCCAGACACGGGATCCCGATGGTTTCCAGGATCACCGGAACTTGAGACTCCCTGTTTCTTCCCGCAACGCCTTCGCAGATATTAAAAACGATATCCACATCTAAATCATCAAGCTGCTGCAAAAGGTTTTTCACATTTCCAATCCTTTTAACGGTATGTCCGAAAGAATTTAACGCGTGAGAGAGATCCTCGATTGTTTTCGGTGTATCGAACTCCGCACTGGCATCAATAGGATCGCCGGGGCTAATCTGCCAATCGCTTTTTAAATCAAATGTTAATCCAATTTTCATAATATTGATCTCAAAAAAATAAGGGACCTCTGCTGCTTTTATGGTCCCTTTTCAAAAAATTTAATTCAACTTTTTATATTCTCCTGATGAACTAAAACAAAAATTTATTCTTTAATTTTTATTTTTAATAAAACAATTATTTTTTATCACACACTAAAAATAATGTCAAATAGTTTTAAAACATTTTTTGGGATTTTTAACGATTCGACGACGATTTTGGCATCCGAAAGGCTGTCTTTCACGTGATGCAGGGGAGGCAAATCTCGTTAATAATGTAATAAAGAGAAGAAAATCATGAGAATATTTAAAATAATAACGACAACCGTGATCAGGGTCGCAACCATATTAAACATTTTGGTATTTGTGAATTCGCCCATCACGCTTTTATTATTGATTAAAGAAAGCATAAAAATCATAATGACCGGAAGCAGAACGCCGTTGCCCACCTGAGAAAGATACATCACTTTTAACAACGGGAACTTGGGAATCAGAACAATCCCCGCCCCGATCACAATCATCGCTGTATATAAGCTAAAAAATTCGGGGGCTTCTTCGAATTGTTTATCCACCCCTTCATCCCACCCCATCCCTTCGCAGATACAATAGGCCGTTGACAATGGTAAAATCGAAACCGCAAAGATGGCCGCGTTAAACAATCCGAACGCAAAAAGCGCGCTGGCATACGGTCCGGCAAGGGGATTCAATGCTAAAGCGGCGTCTTGAACCGTCTCGACGCGGATACCGGAATTGAACAACGTCGCCGCGCACGCGATCACGATAAAAAAAGCGACAACCGTCGAAAGGATGCATCCGATCACCACATCCAGACGCTCGTGGCCATAATCATCGACACTGATCCTTTTTTCAACAATCGTTGATTGAAGATAAAACTGCATCCAAGGCGTGATCGTCGTTCCGATCATCCCAATCAACATCACGGTCGATTCAAAATTAAGTTTGGTTTGCGGAAATATAATCTGGTTAAAGGCGATTTTCCAATTCGGATGAGCAATGATTCCGGAGATGATATAAGAAATATAAAGAAAGGAAAGGCCCAAAAAAATCCGTTCCATCAATTTATACGTTCCTTTAACGACCAGCATCCAGACCAGAAATGCGGAAACAGGTACAGAAATATATTTACTGATATGAAAAATCTCCATGCTCGCCGCGATCCCCGAGAATTCCGCCATAATACAGATTAAATTCGTAATGAAAAAAATCAACATCAGGTAAAACGTAATCTTCACTCCGAAATTTTCACGGATTAAATCCGCGAGTCCTTTACCGGTGGCGACAGCCATGCGCGCGGACATTTCTTGGGCAATGATTAATGCGATCGTCATGGGGAGAAAACACCAGATCAAGTTATATCCGAAATGCGCCCCGGCCAGAGAATAGGTGGCGATCCCGGCGGAATTGTTCCCGACACTTGCGGTGATAATTCCCGGCCCCATAACGGAAAAGAACAAAACAATGCTCTTGATCATTTTATGATCTTTAAAACTCATTCGGCTCTCCCATTGCTTTCCGTTCAATCTGCGTCCCTTTTATATTTTTTCTTTATATTTCCGCCAGGCCAAGGATATCAACTCTTCCATAACGTCATCGATCGTAATGACCCCTTGCAGGATGTTCTCCTCGTTTAAAACCGGGATCACATTAAATTTGTATTTCTCCAACAAGAGAGCGACTTTCTCAATGCTATCATCCGTACGGACAAAAATATTATTAAGGATTTTCGTTTCAATTAACGGCATTTCCAGATCGCAATTGATGAAATTCTTGACCGTGGTGACGCCGATCAGCCGATGCTGCTCGTCCACGAGATAAATGTAATAAATATTTCCCGGATGCTGGGTGTTTTCTTTGATCTTCTGCATGGCGTCTTTTACGAAAGCTGTTTGCGGCAGATAAAGATATTCCGTCGCCATCAAACCGCCGGCGGAATTTTTGGAAAACTTCAAAAGTTTGCTGAGCTTCTTCGATGTTTTGGTCTCGAGAAGTTTCATCAGCTGGCGCGTTTTGCGCGGCGGGATTTTGGACAGCAAGTCCGCGGCTTCATCCGAGGGAATATTCTCGAGAAGATTAACGACCTCTTTTTCATCCAACTCTTCGATCAGTTCGGCTTGCTGTGAGGTCACAAGGTCGGTGAACACCTTCCGCTGCAAATTTACATCCAGCGATTTAAAAAAATTCTTTTTCTCGAAAACATTCAAATCTTCCATAATGTCAGCCAATTCCGTCGGGGGAATTTTGGTCAGCTTTTGCCGGGCAACATCCAAACGCAATACATTTTTGACTCTTCCCAACGTCAAAACCTGGGCGCTCTTCCATGAGATCAAATCTTCACGACTTAAATAAGGAGAATGCGGGGCAAGCATCTTCACAATCCAATCAATGATCTCGGTCCATTCCAAACGACGGACCAGTCCTCTAATGCCGACATCCACATGCGCCAGATATAAATAATTATCCGCCCTCAGCAAATGCAGATCATTGACGCGCACAACCTTTCGGTTGTAGATATCAACGATCTGTTGATCGAGAATGTCACGGCATAAAGAAAATTCGCATTCAACGCATTCGGTGGAAAAAAAAATTTTTTGAGGATCGGCTGCAATCTTAATGTGGTCGTCCGCGACTTCTTTCACATCTTCCCAGGCCACCTTAGCGAATTCCCTTTTAAATAATCCTCTTTTAACCGTCAGGGAATTGGCCTTGGGATAAATTTCGCCGTTCATCTTCATGGCAATATCGTTGATTTTCCCGAGATAACGGCCCTGTTCATCCTGGACGGCTTTTCCCAGGATTTCCGAAAAATATAAAAAAAACTTTCTATCCATATCGTTATAAACTCACGCAGCTCATGAATAAATTGATCCTCATTATTTTTATCGACTAGTTGACACACCAACCCGCAGGCAATCATTGCTGATAGGGCAGTCAGAACAAAAAGGTGATATCGGCTTACAAACATTCTGCCCCCACACCACCAGAAGCGAATTATATTCAATCCAGAATTCCTTGGGAAGTTTTTTTCTTAAACTCCATTCGGTCTCTTCCGGGGTTTTCGTTTTAACGTATCCAAGACGATTCGAAATGCGATGGACATGCGTATCGACACAGACGCCTAATTTGCCGAACCCTTCCGTCAAAACAAGGTTAGCTGTTTTACGGCCAACACCGTGCAACGTCAACAATTCATCGATGTCATCCGGAACCTGACCTGCATACCGGTCGATCAAATGACTGCAGATGGAATGAATACTGCGCGCCTTGGTTTTGTAAAATCCAACCGGATAAATCGCCTTTTGAATTTGATCAAGGCTCAAGCGCAACATATCTTGAGGGTTGTCGGCTAATTTAAATAAACGCTCTGAAGCGGGCAGGGTCGTTTCGTCTTTGGTACGCAAACTTAAAAGACACGAGATTAGGACCAAAAAAGGATTTTTCCATTTCTTTCCCACCATTGTTACCGACGGATCAGGAAGGTCTTTGGTGGCCCAGCGTAATCCCTCGACGACTCTTCTGATATCTATTTGTTTACGCGCCATATTTTTCACCACGAATCAGATTGACCGGAATACCGATATCGGCAATGATCACTTTCCCGGTGTGTTTCGGTCCTTCATGCAAGAAAAATCCTCTTTTGGCAAAAGTAAACGTCACCGTCCTGGACGCTTGGATACATCCGCCATAAACTTTTCCCGTGGTCGCATCCAGTCCCGATGGAATATCCACGGAAACAATAAACCGCTTTTGCTTAAGATTCATGGCTGCGATGACGCTTTTAAACGGATCTAAAATAACGCGGTTTAAACCAACGCCAAATAAAGCATCGACCAGCACCACCGAACGCCCTATTTCTTTTTCATACTCTCTTGGGCTGGGATTGATATCAACTTTACATTTTAGTTGATCCAGAATTTTAAAATTACTTATCGCGTCCGGCTTTAAATGATCCGGATTCCCGATAAGAAAAGTTTTAGTCTTAATCCCGGCATTGATTAAATATCTTACGGCCACAAAACCATCGCCAGCATTATTGCCCAAGCCGCAAAACACACTGACCTGCGCACGCGGATTTTTCTGAAGAGATCTCAAAATTTCATCTGCGACCGCCCGTCCTGCATTTTCCATTAAAACAGCCGATGAAATTCCTATCGATTCGATCGCGAAGCGGTCCAGCGCCCTGATCTGTTGCGCGCTGAGCGTTTTTAGTCTCCTCGCCGTTTTAATCGTCATAACCTAATTCTTGCAGAAAAGAAAGATTGTCCCGCCATTTCTTCTGCGACTTGACGTGCAATTCCAGAAAAATCCTGCTGCCTAAAAGCGGTTCCAGTTCTTTGCGCGCCAGCGTTCCGATTTTCTTGATGATCTGGCCGTCTTTTCCAATCACAATCTCTTTTTGAGAATCGCGTTCAACAAAAATAATGGCGCTGATGAAGAGGACATCCTTTTTCTTGGGTTGTATCGCTTCGACGTGAACGGCGATGGAATGAGGCACTTCATCGCGCATGATCGTCAGTAATTTTTCACGGATGATATCGCCGATTGCGATCTTTTGAGGTAAATCGGTAACGGTATCTGGAGAATATAACGCCGGCCCTTCCGGCAGGAATTCAAAAATCGCATCCAGCAATTTGTCCACGTTCATTTTAGTTTTGCCGGACAAGGGAAGAAGCAGAAACGATTTCATTTCCGTCACCGGACAGCCTCTCATCTTTTTCCAAAGCGCGATATACCGCGGAAGAAAATGTCCTTTTAAATCAATCTTGTTCAATCCCAGGATCACCGGGACTCTCGCCGTTGACAATCTTCTGACGATTTCTTCTTCCTCTTCCCCCGTCTGCTCGCTTGAGTCAACTAGATGGATCACGCAATCGGCGTCCTCGAGAGTGGCAAACGAAGTCTTGATCAACAGCTGATCAAGTTTATCTTTCCCCAGATAAACCCCAGGCGTATCGACAAAAATGATCTGGCCTCGTTCATCGGTATAAATCCCTTTGATCTGATTGCGGGTCGTTTGGGGGACTTTGGAGACAATCGCGATCTTCTCGCCGATAATTGTGTTAAGTAACGTCGACTTGCCCACATTAGGGCGACCGATGATCGACACAAAACCGCAGCGTGACGGCGTTTCAGAATGTTTTTGGGAAACTTCATCCATCATATCAATTAACCTTTACGATATTTAATGGTGACGACAACAACGCTCGAGAACAAAACAAAATTGACGATATTAAACATTTTCCATTTCAAATCAGGGGAAATGAGCCCGGAAGGAAGCATAAGAACAATCGACACCCACACGCCCAGCACCCACCAGATGCTAATATCGCTGGAAGATTTGCGTTTAACAATATTAATCACTAAAGGGATATTCCACAACGGCAAAATAATCGAAGCGACCAATCCGACATGATCAATGAGTTCTTTCATCCATATCCCTTATGAATGCTTTGTGTAAATTAACCGGGTGGCTTTATTAATAAACTGTTCGATATTGCGTAAATTATTATGAATCCGGCACCCTGCGATGTCCCGATGGCCGCCACCGCCATACGTCATCGCCAGAAGTCCCACATTGATATTTTTTCTGGCCCTTAAGCTGACGCGCAGCATATTATCGTCGATCTCCCGGAACAAAAGCGCGATTTTGACATCTTTAATCATCATCATTTCATCGGGAACCGCATCGATGTCTTCCTGACTTCCGTTAAATTGTTTGCAATCCTTTTTATAGACAATCGACCATACCAGCTGGTCTTTCGCCCGCGTTTTAATGCGCGAAAGAGCTAAACCGGAGAGATGAACAGCGGAAATTTTTTTATTCCAGTAATATCTGTCGGAAATGCGGCGAAAATTGATACCCGACGCCATTAATCCCGCGCAAAACTGAAATGTTTCCGGACGGACATCCTGCCGACTGAAGGATGACGTTTCGACCAAAGCGGAAATCAAAAGACACTCGGCGATCTTGCGATCCATCGGGATACTTAATGCCTCGAGCAATAATTTTATGATCTCTCCCACGGAACAAACACTGCGGTCAATCAGCTGAATGTCGCCGAATCTGGAACGATAAAGATGATGGTCAATCTCCACGATCCTTTTCGATTTCTCAAAAATTTGTTCCAAGGACAACAGCTGCACCAGACTGCCGCAATCAATGCTGATCGCCAGGTCCGCTGTTTCTTTGCATTCGCGCTTGATCTGTGAAGCGCCGGGCAGTGTTTGATATCGTTCGGGGATTTTATCCGGGCACAGCATGAGGACGGATTTTTTCGATTTCATCAATCCTAAACCAAGCGCAAGCATCGAACCGATCGCGTCTCCGTCGGGATGCATATGACAGGCGAGGATAATTCTTTTACTTTCGCGGATTAGTTCTGAGGTTAACCAGATTTTAGCGTTTAAAGATGATAAAGGCATAATGTCTCTAATAAGAAATGAATTTTAAAAGTTCTCTCATTCTTTTTTGCACGATTGCCGTTGTTAACTGCGCGGTTTTGGAAAGACCGAACCCTTCCACGTTAAACGAAGCGAGCGTCGTCGCGTAAATCACTGCGGTCTTTAAAGCCCGTTCATTGATCTTCCCGGCTTTACTCAAATACCCCATGAGTCCCCCGGCAAATGTGTCGCCGGCGCCGGTGGGATCGACCACCCGGCTGACCGGATAAGCCGGAAAAGAAAATTTATATCGGTCACTGTAGAACAAAACGCCATGCTCTCCTTTTTTAATCACGATCCACTTCGGACCCAGTCCTCGCAAATATTTTGCCGCCTGAATTAGATTAGTCTCGCCGCTCAAGGCCCTGGCCTCACCGTCGTTGGCGACAAACAGATCGACTTTCTTCATTAAATTCAATAATGATGTCCGCTTATGGTTGATCCAGAGGTTCATGCTGTCCAGGCCGATCAGTTTCGGGATTCGCACGGCCTTCAGCAATCCCATTTGCACATCGGGATCGATGTTGGCTAGGAACACATTCGGAATATTTCTCTGGTGGGCTGCGACCTGCGGAACAAAACCCGCCAAAACACCCAGCTCGGTCGCCAAAGTCAATGCCGTGTTCATATCTTCCTTTTTATATTCGCCGTCCCAGCGGAAAGTCTTCCCTGGCCCTTCAACGACCGATGTCAGATTAATACCTTTGCGCCGAAAAAGATTCAGATGCTGTTTAGGAAAATCCCTGCCGATCACCGCGACCAGATTCACCTGAGTGAATAACCGGGCGCTCATGGCAAAGTGTGTCGCGGAACCGCCTAAAAGATTCTTTTTAAAACCCGATGGGGTTTTAACGTTGTCCAACGCCACGGTCCCCAAAATAAGTAAACTCATTTCAAAAACCCCTTATGATTCAACCGATTCAACTCCTGCCTGATGACAACGCGGTTTATTCTCCAATGATTTTAATCAAAACCCTCTTTCGGCGCCGCCCGTCAAACTCGCCGTAAAAAATCTGCTCCCACGGGCCGAAATCCAATTTCCCGCCGGTCACGGCCACCACGACCTCGCGCCCCATCACCTGCCGCTTCAAATGCGCGTCGGCATTATCCTCGCCGGTGTCATTGTGCCGGTACTGGCTAATCGGCTCATGCGGCGCCAATTTTTCCAGCCATTGATCGTAGTCATGATGCAAGCCGCTCTCGTCATCATTGATAAAGACGCTGGCGGAAATGTGCATCGCATTGACCAAGACCAACCCTTCCTTGATCCCGCTGTTATCAATAGCCGACTGCACCTGGCCGGTGATATTGATATACGCCCGACGGATTTTGGTATTGAACCATAATTCTTCGCGGTGGGTCCGCATATTTCAGGTCCTAATTATTGTTTAACTCTTTTTCCTTCTTTAAAAGCTCAGAAAAAATTGTTCCAACCTTTGTAATTGTTCCGGATTCTGCAATTCATTCTTGGCACGGATAAAAGCAGACTTGGCTGAATCATAACGCTTCAATGCGACATAAGCCTGAATTAATTTAACATAATTTCCCGCCCAATGAGGGGACAAGATAACACTTTTTTCCAGATAAGGCAAGGCCCGATCATAAGCTCTTGTTCTAAGATAGAAATCGCTTAACCGGATATAAGGCGCCGCATAATCGTTTTGAAGTTCGATCGCTTTTTTTAAAAAAACCTCGGCAGCCTCCGGAGATTGATCCATATAGCAAACGCCCAATCGATAATAAACGCGTGGATCCGTAGACCCCAATCTTAAACTTTGAATCAAATAAGGCTTGGCCTGATCATACAACCGGTTTTTAAAGTGTTCAATTCCCAGAATCACATATCCTTGCTTTTGATCCGGATAATTCTTAATCAATTCGAAAGCAATCATATAGTTATCATGCCACAATCTATTTTGGATGATCGTTATTAACATACAAGCACCGATGATTGTACCGACGAGCAGGGCTTTCCAATCAGAAAAATATTGTGACCATGTCCTTTTAATCGTTATTTTTTCCAGAACAATTGCCAAAACCGCACAGAAACCGACCGAAGGAAGATAAATAAACCGATAGGCCACGGGATTGATTAATGGAATAATCCCTGAAACGGGAATTAATGATATCACAAACCATAGGACAAAAAAAGAAATTATAGATCTATGTTTGACGCGTTTTAAGGTAAAAAGCGCAAGAAAGACAACGATCAAAACAGCAAAGATATTCTCAATCGCCCATAAAGGTTGAGCATCGGGGGCGTATAAAGGCGGTAATATCGTGACCTGAGCAGGAAAAATCAATACGATGATATAACCCACCCAGATCCGGCACATTTTTACAATATGAATAAAAAAACTTTCTGATACTTGTGGGACATATTGCAGGCTTGTATTGGTAAAAACAAAACCGTAAATATATACATGGGCAATCGCGATTACGATCAATCCCAAATACCGTGATTTCGCCTGGCGGACCATCTCGGCTAACGACATTTTTTTGATATAAAAATCATAACAGAGGATCAAGGCTGGAAAAACAATCGCCGACTCCTTGCTGAAGAGCGCGAGCCAAAAGAAAACAAGCGATCCGCTATATAATAAATAACGTTTGGTCCCCTCATGCTTTGCGTAACGGATAAAAGCTAAAAACGCCGACAGAAGAAAAAAGAACGCCAAACTATCGGCCCGGTAACCGACGTTACAAACCGCCTCGGTTTGGATGGGATGAACGCTAAAGATTAAAGAACCCAAAAGAGCGGCATCGCTTTTTCCGAGAATGAAAAAAAGCAGGAAATAAACCAAAACGGCATTCAAAAGATGGAGGACCAGATTATTCAGGTGGTAACCAAACGGATCGGTCTTCCAGAGCGCATAATCGACAAAGTAAGTCGCCGAAAGAACCGGCCGATACGCGACGGAGCCTGAACCGAAATCATCATCGACATTGAAATAAACTTGTTTGGATCGGGTTAAATACTTTGCTTTGTTAAACAGTTGCGGGAAATGTTTCCAGTCCTGATAAAATTTATTATTCAGGATAACGACTTCGTCATCGCCAACAAAACCATTGAATAGAGAATTCCCGTAGGTCAAAAGCGTGAGAAGAAAAAGAATAAGGAGAGTTTTCTTGTGCATGAACAGTACGTTAACAATTATTCCGCTCGCAGGAAATCGATCGGGTATTAAAAGGCATGATTGACGGTGAACCAGTAATGGGGATCTTCTTTGGATTCATTGATGGATTGAGCGGCATCGAATCTTAATAAAACCTTTTCCAAGAACGATCCGATGTTGACCATAAAACGCAATCCAAGCCCGGCGTCCTTTTTAAGCTGCGTGTCGTCAAAATCATTAAACCAGGCCTGGCCGGCGTCGAAAAAAGCGACCCCCCCGACCGATTCGAGTCCGAGGTGATGATCAAATGCGCTTAAGTTGATTCTTTGAAGCAAGGGAAATCGGTATTCCGCGCTGCCCAAAAATCCTTCGGCGCCCCGGATCGTTTTACGGTCGAAACCGCGCAACCCATTCATCCCTCCCAGTTCAAAAAGATTTTTGTCGTCCGGATATCCGAACCCGTATTTCATCCGTAACGCGAAGGTTGATTGTGTGGTAACGGGCTGATAAAAACTAACGTCCATCGAGGCGCGATAAAAATATTGGGTCGCGCTTAAGAAATGTCCGGAATTTTCGATTAAAGAATCAATTTTATAACCTTGTTTCGGATCGGGATAAGGTCCCGACCGTCCCAGATGCAAGGTCATGCCAATAATGGATTCGTCTTTACGCAAATAAGAGGTGTTTCTCGTGTCTTCCAATCCGGAGGCAAGATCGCCTCTCAAGGAACGGTCACGAAGTAAATACAAAGAAATATGATCGTTGATCTCGCCTAACCCGTAAGCGGCCGGCCATAATTCTTTTCTTAAAAAGAGCTTCCCCCCTGCCAAATCTTCTTCATCACTGTCCACATCATTGACGTTGAACAACTCAAAGCCGGCGGTGGTCTGTGAACGAAAAAGGTTGTTGACCTGATATCCGACTCGGGATTTGTAAAGTCCTTCTGCGAACACATATCCGCTGCCGACATAAAAATTTTGATCATAAGGTTTTTGCAACGATGCCTTGATGCCGAACGCCGAACCCGTCACCTCAGGTCCGATGACAAGATTATAGGAATCATCCGGCAAGAAAACCGGAAAATCATAAACGCCGATATAAAACGGAACGGGTTTTAGATAAAGCTGACGCGGCCAGACATTATTGGTCCGGTCGATATCCAAAAGTTCCCAATCAGGATCAAGAATGATCTTTTGAATTGTCTTGGAATCATCAACAGAAATTTCCTTGATTCTTTCAGCGCCGTCCCAATTGAAGACCTCTTCGCTGCCGTCCCGATACTGGACTTTCAGTTTCACCGGCATCACAATGCCGCCGCGGTTGCTTAAGGCAATTTTATGATTTTCTGATTTTTCGATGGAATAATCACAATGCTTTGCGGTGTCCAGCCATTGGGTAAAAAACCATTTCAGATCTTTTCCGCTTTCTTGTTCGCAGATCCGCATCAACTGATCCAAAGAAAGATTCTTAAAACGTATTTCCTCAAAAATCCGTCGATAAGCCTTATCAAACGCTTCTTGTCCCATGATAAAGCGCAGCATGGAAACAACCCCAGCGCCTTTTCCATATGTTAATGAAAAGATGCTGCTCGGTTCGCTGAAACTCGATAACTTGCCGACAATCGGCCGGTCCAAACTGGTCCGGGCGACCATCATATAACGGGTATCGCGCGCTTCGCGGAATGAAAAATCCGGGAGCAACCAGCTGATTTTTTGCGGAAGATGCATGACCTTTGCGTTAGGTCCGTATTTGTCTTCCAGGTAATCCAGAAGAAAAAAGGAATTGACGCCTTCCTCCATCCACATCTGATTGAATTCATCGGTCCCGACCAGATTATAAAACCACTGATGCCCGGTTTCATGCGCGATCAGGAAATCAAAATACCGGGTCAAAAATTTCGGTAACTGAAAAATGCGTGTGTCGATAAAAATCAAATTCGACATCTGCTCACCACCGTAGCCCAGATAAACCGGAGCAACGCTGAATTCCGGATAAGGATACGCGCCAAAACGTTTTCCGTACGCTTGCATCAAGTCACTGACGTCCTGCAGGGCTTCGTTCGCATAAAATTCATTGCCCGGCAAATAAAACGATTTGATTTTGATCCCCTGAAAATCTTTTTCCAGGACTTGATAGTCGGGGCTCATGGCTAACGTAAATTCCCGGATCGGCAGAGGGGATTCGATTTTTAAAATCTTTGTCCCGTCGTTTTGGGAAATACTTTCCTTTAACTGACCGGAATAAATGGCCACTTGATCAGCCGGGACCGCAAGATCAACAGAATAATATCCCGACTCACTGAAAAACGGACGATGGAAAGGATAGAACGGATGATTGTTCCACCCGTGATCATCTAAAACAGATAAAATCGGATACCATCGTGACAAGGCGAAAATCTGCTCATGCCAGCCGAACCGTCCATACGCGTGCGGAATCGTCACCTCAAAATCGATCTTGACCTCAACGCTTCCTCCCGATGGTACATCCCGTCCGAGCGGAATCTTTAACAATGTTTTATCTTCGCCTTCAATAAAGAATTCAAGCGGTGCTTGTCCTTGCGCAACCGATCGAATATGGATGGCTCCCGATTGAAAACCGTCTGGGAACGGATTCACTTTGAAATAGCTCGCGTAGCGCAGGATAAATTTTTTTTCTTGGGGCATGTACTGCCGATTAGAATAGAGATGAAAATATAATTCGTTGATGGGTTTTGAACTGGTATTGGTAAAAATGACGGTCTGGGTCGCAATGATCTTTTTATTTAAAACGTCGACCGTGGCGTGAATGTTGTAGCGCGGCAACTGGTCCGTGCCCGGAATAATCTCGCCCGCATACACCGCCGCGGCCCGGCCTCCCCAGACACAAACAAAAAATAATACACTAAAGAAGGTGCTACCTCGGCTCATTGATGCCCCTCGTCAAATCATCAAACCTTTTTCACAAAACATTCCGCGAAGCGGATTCTCTCGGCGATCGGCGGATGATCATAAAAAATCATTTCATTCAGCCAGGATGGTTTGAACTCCGCCAAATTCATCTCGCCTAATTTTCTGATCATGCTTATAAAATCTTCCGGTTTCTGGGTGAGCGTCAAGCTGAACTGATCGGCCTTCCGTTCGATCCACCGGCTATACCCGTTGGTCAACGGCATCATCATCAGACCCAAAATACTAAAGGTTATAACAATCATCGGAAAAAAAGCGATGTCATCGATCCGGTGCAGACCCAAGAGCGGCAAAGAATTTTTTAAAAGCTTGTCCATCACAAAAAATCCCGCCAACACCACAACCGCATTAATCGTCATCAATTTAACGATGTCGCGGTGTTTATAATGCCCGAGCTCGTGCGCCACAACGGTTTCAATCTCGGGATGAGAAAAATCCCGGACCAGCGTATCGCTTAACACCACTCGTCTGGTATCACCGACCCCGCAGATAAAGGCATTGGCTTTTTTGGTCTTGGCAGAAAGATTAATGACATAAATGTCCTTCAAAGCAACATTCGCTTTCTTAAAAAGCTGAAAGATATTCTTTTTTAATTCTGAATTTTGTAAGGGAATATATTTAAAAAACAAAGGGACGATCACGTTCGGGGTGATCTTGGCCAGGAAAAAAGTGACGAAGAGATAAAACAGCGCGGCCTGCAGCCACCACCATTGCGGGTAACGGCCTAAAAAAAAATAAACGGCCTCGACCATCAACAAAAGGACAACAAACCCTAAAAATGCTTTTTTAAAAAAATCTTTGATCCAAGCAAAAAAATTCTGATTGGATAAATTGAATTTGTGCTCCCAGATGAATTCCTCGAAGAAGGTAAGTGGAAAAGTGACCACTTGAAGGGTGACACTGAAGATCAAAAGATAAATACTGTTGCTGATCAAGACCGAAGAAGCAAGATACCGGGCATAATTTCTAAGATAAACCGATAGACCCGAAAACGCGAAACAGGCAAGAAAGACCAGATTAAAACAGAACTGAATAAAAAACAGCCGGTGCTTGAGCTGCTGGTAACGGGCTGATTTCTCATCTGTCTTCATACCGAGTCTTGGGGTGCGGGATTTTTTTTCTTGAGGAGATCGGAAATAAATTCCTGATAGCGGTCATCCTTGTGCAGGTTCGATAAATCATGATCCTGTTCGATTCCCTCCAGATGATCATAACCGAAATCCACAGACCGTTTAATGACCTGAAGTGCGGCATCGATATTATTAACCAGCGAATAACTGCAGGCGAGATTATAGAGGATATAGGGATCGTCCGGACGCAGCTGCGCCAATTTCAGATCGACTTCCAATCCTTTTTCAAAAAAACCTCGCTTGGTATACAGATCGCCTAAAGCAATCAAGGCCTCGATAAAATCCGGTTTCCGTTTTAATATCCCTTCAATAAAATTAATCTCAAAATCCATCGTGCTTTTATTGGGGTTTTCTTTCTTTTTCAAAGTCCACTCCTTCATAGGTCATTCCATATGTTCGAAGATGCTCGTTCTTAAATTCGTTCTCTCCAGCGCTGCAAACCGCAAAGATCAGGCTGTTGCTGAATGATATGGCTTACCAAGATACTCGGCGATACGCCGGATCGCTTCTTTCAGATTTTCATAGCTGGAGGCATACGACATCCGGACATATCCTTCCGTTGATTTTCCAAAAGCGACCCCGGGGACAATCGCCACCTTCTTTTTCTGCAAAAGATTTTTAGCAAAATCCAGCGAATTCACGCCCGCTGATTTAATCGACGGAAAAACATAAAATGCTCCTTCCGGATTATGACAGGTCATTCCGATCGAATTCAAAGCATCGACGATAAAGCGTCTGCGCCGCATGTATTCCCGTTTCATATCCGCGACATCCTGGAATCCATTTTTCAAAGCTTCGATCGCGGCGATTTGTCCGGTGATCGAAGCGCACAGCATCGTATATTGATGAATCTTGGTCATGGCCGCGATCACGTCACTCGGCCCGCAGGCATATCCCAAACGGAATCCGGTCATGGCATAGGATTTCGAAAATCCATTGAGATAGATTACGTACTTTTTCATTCCCGGCAACGAAACCAACGGGGTGTGTTCAAAATCATAGGTCAATTCATCATAAACCTCATCGCTGACAACAATGATATTGCGTTTTTTCACAACACGGGCAATGTCCAGCAACTCTTTTCTGGTAAATGACGCACCCGTCGGATTGGCCGGATAATTGATCATAAGGGCTTTAACGCCTTTGGTGCAGGCCTGATCGATCTGTTTCGCGGTCAATTTAAAACGATTCTCGATACCGGTCTTTAAGTAAATGGGCTTCCCGCCAGCTAACTCCACGACCGGACCATATGAAACATAAGCCGGTTCCGGGACCAACACTTTGTCGCCGGGGTTTAAAATGGCCCGCATCGCTAAATCCAATCCTTCGCTCACCCCGACTGTCACCAGCATCTCTTCTTCAAAATGATAGTTAATCCCATAACGGTGGCTCAAAAAATTGGCGATCTCGCGACGCAGTTCCGGCATCCCTTTATTAGAGGTATAGGAAGTGAATCCCTTCTCCAGAGAAAACACCGCTTTTTCTCTGATATGCCACGGGGTCACAAAATCAGGTTCGCCGACGCCCAAAGAAATCACATCTTTCATGTTTAACACCAAATCGAAAAAAGCGCGAATTCCGGACGGCGCTAGCAGTTGAACTTTTTTAGCAATTTGCATTCATCACCTATTAGTATGAAATATTAAGCTGTTTGCGTTGGGGGGCTTTCTTTAAAATCTGCCCATCTTCTTTATATTTCTTAAGCAAAAAGTGGGTCGTCGTCTGACGGACATTCTCCATCGGGGAAAGTTTAGCCGCAACAAAATTAGAGACGGTTTGAATATTATCTCCTTCAACAACAATGAGAAGATCATAAGAACCCGAGACCAGATAACAGCTGAGCACCTCGGGAAAACTGTAAATCCGCTCGGCAATATGATCGAAGCCGACGTCCTTTTGCGGGGTAATGCTCACTTCAATTAAAGCCCGCACGAACGACTGATTGGCCCGGGCGATATCTTGATTAATGACGGCTTTATACTGGATAATGGTGCCGTCTTTTTCATATTGATTGATAGTCTTCTTGATATTGCTTGCATTCTTCCCGGTCAATCTGGCGATCTCTTCCGGACGAAGACGGGCATCTTTGGATAATATTTCTAAGATTTCATCCATGGTGGCTCCTTTTTGCTTTATTATTGAAGAGGCGCGGTTTGGCTCATATTGAGTTGGAAGTCTTTCGCCAAACCGCGCACGATCATCAATCGAAATTGTTCAATTTACAAGAGTATATTATATGCGCTAGCGCCCGGAAGGCCAAGAAAAACTTTCAGTTTGCAATCAGACGCCGGTACCCCGCTAAAATCTTCCTCGTCAAAGCCCCGGCCATTCCTTTTCCGATCGTCTTTCCCTTGATCTCCGTTAATGGCATGACTTCCATCACTGAATTTGTCAAAAAGGCCTCGTCTGCTTCCAATAATTCCGCCGGCGACGCCTGAACCATCCTGACTTTGATCCCCATCTTCCGGGCCAAGCCGATCACGGTCTGCCGCGTGATTCCATTCAAACATCCGCACTCCAAAGAAGGTGTCAATAACTCCTGGTCCTTGATCCAAAAAATATTCGCCCGGGAGGCCTCCGCGATTTTTCCATGGGAATTCAGTAAAAGCGCTTCGTCGTTTCCTTGTCGTCGGGCACGCTGATAGGCCTTCAATAAAGAAAAATAATCCAAGGATTTAATCCCGGGACTAAAAAATTTTTCGTTTCGTTTGATTTTGGAAATACAGACCTGGAATCCTTTCTGGTATTCAGCAGAAAAAAAAGCATGATACGGCCAAACGATCACAGCCACACGCACCTTGCTTCCATGAGCCCAAATCATCAATCGCAATCGTCCTTCTTCCAACTGATTTTTGCGTAGCGCTTCTAACATCAAACGCTTTAACTCTTCCGAAGAATACGTTATTTTGATTTTCAAAACACTCAACCCTTCCTTGAGCCGGATCAAATGGTCTTTCGCCTTAAAAATCACAACCCGGGATGGCCCCGCCCGCCCAGGATAAGCCCGCATCGTTTCAAAGACACCTCGCGCTTTGAGAACGCCGGGCGATAACGATTTGATGAAACGCTCCGTAACATCCACCCAAACGCCGTCCAGAAAAATATTTTTTTTATCCATGTCCGGCCCCTTGCAACGATAATCTTAACGCCCTCGCTTTGACCAGCGTTTCGTCGTATTCTTTTTCGGGAACAGAATCAGCCACAATGCCGCCGCCCGCGTGAAAATATATTTTATTCCAGTATTTCAACAACGTCCGGATCAAAATATTAAAATCCATATCGCCGCGGAAATTCATATAACCCAACGACCCGGTATAAATCCCGCGATGGTGTGGCTCCAATTCTTCGATGATCTCCATCGCCCGGATTTTCGGACAGCCGGTCACCGATCCGCCGGGAAAACATGTCTTAATCGCGTCAAATCCATCGCAATCGTCCCGCATCGTCCCTTCGATGGTGGAGGTTGTTTGAAACACCGTAGCATATTCTTCCAATCGCCGCATCCGTTTAACCTTGACCGATCCATAACGACAAACCCGGCCCAAATCATTGCGGACCAAATCCGTGATCATCAATAACTCCGCCCGGTCTTTCGGGCTGCTCAGAAGATCTTGCCGGTTGGATCTGTCTTCTGTGGTATTCCGTCCACGCGGGCGCGTTCCTTTCATCGGAGAAGCTTGAATGATCTTTTTTTGTTTTCGTAAAAAACGTTCCGGCGAACTGCTCATGATCTGAAAATCCCCCGCGTCGAGATACGCACAGAAATTGGAAGGCGACACCCGGCACAATCGTTGATATAACCGCACCGGATCCCGCTCATAACCGCTTTGAGTCAATTCAAACCGCTGCGACAGGTTGACCTGATAAACATCGCCGCGCCGGATATAATCGAGGATTTTCTCAACGGCCTTTAAATAAACCGTTCGGGAAAAATCGCTTTTAATATCACCGCGTAATTCTTTTTTTTCTTCCTCCCTCCCAAAAACATTTTGAGCCGACTTTTCCTTGGCGGTCCAATAACGGGTGAGTTTTTTAAAAACCTGTTCCATGCGCCATTGGGCCCGTTTCTTTCGTAACAGGCTGTTTTTCTCCGGCAATCCTGACGAGGAAACGATCAATTTCTTTTCCCAGTGATCGATCGTCAAAACACAATCATAAAACCCGAAACAAAAATCCGGCAACAGCAAATCATCTTTGGAACGGACCGACACATTTTCCAGATGCAGCCCGAAATCATAACTCAAAAACCCCAGGATACCAGCGGCAAAAGGCAGCGCGCTGACCGGAATGGTCTGATAATATTTTAAAAATTTCTTCTTTAACAAATCCAATCCGTTGCCACTGCGATGCCGGAACGTTTCGTACGGATCAAACCCGATCAAAGAAAACCGTCCGCCGGACCTTGCGGTCAAATAACTCCCAAGAGAAAACACAAAGGGCTCTTCTTTAAAGAGCTCAAGTAGCTCCAGGCTATTTCCTTTAAATTCAAAACTTTTAATCAAACAATATTCCATATCAACTTTTCAGACGACCTTAAACTCCCTAATCCATTCAATCTTGAAACAGCGCTCTTCGTTTCTCAAATGACAAAAGGCCTTGAGCTGAACATCATTCTTCGTCTTGATGATTTCCAGCGGATCAACCTTGCGGAACGTCATCGCGCCCTGGGAACGCGAAAAATAAGCCAGGTGCAATGATTTCGCGGTCCGGATCGCTTCCTCGATCAGCGGCAGGATGTCGATTGATTCTTGAGCAGATTGCTTGGGTCTTTTCTTCATCATTTCCTGGCCAAACAAAAACAAAAATGTTTTCAGATCACAGATATCCCGCCGTTGCGCAATCTTCATCAGCCGGGTCAAAACTTCAAACGTCAAGTAGACATCCGCCAGGGCGCGGTGTTCCTGACGCGATTCTATTCCCAACGATTCCGCGACGAACCACAAAGGATAGCGGCCCAATTCCGGCAGCAACATCCGCGCCATCTTGACTGTGCAGATTGCCTCGAAATCCTCGCGGGGTTTTAAGCCAATTAACGACAATTCATGAAACAAAAATTTCAAATCAAATTTAATGTTATGTCCAACGACATAAGCGTCTTTAAAAAAATCCATCAAGGTCGGTAAAACATCTTCGCGGGACGGAGCGCCTCTGATCATCGCCGGAGAAATCCCGTTCACCTGAAACGCGTCCCAAGAAAGTGCCCGGTGCGGATCGACAAAGGAATGAAATTCTTCCGCAGGCTTGCCGTCTTTAATGCGCAACGCGGCCAATTCAATGATGCAGTCGCCGTTGTGGACCGACAGTCCCGTTGTCTCGATATCAAAGACAACAAATTCAACATCCCGCCTTAACGAAAAAACTTTGTCTGTCAATTCAATGCCCCCCTTCAAAATAATTTCTCTTATTTTTGTGTAACCGTATAGGAAGGGACGAGAAGAACCGGATGAAACGATTCTTTGATTTCCTTGATATTATCCATCTCAAAATCATCCATGACATTGATCAACGAATATGGTTTTAGCTGAGGATCGTCGCAAAAGGTTTTGAAAATATAAACGCCCAGGCCATTGATCGTAAGATCAACAATCTCGAACAGCACACAAAAAACATCCGGATGCACCGGCAATCCGAAGGTGTATCCGGCGATCTTGCCATCCACCTCAACGACACGCCCGACCAACCCCAGCTGTTTTTGATATTCCATCGCGAGCCGGTGAACGATCCGGTTCTCGTGAATCAGCTGGGCATAAATATCTTTCTGATATTTCGACAACCGATTTTCCGCCCAACGATCATAAAGCCGGCAGCAATCTTCACGCATGGAGGTTGTAAATGGCTGAAAAAAATGCCGGTAATTTTTTACGAAGTAATTATAAGACGACCGCTTGGATTTGAAATCATTGCCTTTGAGTCCCGCCATATCTTCCCTGAAATAACAGATATCGTATGATTTCCGGTAAGACGACATTCCAGATGATCCAGAAACAAATCCCAAGCGGCTTTGGTCCATGTTCTCAACGCGGGATACGTCGTTTCCGCGGTTGACCGCTTCCATCTTTTCGAAACATTCTGCAATGGTCGAACAAAATAACATCTTATCGGTAATTTTCCCTAACGGAGGTAAATATAAAAATGTCCCTGACGAATGATCAGCAAAAACACAAAGAAAATTGTTAATGACTTCAAAACGAAAACCAAAGAAATCGCTCCAAATGAAAATATTCGCGAACGTAAAAGCGGAAAGATGGGCGAATTGCCGGCCCAGGAACCCTTCGATAAATTTTTTTTGCGTTAATAAAGAATCCTGTCCCATGTCATCACTTTCTTATTATTGAGCTTTTCCTCTCCAACTCTAAATCTCTCGCTTGCGATATCGATACTGGCGAGAGATTTAGAATTTCGTTGAATAGAAAGAAGCTTTAATAAGTTTTTCTCATATCCGGCCGTCAAAATAATCATCATTAAAAAATCAGAGAAAAAAGATATTCCAATTCGTCCTGATATTCTTTGTATTCACCGATCAAAGAAGGGTTTCTTGCCAAGAAATCGGTCACTGCGGAGGACAAAAAAAAATTTTTAAGATAAACCACATACCGGACAAATTTCTCTGTCTGAAATTCCTGCTGGATAAAAGGACAAGGCCGATGGACACAAACCACCGCCTGCTGATCGCGGCGAGTGAGCACAAACGGATAGAGCTGACATTCAAACGGCCGCGCTGAATAAATGCCGCAAGTGTTGGTCTTGAATTCAAAATGAGAACACCGATGTTTGCCTTGCGAACAAACCGTTTTGATATATCCGGATTCTCCATCCATGTTCTTGCGCAGAATCAATTCGGCTAATCCGCTTTTGATTCCAGACTGAATTTCTTCCTCGGACATCTTGGGGCGCCAGACGCTCTCTTGTTCTTTAAAACGGCAGCACCCATCGCATTGCAAGCAGACCTCCGATGGGACAAATTGTTCCAGGTTCAGTAGAATATCCATAAAATTTATAATGTCTGTATTACCGTTGCGCAGAGATACCCTCTTTCACACCTACGAGGTGTGACGGGGTTGTCTCTATCATCATTGACAATAGATATATAAATACACGGCTATCGGCGAAAGCGCAATACAAATCTCAACCGTCCATTTTTACTAAAATCTTTAGAAATAGCTATCTATTTAAGTCCGAATATACCCCACATTCAACAATTTTCTAAAAATAAATTATGTTTATCAATTATATCATTATCCCCTACGCTGTTTTGGGCTACAGGATCGGGGGCGAACGCTTATTATATTTTTGAAAAATCACCGAAGAAGACCGCGACACATAAAGTTGTTTCTTATCTCTTGAGCACCGCTCTGCGCTAAAGAAAGAAAAACGATCAAAAATTATTTTGAAAACCACAACACCACGAAGATTTCTCCGTAAGACAATCCCGATTATCCGGACAAAATTTTTTTCACGCTCTACGCGCAAGCCTTCACGCAAGGGATAGAAGCCCAAGCCCAGGCGGATTATCCCTACGATATTTCGGTTGTGACCAACGACGCACCTTTCTTTTACAAATGTTATAAGCTGAGTTCGTTTAATCCGTTTGCCGTCTCCCGGCTTCATCACTCCGGGCATATTATTTTTATGACGCAGGCGTTGGTGTTGGTCCAGGCGGTCTTTTTTATTTTGTTTTTTATTCTCTTTCCCCTTTATATAGCCAAAAAGTCCGAATTATTGTTGAAGTCACCGACCATGCGCAGACAATTCATCACCTATTTTAGCCCGTGGGGGATCGGCTTCATGTTTATCGAAATCCCATTGCTGCAAAAATTTGTCCTGTTGTTGGGAAGCCCAATCTATTCGATTGCGGTGACCCTGGCGGCCTTATTGATTTCAACCGGAATCGGCAACGCCTTCGTTCCTTATCTTAAAGAAAAAGTGACCGAGAAAAAAAGTCAATTACCACCGCCAGAGGCGGTGACCTGAAAAACCTCGGATAAAAGCCGAATTCCTGCTGTTGAGATTCTTCCTGTCGTTCCTGTTCTTCCTGGGATTGCACATATTTCTTGATCTTCTCTTCATCCAGCCCAATCGTGCTCACACAATATCCTCTCGCCCAAAAATGATTCCTCCAATACGGTTTCTTCTTCATCTCAGGATAATTCTGGAACATTTTGATCGCCGTCTTTCCTTTCAGCATCCCCATCACTTCTGACACTGACCTTCCCCCAACCAGTGGACAATCAGTTAAGACATACTGCGTGCTTTTTTTCGTATGCAACGGGGCTCAGATAACCGAGCGTTGAATGCGCCCGTTTGCAATTGTAATACATCAT
>JAHFFY010000075.1 GCA_023247705.1 Candidatus Omnitrophota bacterium | reverse complement strand
TTGGAAAGGCAATCAAAATGAGTGTTGAAGAACTCAGACTTAAGGAAGAACGGGAGAAGAAGGCTCATTGGCGTCGGTGGGGACCGTATTTGAGCGAACGTCAGTGGGGCACCGTCCGCGAGGACTACAGCCCCAACGGCGAGGCGTGGACTTTTTTTCCGTTCGATCACGCCCGCTCGCGCGCTTACCGCTGGGGCGAAGACGGCATCGCCGGGATTTGCGACAATCATCAACGGCTCTGTCTGGCCTTAAGCCTTTGGAACGGCGAAGACGAAATCCTTAAAGAAAGATTTTTTGGTTTAAACAGCGCCGAAGGCAATCACGGCGAAGACCCCAAGGAATATTATTTCTATCTGGATAATACCCCGACGCATTCCTACATGAAATGTTTGTATAAATATCCCCACCGGAAATTTCCTTACCGGCAATTGATCGAAGAAAATAAACGCCTGGGCCTCGATGATCCGGAATTCGAATTGCTCGATACCGGAATTTTTAACGAAGACCGTTATTTCGATGTCTTCATCGAATACGCCAAGGCCGACGCCGAAGATATCCTGGCCAAGATTTCGGTTGTTAATCGCGGGTCGGAGACAAAAACGATTCATCTGCTTCCGACCCTCTGGTTTCGCAATACCTGGTCGTGGAAAGACGGGGCCATCAAGCCGGGATTGAAAATGTTGCGCAAAGACTCTCACGCGATCATCGAAGCCGAACATCCGTCTTTAGGCAAACGATGGCTTTATGGCGATGTCGCCCTAGAATATTTATTCACGGACAACGTAACCAATCAGGCCCTTTTGTTTGATTCGCCCAATGACAGTCCTTTTGTGAAAGACGCGTTTCATGATTATGTGATCCATCAGAAGAAAGACGCGGTTAATCCACATCAAACCGGAACCAAAATGGCGTTTCATTATATTTTGAACGTCAAGCCCGGTGCGACGGAAGTGATCCATTTGCGCCTGTGCGATCAGGAATTTTTGAAAGAGCCGTTGGGCAAGGAGTTTGATACGATTTTTCAGGTGCGTCAGGCGGAGGCGGATGAGTTTTATCAAAAGGTGACGCCGTTTAAATTATCCGATGATGAACGTAATATCCAGCGACAGGCGTTCGCCGGGATGCTGTGGAACAAACAATTTTATCACTATGTGATTCGGGAGTGGCTTAGCGGCGATAAAATCCCCCCACCAGAAGGACGCCAATACGGCCGCAATGCGCAATGGAAACATTTTTATTCCGAAGATATTCTTTCGATGCCGGACAAATGGGAATACCCGTGGTTCGCCTCCTGGGACGCCGCATTTCATATGATCCCTTTCGCGATGATCGATCCGGATTTTGCCAAACGTCAGCTGCAGTTGTATACCCGCGAATGGTACATGCATCCCAACGGACAAATCCCGGCCTATGAATGGAATTTCAGCGACGTGAATCCTCCGGTGCAGGCCTGGGCGGCCTTTCGTATTTTTAAAATCGAAAAAGCGATGCATGGCCGCGCCGATTATCTTTTTTTGGAACGTGTTTTTCAGAAGCTGCTTTTAAATTTCACTTGGTGGGTGAACCGTGAAGATCAGGAGGGAAACAATATTTTCGAAGGCGGCTTTTTGGGGATGGATAATATCGGACTTTTCGACCGCAGCCATGAGCTGCCGGTCGGCGGACATATGGATCAGGCCGACGCGACAAGCTGGATGGCGATGTATTGTTTGAACATGCTGGCCATTGCCATGGAACTGGCGCTGATCAATAAAGCCTATGAAGACATCGCGAGCAAATTTTTTGAGCATTTCATCTATATCGCCGACGCGATGAACAATATGGGGCAGGAAGGGATCAGTTTGTGGGATGAAGAGGAAGGTTTTTATTTCGATGTGGCGCATGGGAACGATACGAGCATTCCGTTCAAGATCCGCTCAATGGTTGGGTTGATCCCTCTTTTGGCAATCGAGGTTTTGACGCCGGAAGCCATCAACCGTCTGCCCGGATTTAAGAAACGAATGGAATGGTTTTTAAATAACCGACCGGAGTTGTGTTCGAATATTTCCTGTCTGCACACAACCGGAATGCAAAACCGTCGGGTCTTGTCCCTGGTCAATCCTGAGAAACTAAAAAAGATTCTCATAAAACTTTTGAGCGAACAGGAATTCTTTAGTGATTACGGGATTCGTACCCTCTCGAAATATCACGAAGCAAATCCGTATGTGTTTTCGGCCCAGGGCCAGGAGTTCAAAGTCAAATATGCGCCTGGTGAATCCAATGTGCGTTTATTCGGCGGAAACTCGAATTGGCGCGGGCCGATCTGGTTTCCGGTGACGTATTTATTGATTGAATCTTTACAGAAATTTCATTATTATCTGGGCGATGATTTTAAGGTTGAAACTCCGACGGGTTCAACCAACAAGCTGACGCTCTGGGAGGTGTCGCAGTTGATCGCGGAGCGTCTGGTCAAGATTTTCCGCAAAGACGATCGCGGCGTGCGTCCGGTTTATAAAGAGTTGAAAAAATTTCAGGGGGATCCTCACTGGCGCGACTATATTTTATTTTTTGAATATTTTCACGGCGACTCCGGTCGCGGGGTCGGGGCCCAGCATCAGACGGGCTGGACCGGGCTTGTCGCCAAACTCATCCATCAAATGGCCAAATATCAATTTGACCACAGTAAAGGACAAAACAATGCCGGCAAACCAACACCCGCTTCTGTATGAGATCAATACGATGACTTTGCTCAATCGATTGTCGAAGGAGACGGGCCAAGAGGTGCGGCTCAAAAATATTCCCAATCGGATCTGGACAGATTTAAGGAAAAAAGGGGTTGATTACGTTTGGATGATGGGGATGTGGCAGCGTAGCGAGGCGTCGCGTCAGGTTGCGCTAACACTTCCGGAATTAAGGACGGAATATTCCAGAATGTTAGGTCAATGGACCAAGGAGGATGTGCCGGGATCTCCGTATGCGGTGCGCTGTTATGAGCCGGACGGACGTTTTGGGACCATGTCTGATTTGAAGAATTTGAAGAAAACACTTCATGAGGCGGGGCTAAAACTGATTCTGGATTTTGTCCCCAATCATACCGGCTTGGATCATCCCTGGGTCCAATTCTATCCCGATCGATTTTTCAAAATTTCTTCGGAACAATTAAATTCTTTTAAAAAAGAAGAATTCTCTAATACCTCCCCGGGTGTTTTCATTGCGCACGGGAGAGACCCTTATTTCCCGCCGTGGACGGATACGCTGCAGCTGAATTATACCGCGAAGGAAACACGCGAGGCCATGATCGATGTGATCCTGACCATCGCGCCGTATTGCGACGGTCTGCGTTGCGATATGGCGATGCTTTTGATCAACCGGGTTTTTCAATCGACCTGGAAGGGGTTTTGGGATGGCAAATCGATGCCTGATGGGGAATTTTGGACGAAGGCGATCAAGCGGGTGAAAAAAAAGTTTCCGGATTTTATTTTCATTGCCGAGGCGTATTGGGATTTGGAATGGAAGCTTCAGCAGATGGGTTTTGATTATACCTACGACAAAAAATTGTATGACCGGCTTTTTCATTCAGGAGCGGACGATGTTCGCGGCCATCTTGGGGCGGACCAGACATACCAAAACAAATCCATTCGTTTCATCGAGAATCACGACGAACCGAGGGCTTTGGCCGCAATGCCGCCGGAGCACGCTCGCGCCGCAGCCGTGATTGCCATGACGGTCCCGGGGATGATGCTGGTTTTCGATGGACAATTCGAAGGCAAGAAGATCCGCATCCCGGTCCAGTTGGGGAGAGAACCTTTCGAACCGGTCGATCAAACAAGCAGCGCATTTTATAACGCGCTATTGGAATTTATCAATGATGAAATCCTCGATTCCGGCCAGTGGCAATTGCTTGAGGTGAAAAGCGCTGGAGCTCAGAACGAAAGTTTTCATAATCTCCTGGCCTGGATGTGGACGCTTGGTAATCGACGGAAAATCATCGTGGTCAATTTTGCAGCTGTTGAATCACAGGCCAGAATAGCTATGCCATCTTTATCAACGAACGCAGCAACCATTCATCTGAACGATCATATGACCCAGCAGACCTACGACCGCAATGTCAACGAAATCCGCAGGGAAGGACTCTTTGTTTCTTTAAATCCCTGGGGAGCGCATTGGTTTTCTTGCGACACAGGCAAGAATTCCTCTGCGCCGATTATTAAAGCGCTAAGTATAAAATAAAAATGAGCAGTTTAAGAGAGGAGTGGAGACGTGGCTTATACTCCCAAAATTTTAGCCTTTGCCGGGAGCGCCCGCAAAGAATCGTTTAACAAAAAATTAATCAAGATCGCCGCCGGCGGAGCGAAGAAAGCCGGCGCCGAGGTGACCATGATTGATCTTAGGGATTATCCCATGCCGTTATTCGATCAAGATCTGGAGGCCCAGGAAGGGATGCCGGTGAATGCGAAGAAAGTAAAATCCTTGATGGCCACCCACGACGGGTTTTTGATTTCTTCGCCGGAATACAATAGTTCGATTTCTCCGCTGTTAAAAAATGTCATTGACTGGGCATCGCGGAGAGAACAAAACGAATCGCCGTTGATTGCTTATAAAGATAAGGTTGTGGCTTTGATGAGCGTTTCGCCCGGCGCCTTGGGTGGATTAAGAGGGTTGGTCACGGTCCGTTCGATTTTGGGAAATATCGGTGTTTTTGTTTTGCCTCATCAGCGCGCGGTTTCCAATGCCGCTGAGGCTTTTAACGCCGAGGGGAATTTGAAAGACGAAAAACTTCAGGCGGAAATTGAATCGTTAGGAAAAGAAACCGCTGAAATGATCAGAAAATTAAAGAGTTGAACCGATGATTCGTTTTATTTTCAATTTGACCGTTGCTGCATTGATTTTTTCCTTCGCTCAAGAAGCCAATGCCGATAGTTTTTATTGCGGGAACCGGATCGTTTCCACCGGGAAACACAAAAGAGAGGTCGAGCGGTTGTGCGGGGCGCCGACCTATATCGATCAGCACCGGGAAGAAAAGACGATCCGCAGATACCGCAGGATTGTGCGGAGACCCAAGCAGGAGGAAGAACAATCCGAGGCTCTCATCGATCGTCAGGATCAGCCGGAACGTACACGAAATCTGGACAATTATCGTCTGGCCAGCGAACACACCATCGAAGTGAATATTGAAGAATGGACTTACAATTTCGGGTCGCAGCGTTTTATCCGGACGTTGATTTTCGAGAACGGCGAATTGGCCTTGATTTCAACCGGGGGGTACGGATTTGATCCGTCTCCCGAGAATGAACCGATCGTTGAGCTAGGTGATTCCAAAGCGGTCGTCCAGATGAAATATGGTCCACCGACGTCGACAGACACGCGGGAGGAGTCCGCAACCGAGATCCATTACCGGGATGAAGGTTTTTATCTTTATGCTGAGGAATGCACGCGATGGATCAATGTGGATGAATGGACGTACGATTTCGGGCCTGACCGTTTGATGCAGGTTTTGACTTTTAGGAATAATCGATTGGTGAGAAAAGATTAAAAATCCAATTGCACCTGCGCGTACGCAATTGGATTTTGCTAGAGGAACATCAAAATGAATATACTCGACAGTAAACTTGATTTGACTGATGTGAACCAAAAAATCGCCACCTTCATCCGGAAGCGTGATTGGGTGCAGTTTCATTCACCGAAGAATGTGAGCATGTCGATCGCCATCGAAGCGGCGGAGCTGATGGAGCATTTCCAGTGGAGCAATTCCGCCGAAGAATCCCGCGCGGTCATGGAAGATCCGACCAAACGCGTACAGATCGAGGACGAACTCGCTGACATCGCGATTTACCTTTTGGATTTTTGCCAACTCAACCAGATTGATTTAAAGAATGCGATTGAGACCAAACTCGCCAAGAATATCAAAAAATATCCCATGGCGGTGTCCAAGGGGAGATCCGATAAATACACGGCTTATCAAAAGAATAGTCATTGATCAAAAATGAATTGATATATTTTCGAGGAGAGAAAAAATTTTAGAGGAGAAAATATCACCTCAGCGCGTCACCGGTTTTCCGCCGGTCGTGAATGAACGCTGTATTATTCTGATCCTGGGGACTCTTCCCGGAATCAAGTCTCTGGAAAAACAGGAATACTATGGCAATGATAATAATTGTTTCTGGCGGATCATGATGATGTTGCTTCATGGCAATTGCGAATGGGAATATAGCCGCCGTCTTCGTTGGGTTCTGAAACATCGTATCACTTTGTGGGACGTTTATGAAAGTGGGCTAAGAGCAGGTTCTGCCGACGCGACAATCAAGAATCCCAAACTGAATAATTTCGAAGCGTTTTTTAAGATTTATCCGCAGGTGAAACACGTTTTGTGTAACGGCCGACCGGCCTGGTATGCGTTTAGAGATTATTTTGGTCATTTGAGAGAAAATATTCATTATTTACCTTCCACAAGCCCGGCATTGGCCAGGTCTTTAGAATGGAAATTGGAGTCCTGGAGGATTCTTAAAAGATTTAATCAGTAACAATATTTTTATGCCTATTCCTAATCCTCATCCTAACGTAAAATATTCCTCTCAAGAAATTGCACAGTGTGTCAAACTCCTCGAAGATTTGTTGAATAATAGTGAAGAACTGGCGCAGCTTTCCGAAGAACAGCGCATCGCGCTTTTGAGCGCGGCCGGAAAGTTGTCTCGTCCGACGCGCGGGGAAATGCGTCAGCGCAAAAGCATAATCAGAGAAACCGAACGCCGGAATATCGTTGCGGTTGAACGCTTGGCCCGGGCGACGACCGGGATTCGGGTGGCGCGCGGGGCAGCGGTCTTTACTGCGCCGCCGAAGATTACGCACAATGAGACTTCATCAAAATCCGAACGTCCGGAACTGAAATCGCCCCGCAATTGTTATATCTGCAAAAAAGAATTTACACGCCTGCATTTTTTTTATGACGCACTTTGTCCGCGTTGCGCGGATTTTAATTATCAGAAACGTTTTCAGTCAGCATCCCTAACCGGACAGACCGCGTTGATCACCGGTTCCCGTCTGAAGATCGGTTATCAGGCGACGTTGATGATGCTGCGCGCCGGGGCGCGGGTCATTGCCACGACACGGTTTCCGGTCGATTCCGCGCTGCGTTATGCGCGGGAGGAGGATTTTGCGGCGTGGC
>JAHFFY010000074.1 GCA_023247705.1 Candidatus Omnitrophota bacterium | reverse complement strand
AGCGGGCTCCACATGTTGTAACGCGACACCGAGACCGCGGAATCATAGGATGGATTTTTGCGCAGCGCCTCGATCCCTTCATCGATCAGTTCGGGGGTCACGGTCGGGGCGTTGCAAAACAAAAGAATGATCAACTCCTGTTTGCCCTGACGCGCTTCAATCTCCTTAAACCCGTGAACAAACGCGTCTTCGCCCAACGCCTCTTTGGTGCACAAATACGCCGGACGCTGGATCACTTCGACGTTATTCTCTTGCGCCAGCGCCATCAATTGTTCGCAATCCGTGGATAAAAAAACTTTATCGATCAGCCGCGCTTGTTTGGCCGCCTGCATAGGATAATACGCGAGCGGGTGGCCCAAGACCGGATAAACATTTTTTCCCGGGAAGCCGACACTTCCTTTTCGACCGCATAACAAGGCTGAGATCATTTATTTTTCCTTTTGATAAGGGTCCCCAGTGCCCCAGTCGCCAGTATCCCAGTCTTTATTGACTGATGCTCCATTAGAAACTGGGACGCTGGGGACGGGGACACTGGGGCACCCGATATTTTTTAAGAGACCTCCACCTGTGCCTCATGATACTGCCGATACTTCCCGTCGCGTTCCATCAACTGCGCGTGATTTCCGGATTCGACAATCTTGCCTTTTTCCAAAACCAGGATGCAATCGGCGTTACGGACCGTCGATAACCGATGCGCGACCAGGATCGTGGTGCATTCGCGGCTGATCTCATCGATCGATTGTTTGATCATTTCTTCCGAAATGGAATCCAGCGAACTCGTCGCTTCATCAAAAATCAGGATTTGCGGTTTTTTGATGATCGAACGCGCGATGGCGATGCGTTGTCTCTGCCCGCCGGAGAATTTGACGCCGCGTTCGCCCAGGATCGTTTGATAACCTTTTTCCAGCGTCAAAATAAATTCATGGATATGCGCCTTCTTCGCGGCGGCGATCACTTCGGCTTCGGTGGCCTCCAGTTTGCCGTAAGCGATATTAGTGAAAACCGTGTCGTTAAAAATAAACGTGTCCTGGTCCACAAATCCCAAAAGCTGATGCCAGCTCGCAAGGTCAAAGGTACGCAGGTCCTTGCCATCCACCAGGATGGTTCCCTGCGTCGGGTCGTAAAGGTGCAAAAAGAGATTGATCAACGTCGACTTCCCGCTTCCGGAGGCGCCGACGATCGCGACCCGTTTGCCTTTCTGGATCACGAAAGAAACCGCGTCCAAAACGTTTTCCTTGGCCTGATAAGAAAAGCTGACCTGATCAAAGAAGACTTCACGGTTGAACTCTTCCATGCGCGCCTCGCCGGTTTGCACGTACGGCTTGTTACTTTTATCCAGCAGATCCAAAATCGCGTCGGTGTTGGCCAGATTGACGCTCAACTGGTTGCGGTTGACATTGATCTTGGTCAGTTTCGGGATCATTTTCATCAGGGTGAAAAGATAAACCAGGATATAACTGCCGCCTAACTTCAACATATTGACCGAAACCAGGATGATCGCAAAAAACGCGAGCGGCCCGAGGATACTATCCCAGAGTTTCATCCATTCTTCATTCATGGTGTATTGGATCTGGATGTTCGCGTAACTCTCTGTCGTGGCGGCGAAACGTTTTTTCTCGTGCGCTTCGCGGCTGAAGGATTTGATGAGGCGGATCCCCTGAATACTCTCAAGCAGGCGTGAGGTCTGTTCCTTGCCTTTCTTCAGCCACTCTTCTCCCAAAAAGCGCGAGCGATGGACAAAGGCGGTCGTCATCAGATATTTAATAAACGCCAGGACCAAAACGAGCGCCGAAATCTTCCAGGACACAAGCAGGACAAAAAGCACATAAGCGATGGCCAGCAGGCCGTCGGCGACCAGAAGAATAAAGGTATTGATCGTGTAACCGACCGTGTCGATCCGTTCGGTCATGACATTGACGGTCTCGCCGCTTTTTTTGTTGGTGAAATACGCGATGGATGAGTCCATCAAATTATTGAAACATTCATCGCGGATCTTTTTTCTGACCGGAAAAAACAACTGCGCGGTCAGGGCGTTCTGCCAGAAGACCATCACGAACTGAAAGACCGACGCCAAAAACGCGAACAACAAAAGATTAAAAAGCGACGCCTCGATCCCCAGGACGCCAAAGACATCCAGCACCACATTCACAATCACATTATTCGCCCGCTGTAGTCCGTCCTGCTGGATGTATTCGAGGATCGGAACAAATAACGACAGACTGACGAATTCAAGCCCGGCGCTTAAAAGGAGAACCACGCCCAGCGCAAGGGTGCGGTAGGGGTAGTAGGTTAGATAGAGGAATAAAGTTTTAAGACGTTTCATATAATCATAACAGATTGAGTAGGTGCCCCAGATACCCAGTCGCCAGTGCCCCAGCTAATTTTCTTATTACAGAACGGTCCTAATGACTGGGACGCTGGGGACTGGGCACCTGGGGCACCTGATCTACAGTTCATTTTTTCTCCTGCGACTTAACAAAAACTCCGCATACGCCAAATCCGCCGGCGTATCAATATCGACACTTGCCTCCGGCCCCATTATATAGGGAAGGCAGCGAGTGCCATAAAAACTCTTCTGTTTTAAAATCACATCGCGCCTGGTGATATAAATCGCGCCGTTTAAGGCCAGCACCCCGGCGTTGTCCTGGCGCCGGGTATATTGCGCGGCGGCCTTGAGATAATGTTTAAGATAACCTTTGGGGCCGATCTGGCGCAATTGGTACGGCAGGTGCCTGGGCTCAACGACCGAGGCGACCGCGTCGCATTTGTTTTTGTGTTTAAGCGCCAGCGTAATTGCTTCATCGAGGTGTTTCGCCGTGCGCAAAGGCGACGTCGGCTGCAGCAAAATCACGTAATCGTAACGCTTGCCCTCGAGTATCTCCATCTTCTTTAAATCATGCAAAATGACATCCATACTTTTGGTCCGATCGCCGGCCAACTTCTTCGGCCTTAAAAACGGCACCGCACACCCGCACGCGCGCGCCACCCGCGCGATCTTCGCGTCCTCGGTCGAACACATCAAATCAAAATCCCTGAAATAGCGCGAACCCCGGGCGGCCCGAATACTGTACTCAACCAACGGCCGCCCCGCCAGCTTCACAATATTCTTATGCGGAATCCCCTTCGACCCGCCGCGGGCGGTGATGACCACCAGGAAATTTGACCTCCGCAACACCGGGTGTTGAGGGGGTTTATTTTTCTTCATTTAACGCCTCTTTACAATTTTGGTTATATCTTCTCGGGATCAAGACTGGATTTTGTCCCGCGTGACTGCTGCGGATTTTCCCGGCCTTTGCTTCAATTTCTTGAGCCCGATCAAAATCATTCGTTTGTTTTAAAGCGATCACATACTCATCGAGGACATTCGCGTAGGCGATTGGGTCAATGCTTTCAACATCCAAACTTTCAGCAATCGGAATCCCGCGTTCAAGATAAGGGATGGCTTCCTTATATCGTCCCAAATCATAATAAAAACGTGCGATTTCAAAAAACCGCATACTTAAAATCGCATGGTCCGGATCATCCGATGACGGAACCGCCTCCTGCAGTCTCAGAGATTCTAACAACAATTGTTCCGCTATATCAAAATCACAAAGATAGCCCGCCACCCGGCCCAAATTATAGGCGCCCATCGAAATCCCCGCTTTCGGTGCAGATCCCATTCTCATATACATGAGCGCCCGGTCATAACATTTTTTCGCCGCCAGGAAATCATCATTTTTCTCCGCCAACAGCCCTTGATCATGATAAAGCGCGGCGTTATAACGATTAATCGGCGCGGCGATACAGCCTGTCGAAAGAATTAACAATCCAATCAGCCAATAGACTCTGTAGTTTTTTTTCATTTAAAGAATGCCTTTAAAAATTCCAAATTAGAATATTAAAAACTAAAATCTATAATCACCAATTTTTGCCTTATTCCTCTTAAAGTAGTTAAAAGAACCGTTTCCTTTTTGCCCTTCGCGCGCCACCCGCGCGATCTTCGCATCTTCGGTCGAACACATCAAATCAAAATCCCTGAAATAGCGCGAACCCCGGGCGGCCCGAATACTGTACTCAACCAACGGCCGCCCCGCCAGCTTCACAATATTCTTATAAGGAATCCCCTTCGACCCACCGCGGGCGGTGATGACCACCAGAAAATTGGACCTCCGCAACACCGGGTGTTGAGGGGGTTTGGAATTAGTTTCTTTCATTTGAAATTATTAAAAGCTGATATCATTTTTTTATTTCTGATTAGATTGCGGTACATCTTTTTTCTTTTGCAGTAATTCAATCGTACATTCGACATCAAAAACATCTGGAGATTTTATACCATTAAGAATAGCAAATGATTTGTGAGCAATCTTTCTAACATCTAATCGAGGGTCATTTTTTGCGGCGTCCAATAATAAATCTGATACCCCCTCTTCTTTTCGGTCCTTAAGTAATTCCGCTGCTTTAGCTCTAATTTGCCAGTCGGAATGATTAACTAAATCATTTAATAAAACATCGGTTGAAATCTCCTTATCTACTGCTCTCGTACCATTTGGATCTGTTGCAGCAATACTAACTCCTTCAATCCTAGTCATTACTGCATAGAAATTGTATATTCTAGAGAGTTCTGATGATTTTGCATTTTCTAATTCTCTCGCAACTTGTATTTTCTTTAACTCTTCAAATGCTCTAGAACTCCCCGAAGAAATAGCCTCATCAGCTAAAGATGTCAGCATATTTCTTTGTTTTAAGAAATCAACTTGTTCTTTTAAAGTATCAAACTCCTTTGAAAAACTTAGCTTCTTCCCTTCAAGATAATCTCTAAAATATTCTGTTTCTTTTTTAACTTCTCGAATTTCGCTCTCAAGTTGTGATCTATTCTCTGTAATTAATCTATTACTTCTTGAGATTTCTGGATTTAATCTGTTTTCAATAATATTTTTTGCTTCATTGGATGCTACTTCTTGTAAAATTTCTTGAATTTTTGGTTCATTAAACTGTTCAACAACCTTCTCAATGATTATTTTTCTTATTTCTAAATAAATTCCGTACATGCTCCCGCCGAATATTAAAACAGCTAGTGAACAGTAAAAAAAAACTTTTTTCTTTAAAATATTCGATACAATAATTTCAATTTCTTGCTTTTCAGCTTTATTAAGCACATCTCCTCCTAAATACAAGTTATCTAAGAACAGATACTCTTTTTCTCAAAAGAAGTGTCGCTCTTTATTAACCAATTCTTACCCGTAGACAAATACCATTTCTAACCTACGCGGTTCGAAAATCTGTTTCCCCTCAGCCCTTCCCCCGCCCCAACCGCAACGGTTTCATCGCATTAACTTCCCGGCTGGGATTGCGGACCGCATGCCAGATATCAAACGCTCTTTGTCCCTGGGTCCAGAAATCAATTTCTGCCTTATTCCTCTTTCTCAATAAAAAAAATTTAATTAATATGGAGTTCCTTCTTCAGCAAACGCTGAACAACTTCTCTCAATTGCTCATGGTTCTTGGAGGCAATATTTTGAAGTCGTTTTTGCAAAGGCAGATCCAAATAAATCGGGAACCTTAACTGTGCTCCCTTACGATAAAATTTTCCCCGCTGGGCTTTTGAAAAATCGTATTCTTTTCTCATTCTAATTCTCCTTATATTGTTCAATTTCCTTTTTGGTTGCCTTTCGAGCGGAAATGATTCTTATACTCGGACCAGATAGTTTATCCACGTCTTTAAACGTATGACATACGACAATCAGTGCTCCGGATTGATCCAATCCAAGAGTGATCCATCGTTCTTCTTTAAGGCTATGTCTTTCATCATAGATAGATAAGGCATTGGGATCGAGGAAAACACCAGCAGCCCGTTCAAACGACACACCATGCTTTCTCGCATTTAACCTTGCTTTTAAAGGATCCCACTCAAACTGGTAATCAAAATGTTGTTCCGTCAATTTCTAACTCTCCAAGAATAAATTTCGCGCTGCATATAATTACATTCTTTCTTTGCCCTAAAATAGACCTCCAACATTGCGTTGTGAAATTTCTTTTCAAGCATATTTTTATCGTCCATGTGTCCTCAAATTATATAGTTATGAAGAATATTTCGAGTGAGTACCTCTTTTTAAGCTTCCAAATTGGAATTTTAAAGATTCCATTTCAGACTGAGTCAACCCTGAGCGTTTCATACTATCCCTGCCCTGAAGGGCAGGGCTTGCGTAAAGTCGAAGAGTCAACTGAAACATAAAATCATCAGGGAAGCGGCCTAAATTTCTTCTAACCGCTTTATTCAAATTTCCTGTTGTGACCCCATATAGATCGGCCAAATCGCGATCCAACATCACTTTCTTTTCTCTGATTAACAAAATTTTACTCTCAATCCGCTCCTTGGGAAGAATGGTGACCATTGGTGTTGATTTCTTTATAACCACCTCAAAACTCCTCTCCTTGTTGTCGATTTTATGACTAATACTTTACCAATTTTTGCCCGCGGGCAAGAATTGGTCGACGAACCTACGCGGTTCGAAAAACGGCATAGGCCTCAATTTTCGGCACGTGCCGAAAATCTTTATCCGCTACTCAACCGGCGCCCGCAACCCCCATTCCCCCGACGCCTCCTTCTTCCACAAATGCGGAGAGCGGAATTGTTCGATTGTTTCCCGGAACTCCGCCTCGGTGATACCCATATACTCCAGACAATCCTGGAAATATTTCCGCGGAAACTCGGTGTCGTAACGGCGCACCAGCGCCACCCCTTCTTCGCGGGTGATTTTGCCGTTGCGGATTTCCTGCGCGGCGTCATACGTGGCGCGGCCGATGCCGAATTTGATCAGGGTCGTATAGTAGTGGAGCATGTCGATTTTGTCGTCGATCGAACTGTATTTGGAATAGCTGCATTCGGTGCGTTCGGTATTGGGTTTAAAGCCGGTGTGTTCGCTGGCGTAGTAAAAGCATTCCTGCGGGTCCCATTTCAGGTAATAGCCGAGGTAGTGCACCGTGATTTGTTTTTGCCGCACGTTCTGCAGACTGAGCGGCAGGTAGAGTTCGAGGTCATTTAAAGTGAGGCCGTGTTTTTCAATCAGCTCGCGGGCACAAACGCCGCCCAAGAAAATTTTGTCCAAATCGCGTTCGCCGGAAAAAAACTGTTCCCGCATGGTCGGCTGGTCGTTTTCGGCGATGTTGTTGCCGTATTCGGCCTGGTTTTCGCCGTAGAAAATCAGCGGCACGTCTTTCTCATACGCGACCCGCGGACC
>JAHFFY010000026.1 GCA_023247705.1 Candidatus Omnitrophota bacterium | reverse complement strand
TGGTCAGAATCCAGAAATGTTTTTTCTTAAATATCGATGGATACTCGCAGAAATAATCAATGAGCGCCAAGGAAATCAAAAAACAAAAAAGCGCCGCGAACCCGAAATTGACTTTAATGAGCGATAAAATAAAAATCGCCAGATGCGCCGCCCAGATATACTGGATCCGGTGATTTTTCAAATAGAGTGAAAGAAAATAAACCGCGGCCAGTAAAAAGGTAATCCCGCCGGCATGATTATACGTGAAGAAAAAGTCGGCGCTGAAGACCCAAAACCACATAGCGGTCAGAAACGAGGCCAAGGGAGATAACAGACAAGAGAGGGTGAGATAAAGAAAGATCCCGGAACAGAGATTAAGAACCATTTTCCCGATTAAAACACTGTGGATGCTGATGCCCAGCATTCGATAAAACCAGCTATAATAAATCGGCATGACCGGTCCATAGACCCACCAGTAATCCTGATAAGGTTTTGCCCCGTGGATGGTTTGTTCGAAGGCGTATAAATCCCGGCCGTGGTCTCCCTGCGACAGCGTAGCTTGAAAGTCCGAATAAGGAAATAAAAGAACGAGACCGATGATAAAGGTAAGCAATAAAAAAATAAGGAGGGTGTGTTTCCGTAATTGGTCGATCATTCTCACCAGGAAATTTTCTGATTTGATAAGTTATGTTGATTATAGAAGAGTGCTTTCGTTTTCTCAACAAGTTCCTCATAAAAAACAGGGTGATGCACGGCCAAACATTATCGGCTTCGCAATTGCTTTCAAGAGATTCTTATAGTAAAATGTTTTCCATCATCCTTTGTCCGCCAGCAAAGGCGGGGCGTTAGTGTTATTGAGTTTTTCTTGATCAAGGGAAGGAAAACTCAATCAGGGTTTATCTGGGAGGTCGTTCTCATCACCCGGTGTGAGGGGAAACTCAGAATTCATTCACCAAAAAATTTAACGGAATATTTGCCACAGATGGTTCAAATTCAGGAAAAACTTTCCGAAGTTCCTGTGCCGCTTGATACGGATTATATCGGGGTTTATTTGACCAACCGGTGTTTTCTGTCCTGTTCCTACTGCATCACCAACTACAACGAACAATTCATTAATGTCAAAAAGCTGCGCGAGTTGGAGCCGGCAGAATGGATTGAGGCCTTGAACCGGTTGCAATTGCCTCCGGGGGTTCCGCTGACCTTTCAGGGTGGCGAACCTTTTATTTATAAAGGCATTTGGGAACTTTTGGACAACGTTCGGCACAAGATCGATATTTTGACCGCTCTTCCGCCTCAGGTCACGGTGGAAAATTTGAAGAAATTAAAAACCTTGCAATGGAATCAACGCGGCGCCCCTTATCCGACGATCCGGGTCAGTTTTCATAAAGGTCAGAACGATTATAAAAAATTGGTCGCGCGCATCAAAGAACTCCAGGAAGTGGTGAGGATCGGCTTATATCATATCGAACATCCGGCCTATCCTGAACTGATCGAAGAGATCCGGCAATACGCGCGGGAGCACGGGGTCGAGTTTCGGACCAAAACATTTTTAGGCGAATATAATGGAAAGCTCTACAGTTCGTATCGCTATCAGGACGCCTGCAAGGGAAAGGTGATGCGCAAACACGTTTTGTGTAAAAATACCGTCTTCCCGATCGGCCCGGACGGAGAGATCTATCGCTGTCATTCCGATTTGTATGCGATGCGCAGGGAGTTGAGCCTCGGAAATATCCTGGCTCCGGACTTGAGACTGGAACATCAATACCGGAGCTGTTCGTTTTACGGCACCTGTATTCCTTGCGATGTTAAAGTCAAAACGAATCATCTCCAACAACTGGGTTATACATCGGTTGATATCCTTTTCACAGAATGAGTTCCCCAAGAAATGTTTTAATTATTAAGACCGGATTCTCCGAATTCTTAGACTTGGGCATTTCCACCACCGTCAGCCTGGGGGATGTGTTAATCTGCACGGCCATTCTGCATCTATACAAAAAAGATCATGTCACTTGGGTCACGTCCTGGTCGGCCCGCAAACTGCTTAAAGACAATCCGTATATTCAGGAGTTATTGATTTTCGGGCCTGAAGCAATTCAGAAGATTTTAAATTCAAATTATGATATCCTAGTGAATCTTGAAAAAGACATCGGGATCTGTACGTTTCTTTGCGGGATTCACGCGAGACGGCGATACGGTTTTTATTTTAATAACCGTATTCATGATATTGCCACCCGCAAACGTTCGACGCGATATCTTTTGGCCGGTCAGGAGAATCATCGCGATATCCAGAAAACCGGATTGGAAATCCTTTATGAAACGGTGAATAAAAAGTGGCGTGGGCAAGGGTTGGTTCTCAACCGCTGCAGGAAGTCCAGACCAAAATACGACATCGGATTTAATTATTCCGTCGGGTCTAAATGGCCAACGAAGGCCTGGCCGACCGATCGCTGGAAACATTTGGAAGAGATTTTGAAAGACAAATATTCCATCAGCTGGCAGCAGGGGCACAAAAATATCAACCGGTATATCGACTGGATCGACAGTTGCCGTTTGATCGTCACGTCGGATTCGTTAGGCCAGGCATTAGGATTGGCCTTGGATAAAAAAATCGTGACGCTTTACGGGCCCACCAATTATCGACGGATGGATGGCATCAAAAATATTTCCGTGATTCCTTCTGAACTGAATTGCCCGCATATGCCTTGTTATCTGCCGGTCTGCAAGTTTTCGGATTTTTGTATGAACCATATTGCACCGGAAAAAGTCGCGCAGCAATGCGAGTTTTTATTGAAAGAGGTCAAGTGAGGTCAATAACGTGAGAAAAATATTAGTGACCGGCGGCGCCGGTTATGTCGGTGCTGTGTTGGTCCCCAAGCTTCTGGCGAAGGGCTATGAGGTGAAGGTGATCGATCTTTATTTATACGGCGAACATGTTTTGGACCGCGTGAAGGATCATCCTCACTTGACCCAGATCAAAGGCGATATCCGGGACAAAGATCTTTTACGTCGGGAAATCCCGGGCACGGATGCGGTGATTCATTTGGCCTGCATCTCCAACGACCCAAGTTATGAATTGAATCCGCAATTGGGAAAATCGATCAATTATGACGCGTTCTTACCGCTGGTGGAGATTTCGAAACGGGAACAAGTGAAACGGTTTATTTTTGCGTCGAGCTCCAGTGTCTATGGAGTGAAGGAAGAGTCCGAGGTGACCGAGGAGTTATCTCTGGAGCCGTTAACCGATTATTCGAAATACAAAGCGCTTTGTGAAAAGTATCTGTTGGCACAAAAATCAGAAGAGTTTATCGTTCTCATTCTGCGTCCGGCCACGGTCTGCGGATATTCCCCACGGTTACGTTTGGATCTGACGGTCAACATCTTGACCAACCACGCGGTCAATCAGAAAAAGATCACGGTTTTCGGCGGAGAACAGAAACGGCCCAATATTCATATTGCAGACATGACGGATTTGTACCTTAAATCTTTGACGTATCATAAACGCAAGATCTCCGGACAAATTTTTAATGTGGGCTACGAAAACCACAAGGTGATGGAGATCGCTCAAATGGTCAGGAAAGTCATCGGCGCTGATCAGTTGACGATCGATGCTCAACCGTCGAATGATAAGCGTTCTTACAGTATTTCTTCAGAGAAAATAAAAACAGAGTTGGGATTTGTCCCGGCGCACACGATCGAAGACGCGATCCGGGATTTAAAGGATGCCTTCGATCAGCAATGGATCCCGAACCCGCTGGAAGATATCCGATACTATAATATTAAAACGATGCAAGCAGCTAAGCTGATTTAAAAGACCAGGGTTGTTCGTGCCCCAGTCCCCGGTGTCCCAGATAAAAAACTGGGACGCTGGCGACTGGGGCGCTGGGGCACTACGATATGGGCGAAGTCAATTTACTGGAAAATTATCCCAAGACAAAAAGGAATCTGGAAGAACGCCGGGAATCGAAAACCGAAGAAGACCGTAAAGTAGCCCGGCGCTTCGGGCGCGAATTTTTCGACGGAGACCGCCGGTTTGGTTACGGCGGATTTTCTTATCATCCGCGGTTCTGGCAGCCGGTCATTCCGGCGTTTCAGCAGTTTTACCAATTAAACTCACAGAGCCGTGTTTTAGACGTCGGATGCGCCAAGGGTTTTATGCTGCATGATTTCAGAACGGTGATTCCGGGAATTCATGTGGCGGGGGTCGATGTCTCGCAATACGCCATCGCACAGGCCATCGATGATGTTAAACCGTATGTCTGTGTCGCCAACGCCAAAGAATTGCCGTTTGAGGACAAATCGTTTGATCTGGTGATTTCGATCAATACCATTCACAATCTTTCTTTGAAACATTGCAAAGAAGCTTTGCACGAACTCCAGCGGGTCTCCTGCGGTTACGCTTTTATCACCGTCGATGCGTATCGCAACGCCGAAGAAAAAGAACGGATGGACATGTGGAATTTGACCGCGCAGACCTATATGCATGTGGACGAATGGATCGCCTTGTTCAAAGAGGTCGGATATCAAGGGGATTATTATTGGTTTATTCCTTAGCCGGGCAACAAAGCTTAATGCAAGGTTACCGGTTTTAATGGGAGATTTTTAAAGGTTTCTAGTTTATAATGCGATTATGAATGAATTAAATAAAATTAAAATGCTGTTAAAGCAAAATAAATCTGTTCTTGCCCGAGAATGCCAGATTAAAGAATTGGGAATTTTTGGTTCTTATGTCCGTGGTGACCAAAAGAAAAATAGTGATGTGGATATATTGGTTACATTTAACCGAACACCAGGTTTCTTTGATTATTTAAAAGTAGAAAATCGTTTGAGTAAAATATTAAAGAAACGGGTTGATCTGGTGATGAAAGGATCTTTGAAACCAAATATCGGAAAAAATATTATGCGTGAGGTGGTTTATATATGATCCGTGAGTATAAAGATTATCTCGTGGATATCATTGATGCAATTGAAAAAACAGAGTCTTTCACGAAAGGGATGAGTTTCGAAGATTTCGAAAAGGATGCCAAGACCGCATTTGCGGTTGTTCGTGCGTTCGAAATTATCGGTGAGGCGGTCAAAAAGATTCCTGCCGGCATTCGAGCGAAACACAAAGAAATTCCGTGGAAAGAAATGGCTGGGATGCGGGATAAACTGATTCATGAATATTTTGGTGTTAAGCCTCGCGTGGTTTGGAAGACCATTAAAGAAGATTTGCCGAAAGTCAAACCGCATTTACAGGCTATTTTGAAATCCCTTCCTTAAAAGATCCAATTGTTTTGATACATTAAAGAAGATATATGAATTTTCAATTTGATTTTTTTAGAGTTTTAGCGGAAAGAAACTGTTGGTGGGTTAATCGAGCATTAGAAAATCCAAAAGCAAAAAACCAGTTAGATCAATTTGATGGAATCGTTTATATGATAGAGAGCTCTTCTTGCCATAATAAAGAAATTTTATCTAAAAAGTGCCAACAGATTATCTCTCATATTATCTCAGGAAGAACAGGTTGGGTCGTTTCTCATCTATTACTTGATGATTTTTGTTATTGTTCATCAGAATTAAAGCAAATTTTAGAGTTTGCTTTTGCAGAAGAGACATGTCGGGCGTCTCTTCTTTCTGAAATTAAGGTGTTTAGTGAACTTGTTAAGTTAGGCGTCCAGGAGATTCAATTCTTAGAAGAAGAATCACAGCGAAAGACACCTGATTTCAAAGGGGTGGTTGATGACCGAGATGTTTTTATTGAAGTGAAGTATATTAATCCATCGAAGGAAGAAGAACAAAGAATGATGGTTTCTGATCAAGAATTTGTTGAACAGAAACCGGGCTGGAGGGATAAGGTCAGAAAGAAAATTTTCGATCATTTGACGAAAGCGCAAACTCAATTTGAAAGTGTGGATGCATATAAGGCAGTTTGTAAAAGATGGGTATATGTTTCTATTGTTTTGAGTTCTGATTCTTATCCAGATCAATCGTCAGAATTTTTAATACCTAATGAATTAATTCATGAGTGGGAGAAAGAATTTAATTTTGAAGTTAAACTGTTTAACACTTGGGAATAGGAATTATGGTTATAGATATTATTTTGATAAAATTATGAAAACCAAAGCAGCCATTCTTTATCAGCTCAACGCACCGCTGGTGATTGAAGATCTGGAAATCCCTTCTCTTGGACGGGGGCAGGTTTTGGTTAAATTAAAATGCAGCGGGATTTGCCGCGCCCAGTTGAATGAAATGATCGGGCTCAAAGGCCCGGATCGTTTCTTGCCGCATTTGCTGGGGCATGAGGGATCGGCGCTGGTGGAGGAGATCGGCACGGATGTGACGCGGGTCAAAAAAGGCGATTATGTGGCGTTGTCCTGGATCAAGGGCGATGGGTTGGATGCGTCGGGAACACAATATAAAGCGGGGAAAAGGAAGATCAACGCCGGACCGGTCACGACGTTCAACGAATATTCGGTCGTTGCGGAAAATCGTTTGACCCGGATCCCTAAAACCATGCCGGCCGACCACGCAGCGCTTCTAGGTTGCGCGATCGCCACGGGCGGCGGGATTGTGATCAATCGTTGTCAGGTCAAGCCCAACGATACCATCGCGATCTTCGGGGTGGGAGGGGTGGGGGCCAGCGCGATTCTGGCTGCCAAGATGCAGGGATTGTCGACGATTATCGCGGTCGATATTCATGACAGCAAATTGGAATTTGCCCGGAGTCTGGGGGCGACGGACGCGGTTCATTTTCAGGATAAGCATATTGTGGCCAAGATTCAGAAAATAACCGGCGGGGGTGTTGATTACGCGATCGATGCTTCCGGGGTCAAGCAGGCCATCGAGTTGGCCTTTGATTGTCTTAGGCAAACCGGAATGCTCGTCATTGCCGGTAACATTGGGAAAGAAGAAAAGATTTCGATCCATCCTTTTGAATTGATCAAGGGAAAAAGGATCGTCGGCACCTGGGGCGGAGAAACGCTGCCCCAACGCGATCTCCCGCGTTACGTCAAAGCCTATCAAAGCGGACGACTTCCCATCGAGCAGTTGATTACGCATCGCATCCGTTTGGAAGAAATCAATGAAGGATTCGAGATTTTAAAACGCGGGGAAGCGGGGAGGATTGTGATTGAGTTTTAATTTTAATCGGTGTCGGGTTGCTCGGTTGACGGGTCACGAGTTTTACGGGTTAAAGTCCTACCGTCATCTGCGAGTCCCTGCTGTTTCGTTTTGTTTAAAAGCACAAACCGCAACAAAACGGCAGGGGCGAAGCAATCTCATCCCGACGATTTTTGTCCGACATTTCCCAAAAGGAAATGTTAGACCAAAATCAATGGGAAGAGATTTCTTCGACCATAAACTTAAGCAACGATGACTGCAATGACGACGATAAAATAAATTTTTAAATGAAGAAGACACGTTCCTTAACTAAGCAAACAAAAATTCAACTTCTTTCGTTGATGTTCAAGATCCGTCAGGCGGAAGATAAAATTGTCGAAGTTTATGCGCAACATGAGATGCGCACCCCGACACATCTTTCCATCGGCCAGGAAGCTGTGTCCGCCGGGCTTTGCGCTACTTTAGAAAAGAAAGACCAGATTTTTGCTGCGCATCGCTGTCATGGTCCTTTTTTGGCCAAAGGCGGAAGTGTAGATTCTTTTTTTTCCGAGTTGTGCGGACGGGCAAATGGGGTGAATAAAGGCCGCGTTGGGTCCGCGCATTTGAGCGATTATGAGTTCGGAGTTTTTGCGTCTCCGATTTTGGGGGCGATGATCCCGGTTGCCGTCGGGGCCGGGTTGGCGTTTCAGATGGAAGGTCTTGCCCAGGTGGCGGTCGCTTTGTTCGGGGACGCGGCGATTGAGGAAGGGGTTTTTACCGAAAGTTTTAATTTTGCCGTTATTAAAAAGTTACCTGTCCTTTTTATTTGTGAAAATAATTATTATTCGACCCACAGCCATATCAAAGACCGTCAGCCGTCTTCTCCCATTTTTAAAAGGATCAGCATCCCGGAACTTAAGGCTGAACAGATTGATGGCAATGATGTCGAACTGGTTTATGAGACGATCCGCCGGGGTGTTAAGCAGTGCCGTCAGGGCAAAGGGCCGTTCTTTTTGGAATGTTTAACTTACCGGATTCGCGAGCACGTCGGGCCGTTGTATGATTTTGATAAAGGTTATCGCAGCAAGAAAGAAATTCAAGATTGGGAAAAAAAATGTCCGATTAAATTGTATAAAAAATCGTTGGTTGCCTCCGGTGTTGTGTCACTCCAGGAGATTCAGGCGTTAGAAGAACAATTTGCCTTGGAAGCACAGAGCGCTTATCAAAAAGCATTGAACAGCCCTTGGCCGAAGTCGGAGGAGTTGGTCGGGGATGTTTACTGAAAAAAAATTAAGTGGGTCCCCAGTGTCCCAGTTCCCAGGGACCCAGTTGAGCGTTTTGAATGAGTGTGCCAACAGTCCAAAACAAGAACTGGGACGCTGGCGACCGGGGCACGAATAACCCGTTTCAATAAAGTATCTATGATGATTCGGCAATTGACATACGCCCAAGCCATTTCGGAATCCATTGTTCAGGCGATGGATCTGGATCCGAATGTGTTCTTAATCGGGCTTGGCGTCGATGATCATAAAGGGATTTTTAATACGACCATCGAGGCTTACCGGCGTTTCGGCGCGCGGCGTGTTTTGGGAACGCCGGCGAGCGAGAATGCCTTGACCGGAGTGGCGATCGGCGCCGCGTTAAACGGCAAGCGGCCGATTCTGGTGCATGCCCGGAATGATTTTATGTTTTTGGCGCTGGACCAGATGATCAACAATGCCGCGAAATGGAAATTTACTTCGGGTGGAATATCGACGGTGCCAATTGTTGTGCGCGCGATTATCGGAAAAGGATGGGGGCAGGGGCCGGTTCATTCACAAAGCATCCAATCCGTTTTAGCCCATTTTCCCGGACTGTATGTGGCCATGCCGAGCAACGCCTATGACGCGAAAGGGATTTTACAAAAAAGCCTGCAGGTGGAAACACCCGTTGTGATTTTGGAACACCGCGCGTTGTATGATCAATCCGCGGATGTTCCTGCCAATCGTTATACTGTAGAGTTCGGTCAGGGGAAAGTGGTCAGGCCGGGAAAAGATTTAACGGTCGTGGCCGCTTCGATGATGGTCAGTGAGGCTTTGAAGGCCGCAACGATTTTAGAAGAGGAAGGGATTGATATCGAAATCATTGATCCGGTGACAATCCAGCCGCTCGATGAAAAAACGATCATTGATTCCATCAAGAAAACGGGACGAATGATTTGTGCGGACACCAGTTGGGCCCGGTGCGGATTTTCGGCGGAGGTGGCGGCGGTGGCGGCCGAGAAGGCGTTTCGATATTTGAAAACCCCAGTCAAAAGAATTACTCTGCCCGCTTATCCCAGCCCGGTGTCAAAAGTTTTGGAAGATGCGTTTTATCCGATGAGCCAGGATATTCGTAAAGCGGTTTATGAGGTGTTGGACATTAAAAAGAAAAATTCTCCAGATTCTTTTAAAGAAGCGGATACGTTTATGGGGCCGTATTGATGCGAGCGGGGCGCCCCTTCCGATCACCGAATCGAGGGAAGGGGCGCCCGATCGTCGTCCATTCCCCATTGCTCGATGAGGCCATAAATTTTGAGGAGTTACAAGGAAACATATGCCACGCAAGATCGCAGTCTTAGGCAGCAATTCATTCTCGGGCAGCGATTTCATTGATCTATTGCTCGAGGACAAAAACAACGAAGTGATCGGGATCAGCCGTTCTCCGGAGAAGGATGCTGTCTTCCTGCCGTATAAGCGTCACAAGAAATCAGCCTACCGGTTTTATCAATTGGATTTCAATAAAGATATTGCGAAGATGTCTAAGCTCTTCGACCAGTTTCAGCCCGAATACATCGTTAATTTTGCCGCTTTGAATGAAGTGGCGATGAGCTGGATTTATCCCTGGGATTATTTCGAGACGAATATCGTTTCGCTCTCCCGTCTCGGTCAGACGCTCAAGAATAAGAAATATCTAAAAAAATATCTCCACATCTCCAGCCCCGAAGTCTACGGTTCATGTAACGGCGATAAGGAAAAACAGGAATTCAATCCCAGCACGCCATATGCCGCCTCGAAGGCCGCGGCGGATTTATTTTTATCGACGATGGTCAATCAATACGGCTTTCCGGTTGTGACGATCCGGTCCACCAATGTGTATGGTCCCGGTCAGCAGCTTTACCGGATTATCCCGAAATCGATTATCCTTATTAAAAAAGGGATCAAGATTCCATTAGACGGCGGCGGTCTGGCCAAGAAATCGTATATCCATATTCGGGATATCTCCAAGGGAGAATTACTGGCGATGGAAAAAGGCAAGACAGGCGAAATCTATCATTTCTCGCCGGAAAATCCCATTGCCGTGCGGGACGTTGTCCAATTAATCTGTGATTTGATGGACGCCGATTATGAAAAGATGATTCAGGTGGCAGCCGAACGCCCCGGACAGGATAAGATTTATGCGATCGATTCTTCCAAGGCCAGAAAAGAATTGGACTGGACACCCGCGATCGGTCTTAAAAAAGGGATCAAAGAAGTCATTGATTGGGTCAATCAGAACTGGGCCGCTCTTAAGGACGAGTCTTTGGAGTATGTTCATAAATTATAAGTGATGCCTTTGAAACCTTCCCTCACGAAAACGCACATTATTTCCTTTTTGTCCGCCAATTGGCCTCCGATTTGTCTTGCGCTCCTCTCGGCCATCGTTTCGTTTACCTTTGCCCGGATTGAATTGATCCCCGACCATGATATTGCCTTATGGAAACCGGCGCTGGATATCTCCGAAGGAAAGATGATCTTCCGCGATTCGTTCTGTCATTACGGGGGATTGACCGTTCTTATTCAGGCTTTGTTCATTAAATTGTTCGGAAATTATCTGTTGGTCGTAAAGGCGTCGACGGTTTTATTTCAGGCGATGATTGTCATTGTGCAGTGGCTGGTCTTTGTTCGGTTTCTGCCCCGGGCGGTGGTGACGTTTACCTGTTTGATTTGGATTTTCCTGCACTATTATTTTGTCCATCCGTTTTTGCCGTGGGCGCCGGCGTACGCGGTTTTCTTTCAGATGCTGTCGTTGTATTTTTTGATCCGTTATTTCGAACAGAATAAAGAATGGTTTATCTTTGGGGGAGGAGCTTGTCTCGCGCTTTCGTTCTATTGTAAACAGCCTTACGGGGTGATTTTTCTTTTGGCGCAGAGCGCGTTTTTTGTTGCTCTCGGTTTTAAAAATCAAATCGTTTCTCAAACCGAAGAAAATAAAATTAATGATACCTCCGATGCCTCCGTTACCTCTATGGATCCGGCGCGGGAAGAGGCTGAGGAAGGATCGAACAATTCTTTCGCAAAATATCTCCTGGATCGATGGAAACCCGTGGTGCGGCATATTTTTATTCTTTGGGCGGGATTTCTTTTCGTCGTCTTATCGTTCACGAGCTGGCTGGCGTTCAACGGTGCCCTGGAGCAATGGTGGATCCAGTCGATCGTTTACGCGTATAATCACGTGGATGTCGCTGAAGTCGGTCACGGATTGAAGGCTGTCGTGTTCTGTCTCTTTTATCCCGCGGCGGATAAAGAATGGCCCAATGATTTGTTGACGGGCGATTTGATTTATCTGGTCTTCCCGATCGTTTGTTTCATGGTCCTGGCGGAATATCTGCAGAAATTATTTCAGCCTTCGGCCTGGACGAAAAAGGAGATTATTGTTTTAACGGTCTTGGCCGCTTCGTTCGCCTCCTGGTTTCAATATTATCCGAACTGCGGCATCGGACACCGGTACTGGTCTTCGACCCCGTCTCTGGGGATCTTCCTTTTTTATCTGTGGAGTCTGGTGAATCGGATTTTGGGATCTAAGAAAATCGAAATGCGTATTGCGGTGATGTTTTTGCTGGTTTTATTCTTTCTGCACAAAGCGGCGATTGTCCGGATTCAGGGAGGTTGGAAGCGGATTGAAAAAGCCAACCGGGAATATGTGCAATTGAATGTCCCCAAGGAACTCTCCGGCATCAAGTTGCCCGCGCAGCAAGCGTATTATTATCAAGCCATTGGGATTGAACTAAATAAATATTTTCAAAATCATCCAAATCCTGTTATCATAAGTGCAATCTTTGAGGGGGCCCATGTCTTGAGCCTGGCGTTTATCAAAAACGTCCGGAATTTTCACCCCATGTGGATGCCGGCGGAGGCCATGATCAAGAAGATTTATCCTGATTTTTATCAACAGCGCTGGCAATATATCGTCGAGAAAAGACCGTTTATCATCACCTGGCCCAAGGACAAGACAACCTTAGCGCCGTTAGGCTATCAAATGGTGATCGAGGTTGGTTCGTATGCGGTTTTTGCGCCTCCTGGAGCGGATTCGAACGTGTCAGGACAGCCATAATTTTTATTTTGTCAAATCGATCATATGTCTCAAGAAATCAACATTCTGAATAAGAAATTGAACGCCGCGGCCAATCGTCTGGAAGGCCAGCCGATGTTTAAACTGCTGGACCGGATCAAAGCGCTGGAACAAAAAGGTAAAGATATCATTCATTTCGAAATCGGTGATCCTGATTTCGCGACCCCGGAGCCGGTCGTGGACAGCTGCATCCAGGCCTTACGCGATGGCCAGACCCATTACGTCAGTTCTTTCGGACTTGAAGAACTACGGGAGGCCGTTGCCGATTATACTGTCGATGATTTGGGTTTTCGTCCCCGCCTCCATCAAATCCTGATTTCCCCCGGAGCCAACGCCCTGATCTATTTTGTGATTCAATGTCTGGTGAAATCCGATGAAGAGGTCATTGTTCCGGATCCGGCTTTTTCCACATACTATTCAGTGCTTCATTTCTTGAATATTAAAGCGGTCGGTGTTGAGCTTAAAGAGGAAAACGATTTTCGGATGAATCCCGAAGACATCAGAAAAAAGATCACCCCCAAAACAAAATTGATCATTATCAATTCCCCGCACAATCCAACCGGGGCCGTGATGACTCAGGAGGAGATCAACGCTGTTTATCAGATCGCTGCAGAACACGACTTGTTTATTTTAAGCGATGAGATTTACCGAAGAATGTCCTATGATGCACAACCGGCTTCACCGTGTATCAACGATGGTTGCCGGGAACGTACGATTATGATGACCGGCTTTTCGAAGGCTTTTGCCATGACCGGTTGGCGTCTGGGGTATATGATCGGTCCGGAATTCTTGGTTGAGAAGATCAGTTTATTGTTGCAGACCATCGTTTCCTGTGTTCCTCCGTTCATTCAGAAAGCAGGGGTTACGGTTTTAAAAGATCACTTAGATGAATCGGCGATGATGTTGCTGGAATTAAAAGCGCGTAAAGATTTGATCGTCGACGGTCTCAATCAGATCCCCGGGATCAGTTGCCTGGATCCGCAGGGGGCTTTTTATGTTTTTCCGAATATTAAAGGAACGGGATTAACCAGCGAGGCCTTTGCCGAATTGATGTTGAAAGAAGGGGGCGTTGCTTTATTGCCCGGTTGTCATTTCGGCCGGTCGGCCGAAGGGTATGTCCGTCTTTGTTTCGCGCAATCGATCGATGATATCCATGAGGGGCTGAGCCGAATGCGGCGGGTTTTGAAAAACCATTCCTCTTTGGCGCTGGATCCCGTCTTACAAGGAGAATAACTTCAGACGTTTCTTGGATTTCTTGACCTGTCCATTTCGGAACATTCACCGGAAGAAAAGATTTTATGAAATTATCAGACTTTGTCGCAGAATTTCTTGTTCAGCAGGGCATCAGGCATGTTTTTCTTATCTCGGGAGGCGCGATTATTCATTGCATCGATTCCGTCGCCCAACATCCAGAATTAAAATATATTTGCCCGCAGCATGAACAGGGGGCGGGGGCAGCGGCCGACGCCTACAGCCGCGTTTCCGACGCGCTCGGCACCGTAATGGTCACCAGCGGACCCGGCGCCACCAATCTGATCACCAGTGTGTGCAACGCTTATTTCGATTCGATTCCCGCTCTTTTTATCTCCGGCCAGGTGGCGAAATTCCGTTTAAGATCAAACGAACGGCTGCGCCAGAAAGGTTTTCAGGAAACAGATGTTGTTTCCATTTTTAAACCGATCACGAATTACGCGGTCCAGATCAAGAACGCCGAAGATATCAAATATGAACTCACCCAAGCTTTTTATCTGGCGAAGTCCGGCCGACCGGGTCCGGTATTGATTGATATCCCCGATGATATTCAGCGAGTGGAGATTGAGCCGAATGCATTGCGTGAATTTATTCCGCCGGCTTCAACGGTTTCGCCGCAATTACCTTCGCAGACGTTACAGCTTTTTCAACTGATCCAATCGGCCCAACGCCCGGTTTTGATTTTTGGCGCGGGCGTTAGAATAACTCGCCAGGAAAAGGAAGCGATTGCGTTGGCGCGATATTTTCAGTGTCCGGTTTTGCTGACGTGGGGTGGCATGGACCTTTTCCCTTACGATGACAAACTTAACATGGGCGGGGTAGGAGTTTGCGGACCCAGGGGAGGAAATTTTGCCGTCCAGAATTCTGATCTTGTGATCGCCATCGGCACGAGACTTTCACAGCAAATCACCGGTGGAAAACAAAACTTGTTCGCAACGAAAGCCAAGAAGGTGATGGTGGACATTGATCGGGAAGAGTTGGGTAAGTTTTCAGAGAATGATTTGCATTTAGATTTGGTCATTCACAGCGATTTAAGAGATTTTTTTAAACAATGCCACGCGTATTATGGTGCAACGCCGGCGGATCAATTTGTTGATTGGCGACGGCAAATCCAAGCCTGGCGACGCCAATATCCGATTTGTCCCGCAGAAAACCATCAGAAGAAAGAGAATATCGACGTTTATGTCTTTATGAAAGAATTGTCCCGGGCAGCGAAAGAAGGCGATATTATTATCACTGATGCCGGTGGAAACCTCTCCTGGACCATGCAGGGCTTTGAAATCAAAAAAGATCAGCGCGTCTTTTCCGCGTGGAACCATTCTCCGATGGGATATTCGCTGCCGGCAAGTATCGGGGCTGCCTTGGCCGGTCAGCGCGATATCATCTGTATTATCGGCGATGGGGGGTTGATGATGTGTCTTTCCGAACTGGCGACCATCAAACGGTATGATCTGCCGGTCAAAGTTTTTGTGATCAACAATCACGGACATGGGATCCAAAAACAAACGCTGGATAACTGGATGAATTCTCGCTATGTCGCCGTGGACGAAGCCACGGGGTTGGCGTTTCCTGATTTTATCAAGGCGGGAGAACTTTTTAAATTCACGACGTTTTATGTCGATTCGCATCGTGATCTTCCCGGAATACTTAAAACGGCCCTGGCGACCCGAGGACCGGTTTTGTGCAATGTAGAGATCGATCCGAACCAGAAAATTCTCCCGATGCTGCAATTCGGGGCGGGGCTCGAAGATTTGGCTCCGGCTTTGCCGCGCGAGGAAATCCGGCAGATCATGGAAGCCTCGGAGACATCGGATTTCAAGGTTTGATCAGTCCTGAATGATGTGACAAAAATAAAATTATCGTTCGTGTTTTTTGAACAGCCCATGCTTCCCAAATACCTCGAAGAACAAAAAAAACAGTTTTTCCATCTCCGTCATGAAATGATGACGCATCTGCTGTACCGCGTACCGCGGATGCTGCCGGACCGGTATGTTTTTGTTTTAACGAATCTATGTAATTTAAAATGCAGTTTCTGTTTTCAGCAAAAAGATTTGAGGCCGGATCGTATGACGCTGGAGAACTGGATCAACGTGGTCAACCAGTTGCCGGCGTACGCCCGGGTGACGTTGACGGGGGGAGAACCGTTGATGTTTCCGGAATTCCGCAAGATCTTTGCCTATATCGCCGCAAGATTTGATTGCAACATGATCTCCAACGGCCTGCTTTTAAACGAAGAGACGACGGATTTTCTGCTTTCCTTCCCGCGCTTCAAGGTGCTGTCAGTTTCGATCGATGATTTCAAAAATAAAGTCCGCGGCGTCACCGAGCGACAATGGGAACGTTGCGAGGGGCTGCTGAATTATTTTGTGCGCAAGCGCGAGGAATTTAATTCCCGCTGTGTCTTTGAGGTCAAATGCGTTGTTCTCGATGAGAACGCTGAGTACCTGTTCGATCTTTACCGTTTCGCCGTTGAGAAATTGCGTTGCGATCATTTTTCTTTTCAATTCTTAAAAGGGTCAGCGATCCAGCATGCTGATTATATGTTTCCCTTTGAGGCCATGCTAAAAAAATCCTCTGCACCGGTATACACGAAGTTCGAGACGATCAAACAACAATTAACCATGATCCGCGATTACAATCTCCGGGAACACCGGAAGGTTTTCCTGCATCCGAAAGTCGCGGACTTAAATACGGACCAGCCGCTGCCGGATCTGGATTTTTTGAATGAACGGGAACATATCAAGACTAATTTTTATCCCTGCAAATTTCCGTGGTCGAGCGTGCATATCAATGTCGATGGACAGCTTTTTCCATGCATGGCGATCGCGATGGGAAATGTTAAAGAACAATTTTTGATGGACATTGTGCAGGGAAAAGAATTCACGCGGTTCAAGGATTTGATCCGCCGGGAAGGGACGGTGGAAGGATGCAACCGCTGCGGCTGGCTGCGCCCGGCGGCGGACGCGGTGTCCGGATGCGGGCGTAAGGATTTGGTTTCAGTGAAATTGTAGAAAATAGATCAAGGAGATGAGGATATCAGGGAGCGGTCGGTCCCGGATATCCTGAAGCCGGACACCCAGTCCCCAATCACCTTGATAACCGGATCCCCTTCTTATCAACGTTTTTGACACAAATTATGTCGCAAAAAATTATCATTCTCGGTTCAAACGGATTTATCGGAAGCTGGTTAACGCGGCGCTTTCAGGAAGACGGGGTGTTTTTTCTGAAGGCCTTAAGTTCCCAGGATTGCGATTTGCTGCGTCCTGAGTCGATTGAAAGATCCCTAAGTGATTTACACCGCGATGATATTTTAGTATTGGCATCGGCTGTTGCGCGTCTTAAAGAAAATAGTTTTGAAGCCTTGCTGAAAAATTTACAGATGGTGGAAAATCTGCTGCGGACGATCAAAGATAATCCTCCGCAACAGATCGTCTTTTTGAGCAGCGTTGATGTATACGGTGTTTTATCCGATGATACGGTCATTCACGAAGAATTACCCATCAATCCTCAGGAATATTATTCGATCGCGAAGTTTGGATGCGAATCACTGCTGCGGCAATATGGCCAGCTGAATGACACCTGCCTGACGGTCCTGCGGCTTTCCGGTGTTTACGGCCCGGGCGATGACGGAGGGAAAAGTAATATTAACAAAATTTTTGAATCCGCGGTCAACGAAGGAAAAGTCTGCATCATGGGAGACGGAAAGAACCTGCGCGATTATGTCTGGGTGGATGATTTGTACCGGATCATTGTCGAAACGGTCAAAATCCGTTTGAATGATACTTTGAATGTCGCGACGGGAGAAAGTGTCTGTGTCCTTGAGATCGTGGATATTATCAACACCTTGTTGTCGAAACCCTGCGCGATCGAGATGAAGAATCAATCGATGAATGTCCGCCCGCGCACACGATTCATGCAGTTTGATACGTCTTTGATCTACCGTTTATTTCCTGGTTTTAAATTTACGCCTTTAAAAGAAGGGATAAGGTTGTATTTAAATTATCAAGAGGCGATTCAACCGCGCTTGAAAGATATCCGGTTGAATCCGGATCTTTCCATCGTCCAATCCGTTGCCCGCGAGATTTCCAAGACGGCGCGGGATTAACCCGATCGATAGAAAGGAGGCCATATGTCCAATTCGGTTGTGTCTAATGTGGTCACTCAAATCAATCAGGCTTTAGACTGCCAATTGACCAATTATCTCTACGATCGAACGCAGGAGTGCATCAAGGAACTGCATGTGGATTATTTCGCCGAGAAATCTTTTATGGAGTTTTGCTGCGAGCATCTGGGACATGTGTCGATCGCGGCGAAGATTTTAGCTTATCGTTATTTTAATACCGATATATTCCGCAAACTTTATCAAAGCCTAGTGCCTTTGGCGGAAAATGTTTACGGAGCCGAGGATCTTGTGCTTCATCCGATCTTTTATCTGCGTTATACTTTTCCGGAACTTCCCCAGACCGAACAACACCGCCTGGCTTTTTTGGACAGCCAGCCGCATTTTGACCGGTCTTATGGGATCAAGGCCTTTACGTTCTGGATCGCATTGGTGGACATCGATGATCAGACCGGAGGGTTATGTTATTTTACCGATCCGAAAGTGGTTGCCGAATTCAGCGCCGGCGAGAAGAACCGTTACAATATGGACGGTTATTTTGAAAACGCCGTTCAAGTTGATTCGTCATTGAAACCGGTGGCGATCCAGCCGCATCTCAAAAAGGGAGGTGTTTTGACATTTGACTCGAATGTGTTGCACGGGGCGACCAAACCAAAGAGCAAATGGCGGATCAGTTTTGATGTCCGTCTTATTCCCAAGGAGGAATTGCTGCGCGCCGATCCGCGCGTCCAGCGGACCATCAATCTTTTTCACCGCAGCCCAACGCTGTGCAACGCGAATAATTTGTTGTTCCTGGGAGATTACAAAGGGGCTGCGCGGCATTTTCAGTCGCTCTCGATGGAGTTGAACAATTCCGCCCTGAAATATACCGCCCAGACCTTATCGATCAAAACACCGAATCCAGAGATTTTGAAATCTGGCGCGAAGATGCAATGGCGCGATGAATATTGCTGGGTGAAATGAGAGAATTTTTACAGAGTTAATGACAAAGAATCTTTTACAATTGTTGAAAAATATCAAATACACAAAACGCACCCATTGTGTCGTCTGTGGAAAGAAATCCGGCCCGCCCGTCATCGATCTCCCGCGATTTCCTTTGACGGAAATTTATACGAAAAGTTTGATCAGAGAACAGATCGGTTTTGCCGACCAGGAATTTTATTTGTGCCGTTTCTGCGGTCACGGACAGATCGGGCATGTCCTTGATCAGGAGGTTCTATATCTGGACACGTATCATTTCAGAACCTCGCACAGCCGCACCGCTTCCAGTGCCATCGATTATTTTGTTGCGTTCGTCGAAGAAATCACCGGCGACACCTGTTTTGATAATGTTGTCGATATCGGCTGTAACGATTTGTATTTGCTGAAGGCCTTTAAGGACAAGGCCAAGAAATTGATCGGGATTGATCCTGTTTTATCTAAGCTAAAAAATAATTCGCCGGGAGAGCAGTTTGAATTGATCGGTGACTTTATCGAGAATGTCGACTTGAAATCGCGGCTGAGAGGGAAAAAGAATTTGATTTTAAGCAGTCATACGCTGGAGCATCTCCCCGATCCGCTGGCTTTATTGAATCGTTTGATGGCGGAGAGTTCGCCGGAGACGTTGTTTTGTTTTCAGTTTCCCGGACTTGAACCGTTGGTCGATGATTTTCGGTTTGACCAGATTTTTCATCAGCATCTTAATTATTTTAGTCTTCAATCGATCGAACATATGCTCGGCCGTCTGGGCGCGCGGCTGATTAAATTTAGAACCAATCTGCAGCACTGGGGATCGTATCTGATCGCCTTTCAGAAAAAAGCGGGAACAAAGAATAACGGGGGAAATACGCACGGGATCGCACCCAAAGAAATCGAGCAAGGTTATCAGCTGTTCGGACATCAAATGAAGACGGTCGGCGCGAAATTGAAAGGGATTAAAGAAAAAAATATTTACGGTTATGGCGCGGCCTTGATGCTGCCGGTCTTGAATTATCATCTGAACGATCATTTGTCGAGGCTGAAATATGTGATCGATGACGATCCTCAGAAAAGAGGGTACCGTTATATTAATTTTCCGGTATCTATTCGTTTGCTGAAAGATATTCCGGATATCCGTCAGGCAACGCTCGTTTTGACGGCGGTGGCAACGGTGGGAAATATCCGGACGATTTTGCAGAAGATGTTCGCGCTGCAGCCGCGGCAGATTATTGTTCCGATCCCGGTTATTTAACAAGGAACATTTATTAAGGAGAGAAAATTGGAATTGGGTTTAAAAGATAAAAAAGTTTTTGTCACCGGAGGAGGGCGCGGGATCGGCCGGGCCATTGCCATGGAGTTTGCCAAAGAGGGAGCCAAGGTCGCGGTTTCTTCCCGGACCGAATTGGATTTAACAAAATTAGTTGAGGAGATGGGCGGAGGCAAGAAAGGTCATTACGCCGTGACAGCGGATTTAACCAAAGAAGGGGCTCCCAAGAAAGTGATGAAGAACATTTGGGAAAATTTCGGACGTCCTGATGTTTTGATCAACAACGTAGGCGATGCCTTGGGGATCACGGATCCGTTGTGTCCTTTGTCCGACTGGCATAAAGTTTTTAGAATCAATCTGGAGGTCGCCATTGAGTTGAATAATTTATTGATCCCGGAGATGCTCAAAAAGAAATGGGGCCGCATCGTTAATATTGCCTCGACGGCTTCGATGGAAAATAATGGGCCGGTCACGTATTGCGCGGCCAAGGCGGCGCTGTTGGCTTACACCAGAAGTTTGGGGCGGGTCTATGCTAAAGATGGAATTGTGATCTCGGCGATGATTCCGGGTGCGGTGATCGGCCCAAAAAGCTATTGGGATATCGCGCTTAAAGAACGGTCGGATCACGCGGCGAAATATATCCGGGAGCGTTGTCCGTTGGGACGGTTCGGCACACCGGATGAAATCAGCGCGATGGTGGTTTTATTGTGTTCCCAACGGGCCACGTTTTGCCAGGGGTCGATCGTTCCGGTCGACGGCGGGCAGAGCAGGCATTTTTTTAATACAGATTTTTAAGCAGTTGTCGAGTTCACGAGTTGGCGGATTTTACGGGTTGTCATGATTGATCAGGACAACAACTCGTAAACTCGTTAAACTCGACAACGCGCAAACTATAAAAATATGGAAAAATCCATCACCGTTATCATCTCAGCGTTAAACGAAGCGGATCATATCCAGGCGGCGGTCGAGGCGGCACGGGATGTGTTCGGCCAAATGGCGGCGAGTTATGAGCTGATTATTTTCAACGATGGCAGCACGGACGCCACCGGAAAGATCGCCGACCAGCTGGCGCAGCAATTTTGCAATATCCGTGTCGTCCATCATGAAGCCAATCAAGGTCTCGCCGAAATCGCGCGGGCGGGGATCCAGATGGCCAAGAAAAATTATATCACCTGGTTTCCGGCGGATAATTCCATTCAGGCCAAATCACTGATCCCGGTCTTAAGCAAGATCGGTCAGCACGATCTGATTATCGCTTACATGAAAAACAATCATCAGCGCCGTTTTTTGAGGAAGATTATTTCGAAGACGTTCGCGGGTTCGGTCAATACATTGTTTAATCTCAAGATCCGTTATTACAACGGCCCGTCGGTTTATCCGACCTCGGTCTTGAAACTGATGCAGATCAAATCCGGCGGCCATGCCTTTTTCGCCGAGATGCTGGTCCGTTGTCTGAAGATGAACCATTCGTTTATCGAGGTCCCTTTTGAGCATACACCGGCGACGGACCAGAGATCGAAATCGTTGACGATCAAGAATGTCCTGGAGGTTATGCGGACTTTTTATGTTTTGGGAAAAGATATTTATGTCTTTAAACAACCGTTGGGTTGATCAAGACATGTAATGGAACGATGACATATCAGACAAACACAACTTTGGATTTTTCCATACCGTCCACCGAAGGAATGGAGGATGTTTCACCGGAAAAGAAAAAACTGATCAATAGGGAAACGCTCTGGGGTCTGGGCAATATCCTGTTGGCGTCCATTTGTTCTTATCTTTTGATGTGTTTAATCCTGCCCGAACTGTTTGTGACCCACGAGGTCAGTTTTATCCGCCACAGCGACACGGAATTTAATTATCAGGGCGTCTTTGCGCTGATCAATAATTTTTATCACGGAGGGATACAGCTGTGGAATATGTATGACCAGATGTCGCTGGCTTACCAACATTTGACGGGAGGCTTGTACAATTTCAACAGCCTCATGACGGTTGCGGCGTATATTCTTTTTTCTCCGCTTTTTAAATCGGATGCGGCGGCCTTTCATGTTTTGTTCTCCACGGTATTCTTTGCTTCCTCGTTTTTGCTGCGCGGGGCCGGTGCATATTTGCTGGTCCGCCGTTTTAGTTCTAACCAGGGCGTTTTATTTATTTCCGGAGTGATGGTCAATACTTTGCTCGTAGCACACATGCACGCCGGGCTTGGGCCGAATTGTCTGTACAGTTTTTTTCCTTTGCTGGTTCATTTTATCCTGAGATTTCTTGAAGAAGTCCATCTCAGAGATTTTCTTTTGAGCGTGTTGACTTTGACATTAGCCGTGGCGAGCGATCCGATGCAGGCGTTGGGTTATTTTTATCAAGGGATTCATTTCGTGATTGTGCCGGCCTTGATCTGGGCGCTTTTTAGTTCCAAGAGTGCATTGCGATCAAAAATTTCTGAACTAAAAAATTGGGCGACCCGGGTAAAATTTTTGAACCGCCGCCAGCTTTCATCCATCAGCGGGGTTTTCTTGATTTGCGTTTTATTGATGGCGCCGAATGTGTATATGCTTAAGGTGAATTTTAAAGATTACGAAGTGGCGCAGGAGACGAGTCGGTTCAACGATATGCTGAGCGTGAAAAAATATTTTGACCGCCCGATCTTTGTCGCTGACCAAAAAGAATTTTTGTGGCGGTTGATTGATTTCTCAAGAAATAAATTGTCGTATTCCTGGGTGTATTTCGGTTATCTGACGATTTTTTTGAGTGCCGTCGGTCTGGCGCTGGGTCGCGACAGCCGGAAATATATTTTCCTGGGAAGTATTTTATTGTTCTGGCTGATCAACAGCCCGCGGGACGCGCACGGGTTAAGCGGGCTGGCACATTTGCTGAATGCGTTTACGAACCCTTTCAAAGCGATTCCGCGATCGTTTCATATGACATCATTTTTAACTTCCTTCTTGTTTCTACCGCTCGTCGGGCTGGGCTTGCAGTCCATTTGGGATCATGTGTCTTATCAGAGGCCGACACACCGTTTCAGGGTGTTGGTCGCGGGAATGATTCTGCTGATTTTCTTTGGGCTTGTTTACGGACAGGTTTCTTTTGAAATTAAACGGTATTTATTCCGCGGCGGATGCGTTTCGTTGGGGATCCTGGCGATTTTGTTCCTGAATCCGACGCAAAATAGCGAGGGAGCCCAATCAACGGTCGCGATTTTAAGCAGGCATGGATTTTATAAGATACGGAATCATCAGAAGATGATTTTAGTTGGTTTGTTATTGATCGTATTATTTATGATGGATGGTTCGGGAATGCGCCGTTATCTGAAATACGTCGCCGACCACATGAAAAAAATGCCGCATAAGATCGAAGGATTAGAATCGTTGGGTTATGTCGATGTGGATGACCGCAATCCCAAGCTGATGCCGCGTCGGGATTTTTTCACGATGACCCCGATCGGACAGGTGAAAGGGTATCTGCAAACGGATTCGATCGGCATGCAGGGGTTGTATTTTCAGTTTACGTATTTCTTAAAATATTTTATTCCGGCGACGAATTACAAGCCCCGCCATAAATCCTACGCCAAATGGCCCGAGGACCAGGAGATGCTGGAGTATCTTAAAAGAAATACACGTTTGCTTTTTTTTGCTTCCCATGCGGTAGCGGAACGTCCAGGATTGATGACTGATCTCCTTGCGAAAGGCTGGGAGAGAGCAGTGGTGATGATTTCTGATGCCAAGTCGGATGAGAACAATATTTTAAAAGACCTGCCGGCCAAGATGGAAGAAATCGAGAATAAAGATCTTTATTCCGCGAAAGTTTTTTCTCAGTCGGTGTATGAAGGGATAGTGACTGAGTCGGACATTCAGGACGCGCTTTATCTTTCTTTTGATTTGCCCGCGGATTTTCCCAAGGAAATGACCTCGACCATTTTTACCAGCGACCGTCAGTTGTTGAGAGCGATGCTGGGCAAGGATCAGAACACGCAATGGCCGTTGAGCGAAGTGCAGGGAAAACCTTACCGGCCATTTACTTTTGACATCGGTAATTGGCAGTCCCGCCGGATCACGATGCTGCTGTCTAAAAATATGCTGCAACGCGATTACAAACTGATTTTGCAATATCCGACCGGACACAAGACCGGAATCATGAATGTCTGGGAAAATCAGTCGGACAATTTCGGGTTTGATTATTTTGCCGCCAACGACGGGTGGCTGGTGTTTCATTATCCTTATGACCCGAAATGGCAGATGAACATTGATTATCAGCCTGTTAAGATATACCGCGCCAATAAAAGTTTTATCGGCGTTCCGATCCGCAAAGGCATGCATAAAATCCTGCTGCAGTATTGGCCGGACACCTGTTTACGGTCGATGATCTTTTTGTCGATTGTGTTAAGTTTTGCAAGTTTGTTGGGGGTTGTGGGGCTGGGGTTAAGAGATCCGAATCACCTGGAAAAGAAATTCGCATGAAAAATAAACTGATTGAACAAGATACTCCAAGCGCGTCATCCTCGGGAATCATCCGAACATTATTCCCGTCGCAAAAAGACGACCGCACGCTGGCCTCAATCGATGTCGACCTGGCTCAACAGGTGAATGATTTCTACGATTATTCGAAGGTCGTTGTCAAAAAACCGTGGGGATACGAATATTTGATTTTTCAGAACAGCCTTGTCACCGTGTGGATTTTGTATCTTAAAAAAGGATGTCAAACCTCCGTGCATTGCCATCGCGACAAGAAAACCTCGATTTTGGTTTTATCCGGCGAAGCGGTCTGTTCCACCTTGACCGAAGACATTGAACGGCAGCCCGGGCAGGGGGTTGTATTGGAAAAAGGAGTTTTTCATAGGACAAAATCCATTTCCGCCGACGGCACACTTGTCATGGAAATTGAAACACCGGCGAACAAGCGCGACCTCATTCGTTTTCAAGATGACTACGGCCGGGAGAAGTTGGGATATGAAACCAGCGACCACATGTCGTTTGATCTGGACAATTACAACTATATATCGTTTATCGATTCGAATGTTTACTACAACGTCAAAAAAAGGTTCGGTCACTGCAGCATCGAATTGGCCCAATGTACGTCGTCATCGGATTTGAAAAAAATGTTTCAATCGCTCCGCTGGGATACGATCGCGATTTTAAAGGGGAGTATTGTCAACGAAGATAACGATGTTCTCTTTGAACCCGGCGATGTCATGAGCCCGGAAGATATCAGCAGTGATTTGAACTATTTGATTACGGAACCGATTCAGGTCATCATCGTCAAGAAGATTGACACGATGATCCGTTTGGCCGATTTTGTCATCGCGCATTTGCGCGAGCGCGGGATCAAGGACATTTTTTTTGTTCCGGAAACCTCCAACGCCCATTTGATCGACGCGATCGGCCGCAATACCCAGGTCAGATCGCTGGCGTTTAAGACGGAATCGGCGGCCACCCTGGCGGCCGAGGCGTATGCCAAACTGACCGGTCAGCCGTGTGTCGTGATTATTTCTTCCGGTGCGTCGGGGATCAATGCGTTGACCGGGGTCGCGAATGCCTGGGTCGATTCGACACCGTTTTTTTTGATCTCGGGGCAATCGCGTTTTACCGAACTGGGTCTTCCGGGTGAGGAGGGGGTAAGACAACTGGCCAACAAAGAACTGGATATTATTGCCATGGCCTCCCCGGTCACCAAGTATGCCAATATTGTGCGCGATCCCACCACGATTAAAGCCGAAATTGACCGCGCGCTTTCTGAAATGTTCAATGGCCGTCGGGGTCCGGCCTGGATCGATATTCCGATTGATATTCTGGGGACGAACATCGATGAGACACTGCTGTCTTTTGGCGAATCCCGTTCGGGGGAAGCCCGGATCAAATCCGAAGATGGCCGGTTCAAAGAAGATCTCCAAAAAGTTTTAGACCTGCTGTCCCAATCCCGACGACCGGTCTTGATCGCCGGGTTTGGCATTCGCGCGGATGAGGCACAGAACAATTTGCTTAAGCTCGCGGAACAATGGAAGGTCCCGGTTTTAACCAGCCGCCGAGGGATCGATTTGGTCCCGGACGACTTTCCGTTTTATTTCGGCCGCCCTGGGACGTATGGGCAGCGCGCGGCGAATTTTATTATCCAGAACGCCGATCTGGTCATCGCCATGGGAGCCCGGTTATCCTTGCCGTTGATCGGCCGTAATTACAAATCATTCGCCCGCAAGGCCAAGAAAATCGTGATCGATATTGACGCCAAAGAATTATCGAAGAAAACAATTTCGGCCGATCTGGCCATCCATGCGCAGGCGGGAACATTCTTGAAATTGATGCTGGAGGTTGCATCATTCCAGGATTCCTCCCCCTGGAAAGAATGGCTCCATCGTTGTCAGGAGTGGAAGAAGGGTTTCCCGGTCGATCGCGATTTCAAGCATCTGCCCGCGACGGGAGTCAATCCTTACCTCTTGATCCAAACTCTTTCGGAGTTCCTGAGAGAAGAGGACCGCATCATTGTCGACGGCGGGCCGAGTCTTGATTACGTGATGCAGGCCTTTAAGGTCAAATCCGGACAGCGGATCATTTCTTCGCCTGGGCTTGAGTATCATGGATTTTCTTTACCCGGCGCGATCGGCGTTTATGTCGGGTCGTTGCTCGCGCTGAAAGGATCGAACAAAGAAAGGATTATTTGTCTTTGCGAAAAGAAAGGCCTCGAGCAGAACATTGCCGAATTACAAACCATTATGACCCATCGCCTGCCCATTAAACTGTTTGTCTTTGACGGCCACACCAATGCGAGCGTGCAGCAGATCCAGTCGGCTTACTTCGGCGGCCGCTATGTCGGGGTGGGGAATCATAAAAATCAGCCGTGTTTCGATCTGGGAAAACTGGTGGAAGCGTACGGAATAGCAACGAAGACGATCACCAACAATAACGACATCAAAAATAGTTTACCGGACATTTTAAAAGAAGACGGCCCTTCGCTTTGCCAGATTTATCTTTCGGAAGGCTGCGAGATTATCCCGCGCATGGTCTTGACGGTCAAACCCGACGGAAAGTGGGTGTCAAAACCGATTGAAGACATGTATCCGTTTCTCGACCGCGAAGAGTTTCGCAGGAATATGGTGATTGAGCCGTTGGATGAGGAATAGGTGTTCACGTGAGATGTTAGACGTTAGAGGTAAGACGTGTTATGGACTGTATCTTAATTTTTTGAGATTCTTTTATTACGTCCAACCTCTCACATCTTACATCTAACGTAAACCACGGAGATTGTATGTTGAAGGCAACGATTATTATCGGTCCCGGCGTAGAAGACTCCGAATTTATCTACCCTTTTTACCGGCTGCAGGAAGCCGGTTTTCAGGTGGATGTCGTGACGTCAACCGACCAGACGGTGAACGGCAAGCACGGCGTGCCGTTTGTTCCAACGAAGAAAATAAAAGAGCTTGATCCAAAGGCGTGTGATCTTTTGGTGATTCCCGGCGGGCATGAAGGGCCGGACCGGGTGAGGCAGGTCAAGGAAGTTTTGGATTTTACCGCCCGGATTAACGCGCTTAAGAAACCGATCGCGAGTGTTTGTCACGGGCCGTGGGTTTTGATTTCCGCGGGGATCATGCGGGGGCGAAAGGCCACCTGTTATAAGGGAATGAAAGACGATTTAGTGAATGCCGGGGCGCTTTATCTGGATGAACCGGTCGTCGTTGACGCGAACATTGTGACCGCTCAGCATTTTCGTGATAACGCGCCTTGGATGAAAGCAACGTTAAACCTATTTAAACTATGATTCACGAATTGACCGTCATTGAGAGGAGCCGCAATGGCGGTTTCAGCGTAAGGCCGAATAATTATGAAAGAATGTTGTGAATTACGGCATATCAAAAGTGAACGTTTGAGGATTTTTTTTACGGATGTTTTCGAAGCTCTCAAGTGTCCATCGGAGATTTATCAGCCCGTCATTGAGGGGTTGCTTGAAACGTCTTTGCGTGGTGTTGATTCTCACGGGATTCGGTTGATCGCGCATTATGTCGATGCGGCTTTGCTGGGACGAATCAATTTGCGGCCACGTTTCAATATTCGGGAAACGTCTCCCACGACTATTTTGTTGGATGCCGACGACACCTTCGGCATCACCGCGGCCCATCGGGGGATGAAAAAAGCCATGGAACTGGCGAAGCGCTCCGGGATGGGATGCGCGGCGGTTTATAATTCCTCGCATTTCGGGGCTGCCGCGATTTACGGCCTGATGGCCGCGCGCGCAAACATGATCGGGATCAGTCTGACCCACACCGATGCCCTGGTTTTTCCCCACGGAGGGCGCGAACCTTTTTTAGGGACCAACCCGATTTGTTTCGCTTGTCCCACGCACAACGAAGAACCTTTCTGTCTTGATATGTCGACGAGCATTGTTTCCTGGAACAAACTGCTGCAGCATAAAGAGGCCGGGCAGCCGTTGGAACCCGGCTGGGCCGCGGACCGTGACGGGACGATGTGTACGGATCCCAATCAGGCGAAAGGGTTGCTTGCGCTCGGCGGTTATAAAGGATACGGACTGGGATTGATGGTGGAAGTCTTGTGCAGTTTGTTGACGGGGATGCCGTTTGGAAAACACATCGAACGGATGTATCCGGTGAATGAAAATAAACGCAAGCTGGGGCATTTTCTGATGGCGATTGATATCGAAAGATTTCAGGGCGTCGATTTGTTTAAAGAGCGGATGAAAGATCTGCTGGATGAATTGCGGTCGTTACCGCCGGCGGAAGGTTTTTCCAAAGTTATGGTCGCCGAAGATCCACAGAAAGAAATGTACCGGCAGCGCTCGCAAGAGGGGATTCCGGTGGATGAGAAGGTGTGGGCGGAGTTTGAGCGGGTGGTGGAGAAATTGAAAATAAAATTACCGCAATAGGTGCCCCGGTTCTCCAGTCGCCAGCATCCCAGGGGTCTGGTTTTGAGTAAAAGTTTTTTGTAATCTGTCGTCATTGCGAGCCATCGCTGTTTTAATCATTTTGGCGCGGCAATCTCTTTCATTAATTTTGGTCTACCATTTCCCTGGGAAATGTCCGACTAGAATCCATAGAAGAGATTGCTTCGCCATCACGATCAAACAACGATGGCTCGTAATGACGGTTAACTGGGTCCCCCAGAGGTTCGATCATAATTATTTTTGATGTTTATGGAGACTAACTCAAAAAAGAAAACTGTTTTCCTCAGCGCGATCACCAGCGATATCGGGATCGCGTTGGCCGAGCGTTATTCGCGCGAGGGATATATCATCACCGGGACCTACCGGTCGACTGTCTTGCTGCATAAGCTTAAGGCCCTGCCGGATTGTTATTTGTTTTATTGCGATCTGGAAGAAGAGGACACGATCCGTGAATCTGTCCGGAAATTTGCGGAATTGGGTTTAACCTGGGAGACGTTTATCTCGTGCGCGTCCTGGCCGCTGCCGTTGCAGAGTTTTTTTAGCGGGGACTTCGCGGAATGGAGCCGATCGGTCCATGTGAACGCGATCGAGCAGTTTAAGGTGTTACACGCCCTTCATCCTTTCCGGGACCGGGAGGCGGTTTCCAATGTCGTTTTTTTCGCCGGGCCCGGCACCAATAACGCTCCGAAAAATTATTCCGCGCTGACGATCGCCAAGATCATGCTGTTTAAGATGTGCGAACTGCTTCACGAAGAAAACAAAGACTTGAATGTTTTTATCGTCGGTCCCGGATGGACCAAGACCAAGACGCACGAGATTATCCTTTCGGATCCAAATGTGTCTCCCGAGAAATACAAAGAGACCCTCGAATTTATGCAAAACCGCAAGGGCACGAGCATGGATGAGATTTACGATTGCATCCGGTGGTTGAGCCTTCAGGGCCGCGAGGCGGCCGGCGGGCGGAATTTTTCGGTCGTGCATGATTATTGGAACACGGACGAATTGGCGAAAGCGTTGCAGCAAGATGAATGGATGTATAAATTAAGACGCCATGGCAACGATTGGAAAGACAAAGGAGACCCTAAAAAGTGAAAGACCGAGAAGCCTATCACAAAGGAAGCGATTTTCAGTTTGAACATGAAGAGATTCTGTTAGGCGCCCCGACCTCCTACAGCCTGACGCACGATCCCAAACATCTGGCGTTTGTTTTGGCCCGGTACAAATTTTGCGCCAAGATGCTCGAAGGCAAAAAGACCGTCATGGAAATCGGCAGCGGCGACGGCATCGGCCTGCCCTTGATCGCCCAGGCCGCGGGCCAGGTGTATTGCGTCGATTGGGACGAACGCCACATCGCAAGTATCCGCCGGAGACTTTTGCCGCATTTAAAGAACGTCACCCTGATCCATTCCGACACCAACGTGAAATCTCCCGGCATCAAGGTCGACGCGGCGTTCTCGATCGATGTCATCGAACATATCGATCCGAAGAAAGAAAAGAAATTTATGGCCAACATCCTGAGTTGTCTCAATCCTCCCGGAGTCCTGATCACCGGCTCCCCCAACGGCACCGCCGAACAATACGCCAGCCCCTGCAGCCGCGTGCAGCACATCAATTTGAAAGACCTGAAAGCTCTGCGCCAGTTGATGGAGAAATATTTCGAGAACGTGTTTATGTTCGGCATGAACGACGAAGTCCTCCACACCGGCTACGGGCCGATGTGTCATTATATCTGGTCGGTGGCGGTGGGGTTGAGGAAGGATTGGAGGAAGAGGGGGTAGGTGTCGGGGGTGTTGTTAGAGGTAAGATGTCGGATGTTAGACGTAGATTCTCCACGTCATTACGATATTTCGCAGTTAAATATTTTATAGGAGGGACACATGGCTTTAGATTTTATACTAGATACACTAAACGATTTAGCGACTAGGGAGCAGTTAGTAGAATTATGTAAAGAATTATATGAAGAATATGAAATTTCTGAGAAAGGTGCGGTTGTATTGAAGCATAAAAAGTGATCTTCCCCCGAAAAAGTGGACACAACGAAGAGATGGTTTTAGTATAAAGACCATCTCAAAAAGTGGAGGTGTCCAATGGAGGGGAACGAAAAAAAGAAGAAGCGATTTGACCGGG
>JAHFFY010000025.1 GCA_023247705.1 Candidatus Omnitrophota bacterium | reverse complement strand
GACTTCCCACACCAATCGCTTAACTACAGGACGCCAACGCAATTTTATGATCACTTTTTGTCAAAAAACAACCAGCCAGTTCTAACTTAAAATTCCCTTGCTTAATGGGGGGCATTACATTTTGCATAACAATAACCTAATTCACCATAAGCTATATCTTGATAATGGGTATAGTGATATATCTTATTGCTATTATACCAATTATCTTGCATTGAAATTAGTTCGTCGAATTTTTTGATCGCTTCGTTGTAGTGGTGTTCATCTCGGTACATCTGACCAATCAGATAGTGTATCCAATAATGCCTTGGGCTTTGTTTAAGTGCTGCTTGATAAATCTCGAGAGCTTTTTCATCGTTACCTATTTCATGATAGGCTCTTCCCAAAAACGCTAGGACATAAGCAGATTTAGAATATATTTTTACCGCTTCTTCATATTTCTGAAGAGCTCCTTGAACGTCTCCTTTTTTTTCGAGATTATCACCAACATCGACTATTTTGAGGGCACGATCAAATCCTCTAGAATTCCACAAACTTACTATATTTATAATCATCACTAAAGTGAGAAAAATCCATAATACCCATTTATTTCGAATATTCATTTGTGAGGGCCTTCCTATCTAGTGGGCACATTGTAACCGGCCTTTTGCTCGTAATCAAAAGGACTCAAGTATCCCAACGACAAATGCATTCTTTTGCGATTATAATACATCTCGACGTACTCAAATATTTTTATTTTTGCTTCATTCCGTGTCTTGAACTTGTTCCGATGGACAAGTTCGACTTTGAGCGTGTGAATAAAACTCTCGGCAACAGCATTGTCCCAGCAATCACCCTTTTTACTCATGCTACCAACGAATTCATTTTGAGCCAACAATGCCTTGAAGTCATTACCAGCGTATTGGCTGCCACGATCCGAGTGAAGAATCAACCCTTTATCCGGATTCCGTCGAAGAATTGCTTGTCTCATGGCTTGTGTGACGAGCGTATCGGCAATCGTTTTTTCCATTGCCAAGCCAACAACGCCTCGCGAATGCAGATCAAGCACTGCCGCCAAATATAACCAGCCTTCAAACGTCCCAATATAAATTATATCTGATACCCAGACAGCATTCGGTCGGTCTACTGCAAAATTCCGAGACAAAATATTCGGCCATACTGGATAATCATGCTTCGAGTTCGTCGTCATTCGGAACTTATGCTTCTGCACAGCAACGATTCCAGCTTCTCGCATGACTTTTGCCACGCGGTTCTCCGAACAGCGGATACGCTCGACGTTGTTCAGTTGGTTCCAAATCCTCGGGCTGCCATAATTGCTGTTATTATCCAGGAAAACTCGTCTTATATCAATGAGCAACTTCTCGTTATCAATCCGACGCTGACTCTTCGGCTCTTTTTTATACGCATAGTAGCCACTTCTCGATACTTCCAGCGCCCGGCACATCTTCGGAAGCGGATAAACCGCCCGGTTCTCATCTATGAATTGGAACCGTTGTCGGTCGTTTTTGAAAATATACCAACTACTTTTTTTAGGATGTCGCGCTCCATCTCGACTTCACGCAACTTCCGTCTCAAAATGGCCATCTCGCTCAAATTGCCATTACCAGGAAAGGCCTTGTCTCCGTTATCGGCAAACTTCTTCGTTCCAAAGATAAAGCTGATTCTGTCCGATTCCAAGGCTTCGGGCCACCTCTGCGGCCTTGTGGCCGCCCTACGTGATCATCTTGACCGCTGAAATCTTAAATTCCCGGTCAAATCGCTTCTTCTTTTTTTCATTATTCCCCTCCATTGGACACCTCCTACTTTTGAGCTGGTCTCTATACTAAAACCATCTCTTCGTTGTGTCCACTTTTTCGGGGGAAGATCATCCTTATTCCTTTTTTGTTGTCAACTCTTGTATTATTTTCACTAACTTTTCTAAACGAAAGGTGATTACAAAAAGCCATACGGCTAAGAAAGCATTAAACCCTAAACACAACGAATACATTCCTCCATTTCCGCTAAATGGACAGATAGGTTTTTCTTGAGGCGTAATTTTCATTGCAGCATTGCTTTCCGATGGAGCCTTCGCTGATTCGGCTAGTTGATCTTGAGTTACATTCATCGCTACGGTGTCTTCTTTGCTCTCAACACGCGGCGTTTCCGGTTTCGTCTCCTCAAATTTTTTAGCTAACAAGATCTCTTCATAATTCCCCGGCATGGCATGTTCCACCGCCTGAACCATCCCGTCCGGATCAATAAAAAAGAACGTCGGAACCCCGATGATCGCGTAGGGTTCGCCTAAAGTGGATTCCTTATCCAGCAGGACCGTCAATTTAATTTCATTTCGGTTGACATAGCTTTGAACTTCTTTCTGGCTTTCACCAAAATTAATTAAAATGATTTTAATCCCTTTGCCCTCGATCTCAGCGGCCTGTTCATTCAGTTCTTTTAAAGCCTCCCGGCAATGCGGACACCAGGTCGCCCAGAAAAAAAGAATGGCGCTTTTATTGCCACGCAGATGAGACAGACTTACCTCTTTGCCGTCCAGACCCGGCAAGGAAAATTCCGGCGCTTTTTCCGCAATTAACGGATTTTGCATATACATAAACTGCGCCTCACTTTTTATATTGCCATGATATAAAAACAATATCGCGAAAAACAAAAATAACATGATTAATTTTCTTTTCATTGCATTAACCTTCCGCCTTTAATGAGAAAAAATTCCCCTATGATTAATAAAATAAACCCGCAAATGATTTTGATCCATTTTAACCAAACACCTGATTTTGGTAAAGAACTTAGAAAGCCACTAAATGTTCCGGCTAGAACCAAGGACGCCCCGACCCCTATCGAAAACGAAAATAAAAGACTAACCCCGTGCAACACATTTTGTTTAGATCCGACATAAACCAACAGACTGCCTAAAATCGGAGCCGTGCAAGGGCCGATCGCCAACCCCGAAACAATCCCCAGCAAAAAAAGCGACCACAAATTTTTCAATTTTATTTTAGGTGTGAGACCTAAAGACGCCATCGGGATGACATCAAACAAGACCAGCGCAAAAAGGATCAAAATATTTCCCAGAATGATAAACGCCACAGGACTATTCTGCCAGCTGCCAAATAATTTTCCCGTCAGCGCCGCCATCGTTGCAAAAAGGCAATACGTCGTCGCTATGCCTAAAACATAAATGGACGAGATGACAAATCCCCGCAACTTCGTGCCGGAGGTATTGACGCCTCCAATCACACTGACCGTGATCGGAATAAGAGGATAAACGCATGGTGAAAAACTGACGAGCACCCCGCTCCAGAACGCCACAAAATAATCCAATAAATTACCCGACAGATTCATTGATCCAATTTAAATAATCCTGATTTCCATCAACGATCGGCAACGCGATGATCTCCGGCACTTCGTAACTGTGCAGCGATTTCACGCGATTGATGATCTCGCGAAAGGCCGCCCGTTTGGTTTTGATCACCAACAAAACCTCTTGTGCCCGGTCCACCTTGCCCTCCCAGCGAAATAAGGATTGGATCCCTGGGATAATATTCGCGCAGGCGATGAGTTTCAGATCAAGCAGCTTGCGGCTGATGGTTTCGGCCTCGGCATTGTCTTTGGTCGTTATGAAGATGATGATATTTTCGGAATTTGCCATAGAATGGATTTTTATTATACACAGAAACCGACGATTTACCAACGAATATGTCGTCAAAATGTTTTCAGCATCATGACGGAAAGCATCCTCCCGGCCTTTGCGCCGTCACGCCGGTGAGAAAAAAATTGTTGATCGCAGCATGTGCAGATTCGGCAATCGAAGATATTCTCCTCTCTGACGCCCAAAGAGGACAACTGCGTTTTGTTGACCAAGGGAAGGTCTAAAAAAAGATGCTGGTCTTTAACAATCACTTCCTGCGGAAAATATTCCAGAAATTCTCTCCCCACCTCATAACAACAGGAGCGGATTGCCGGTCCCAAAACAACCTTGAGATCTTCCAGCGACGTTTTCCATTGCTGGGCCATGCGCTTAACCGTCTTCTCAACGATCCGTTTGCGACTCCCGCGCCACCCGGCGTGCACAAGACCGATCGCACGCTGCCGTGGATCAAAGATAAAAACCGGCAAACAATCGGCGGTTCGAATAGCCAGCGGAATATTGGGGGAGCGCGTGATCAGACCATCTCCTTCCAAAATAGTCGTTCCTTGAATAAACGTCTGGTCGACATCCCAAATCGTGGCTTCATGAACCTGCTTGACCGAGGCAACACAATCAATCGTTGCGCCGGCATGCTGAGAAAGAAACGCCTTCTGCGCTTGCGTCAAAATAAAAGAAGCGCCTTGCGGCATAAAATCAATTTGACCATCACTGATAAAAGCGATTAATAAAGGATCATCAAACCATTTATTCCAGGAAAGCATCAATTGTCTTTTGTTCAAGGAGGTTTTCTTCCGGCTGGGCGATGGCGATGGGGATATCTTGGACCGATTTTAATCGTCGTTCGATCGTGCGCGACTTGCGAGTGGCGTCTTCGATCGTGTTGCTGGCTTCTTGTAATTTTTTATGGGTTTTATCGAGGATATCTCCGAACTTGTTAAATTCGGTCTTGACCATTCCCAGCAAAGACCACACTTCACTTGCCCGCTTTTCAACCGCCAGGGTTTGAAAACCTAATTGAAAACTGTTTAATAAAACCGCGATCGTAGTTGGTCCGGCCACAATCACCCGGAACTCTTTTCTTAAAAGATCCGCGAACCCCGGACGGCGCAGGACTTCCGCGTAAAGGCTCTCGGTCGGAAGGAATAAAAATCCGAATTCGGTCGTCTGAGGCGGATCGAGATATTTGTCGCGAATGTTTTTGGCTTCAAATTTTAAACGGCTTTCCAGGGCTTTGCTCGCCTCTTCCACCAAAATCGGATTGGCCTGCTCCTGGGCGAACTGTAATTTTTCATAATCTTCCAGAGGGAATTTCGAATCGATCGGCAAATAGACAATGCTGTTGTCGCGGCCGGGAAATTTAATCGCAAACTCAACCGGGTCGCGACTGCCTTTTTTAGTGACGATATTTTTCTCGTACTGTTGCGGCGTCAAGATTTCATCAAGGAGATTTCCCAATTGCACCTCACCCCACATCCCGCGCGTCTTGACGTTCGCAAGAACACGTTTCAAATCTCCGACGCCCGAGGCCAAATTCTGCATCTCCCCTAATCCCTGATGGACTTTTTCCAATCGTTCACTGACCAATTGAAACGAATCGCCTAATCGCTTCTCCAAAGTGGCATGAAGTTTTTCATCGACGGTCTCGCGCATCTTCTCGAGTTTCTGGCTGTTTTCTTCCTGCAAGGATTTCAACCGGCCTTCCACGACCTCACGCATCTTCTCGAGTTTCTGTTCGTTCATCTGCGTTAAGGTGGAGAGTTGTTTGGAAAAGGTATCAAGCTGGTTTTTGTGCAACGTCGCAACCTCCGCCATCCGCGCCAAAACCGAATTGCTGAACGCCTCCAGACTCTTTCGCACCTCCTCGCGCGACTGCTGGATGCTGACACGGATCTCTTCTCTATTATGAGCGATCTCCTCCCGGACCAGCCGCTCGGTACGCTCCTGGTTTTTCTGAAGCGCATCAAACTGGCTCACCAGCAATTGCTGCAATTCCCGGTTCGCGTCTTTGTTCGACTGCCGTGCAAATAAAATCCCCAGCAACACGATGTTGATGAGGCCGAAGATAACAATCAGAATAACATCCATAGAAAACCTTTAGTTTGCGAGTTCAACGGGTTGGCGAGTTAGCCGGTTATTCGCGCAGTATCATTGTATACAGCACCGTCATTGCAAGCCCCTACTGCTTCGTTTTGTTTTAAAGCACAAACCGCAACAAAACTGCAGGGGAGAATCTATTCCAAACGATTCTTGTCGGACATTTCTAAAATCTAAAAATACATTAAACAAGTTAAAGTAAATTACATTATAAAGATTAATCAAAAAATTAGCAACTTGGAATTCTCTAAAGAGTCATTAAATCCTCACTTCCCCTTATTCCAAAGGGTTAATGTGTTTAAAGAAATCTTCAATTTTAGGCCCTGAACTGTCTTTTATCCCTGGCCATTGATTTTTAATATCCGGATGAACACTACAACAGTCAGAAAAAAACCAGTCTAACCTCTCTATCTCTTTTTGGGTTATATTTACAGCAATTCCGATGATCTCCTTCCCCCCAACGAGAACTCCTTTTCCTTCTAAGCCCAATGCTTTAAGATTTTAAGAGTAATAACCAAATCCTAAGAAATATATTTTCTCTGCCGTTTTTAAATCTTCCAAATACTCCTTTTGTTTATTCTCTTCGACCAATTCGTAAAAAGTTTTAATTTCTTCTACGGCTCCAGAAAATCTTCGTATTAAAGACACTGCCATCAAGACGGTCAGAAATAAAATGATCCCGACCCCTTGATGCAACGCGGGTTGAAAATTCGCCGGCAGCAGAAATTTTCCGATGACGTTAACGCGCTCAGCGCAAACGATGCGGCATCCGTTGGTTAAAATCGCAATACTGTAAGCAAACGGCATGGCCCAAATCACCGCCCAAAGTCTTTTTCGTCGATCCAACCGCTGAAACATCCCCACCGCGATCAGCGCGGACAACAGACAAAAAAAACCAAAACCGCTGCAGGCAAGAATGACATTGATCGCGTGATGCGTTAATGGGATGAAAATCTGGCCATCCGCGTTCAAAACCGGATGCGACCCGAAAAAAAGCGACGCGCCATACGCCGCGGGGTAAGCGAAAAGGGAATAGATTGCATTCGGGCTCAATTTTTCCAGAAAAGACAACCCGACCGCCACAAAAATAATCCAGACACCAGAATTTATTTTCATAAATACCTATTCATAATTTGTTCATTAATTCCCTTCCCTCTCCCCGGGAAAGAGGCTAAGGGAATTTTTTATTAGGCCTTGTTCAAAATCGAAAAACTTAACAGCCCTCCGACAATCATGATCGCACCGGCGACAAAATACACTCCGGCCGCAGAAATCACAAACAGATTACTGGTCAAGGCGTACGGAACGCACAAAAGAGATCCGAACCCTCCGACCGCAACCACAACCACCGACAACGCCTTACAAAGGCATCTTACCGATTCTGGCGTCATAACATTCACCCCCTTTCCTATTCCAAAAACTCCTTATCACACCAAATCCGATACGCGTGCTCTGATAAGACAGCGGATACCATCAAACAGACCACAATAGAAAACATGATCTGTGCAAACGAAAATCTGCCGCCGCAATAAAAGAAAAATAATGTGAGCAAGCTTAAGACAATCCCATGCCCAATGACCGGCGCCGCGTCAATCATACAGCTTAACCAGGCCAGCCAACTCAAAACAACGAACGAAAAGTTGAGGGTTAAAAAAAGATAGGCCCAGAATTTCTTGGCCGCGAACAGTTCCGGATAAAAAACGATATTCGGCAAGATGGCAAAACAGATCGCAAATAACGTCCAGTACAAAATCAAGTTGACGGCCAGGACCAGGCCCTGCTCCCGGATATAGTTTTCCCTGGTCACGGGCTTCAGCAGGTCGTATCCCCAATAGGCGATCCTTTTGTAATTCGCTCCGATTGTCAGCAGGGCAGGCGTCAACGAAAAAAGCAAAAAGTTGGAATAAACCTGACTGAAACTTTGGAAAACAAATTGTTTCCCTACCAGTAAAAATAACGGCATGATCAAAAGCATCACGATCCAGATCACCTTGAAATCCGTCTGTTCGGTATAATCCCAATGAAACGCGCGCAGCCAGAGATGGTTTTCCCTCGGGTACTTCGCGATGAGGACACTTCTTGTTCTAACAGGAAACAATCTGGTGAATGGATTGAAAAAATTAGCCAAGCACTGACTGGCTTTCATCTGACCTAAAATCAAATGCCGAGGCGGCCACGCCAGAAGATAATCGTATTCAAAATGGTTTTCTTTAAGGCGCCGCAAACGATTTCCGATGAATAATCCGAATGACAAACAAGCTACGATCATGACATACGTCCCCACGCTTGAATTATTCAAAGCCACAATCGCTTCCGCTGAATAATTGGAGAAAACAAGCAAGAACACATAAGAATAAATTAAAATCCGTCCGATCGACAGATAGCCCAGATAAGTGATCAGCATGGCGGACAAAAGACAGATAAAATAAATCCCCCATAACCCCATCGTTGAAATCTTCATCACCGGATAGATCCCGAATTCCCAAAGATAGGCAATCGACATAAATATCAAATACCATACCCCGATAAAATATATATGCCGCCTCCGGTAATGCGGCAACAGAGACGCACGGGGGGTGGCAAATTGCCGTTTGATTAAAATCCCTAAATAAAACGCCAGCCACAGACTCACGACGAATAAAAACGTGAAACTCTCCTCGGCATAAACAAAGAACCCCGCATGATAAAAAAGTTTGGAAAAAAACGCACTAACCGCAAAGATTGCGAATAAAAGAACAAATCCCGGGTTAAGGAGATATAAGAACAGAATGTTTTGATAAGGACTGTTTTTCATCGGCTTAATTCCAGGAAAATTTCTTCCAGATTGAGGTCTTCGATCTCCACCTTGGCCTGCCAATTTTTTTCGATATACGCTTTCAATTCCGGTTTAAACCCGCGCAGCGAAACGATCGCTTCTTTCGCTGTTGCTTCCCAGTTGATCAGTCCTTCCAGCTTTAAATCAGCGGCCATCGGCTTCTGAGTGATGATCCTCAACCTCTTCACCTCTTCTTTAATCGTGTCCAATTCTCCGCTCAACGCGATTGAGCCCTGTTTAAGAATGGCAACCCGATCGGCGATCCGTTCCAAATCCGAGGTGATATGGGTCGAGAAAAAAATCGTACAGGCCCGGTCCGATAAAATTTCCAGGATGGTCTTCAAGAATTGCCGACGGGCACCCGGATCAAGACTGGCGACGGGTTCGTCAAAAACCAAAAGCTCCGGTTCATGACCCAGGGACAAAAGGATCGAAACCTTTTGGGCCTGTCCGACCGACAATAATCCGACTTTGTCCTCGAGGTTGATCTCCCATTCTTTAATCAATTTCTCTATTAAACGGTCGTTCCAGCGGCGGTAAAAGGAGGCCGTGTAATCAATAATCTGCCGGACGGTCAACCAGGGATACAAGCGGTCTGATTGCGGGACATAACCAAGATTCTCTTTCGTCGCCTCGCTGAAACGCCATGGATCGTCGGATAAAACAGCCAGCTGGCCGGAGGACGGTTTTAATAAACCCAGAATACATTTGATTAACGTTGTCTTTCCTTCGCCGTTACGGCCCAACAAACCATAGATCGAGCCTTTCGGCACACTAAGCGATAAATCGCGCAAGATCTCCTTTTCTCGAAAATTTTTTCGAAGCGATTTGATATCGATGACAGAGTTATCCATCCTTGGTCTCCTTCCACAGGGATTCAAACAATTTGATTACTTTCTCCTTTTCCAACGATAACTGCTCCGCCTTGGTCACAACTTCTTTTAAAATCGGGACAATATCGTCCTCCCTTTTCTGTAGACTCTTTTTAGAGATCGCGGATGGCCGCACCATCATGCCCTGCCCGCGCACGAATTCCAGCACCCCTTCCTTCTCTAATAAAGAATAGGCCTTGGAGACCGTCATCGGGTTGACGGCTAACTCCTCCGCTACTTGACGGACCGAAGGCATGAAGACACCGTCTTCCAACCGGCCGGTCGCGATCTGCGTTTTGACCTGATCAATGATCTGGCGATAGATCGGGACTCCGGAAGACGTTGAGATTTGGAAATAAAATTTGGGTTTAATCATTTTTCATTCAAATAAGATCTATTGGGCTTCATGTGTATTACTAATATAATACACAAATACACCAATGTCAAGATGTATTTTTATTTTCTAAAATCATTTATGATCGAATGATCAACCCAGGAAGATCACCAACTACGTGCAACGCACTGCAGATGACAGGATAAAAATGCATTCATGGCCTCCTCGCCAAGGCAAAAATTGCGATGGCGCCCCAGACAATTTCTAACGCCAGCGCCGGCCAGGATTGTTGATGAAAAACATTAACGCCCAACGCCACCGCACCGACCAAATTCATCCATTGATAGCTCCGGCTCGAGGCATTCATTCTTTTCACGGAAACAAGCAAATACGCCGACACAATTAAAACCGTGCCGATCCACCCTGATATTTGAGCAGTCATTTCGATATTCAAGATTGGAACGCTCCCTTCTTTTCCAATGGGCCGATTTCCGGATCATTTAAAACCAAACTTGGCGTAATCGATGCCAAGCTCCTGCATGCTGTTTTTCATGGCACCGACAAAACCGGGCGGGGTTTCGGCAAAAAAGGCAGAGACCATATCTTTCTGCGTTATAACCAACCGCTTATCCTGACGGACAATGCTTTCCGCCTTCTTGGAGACCCGTGTCTCAGCGATCCCGCGGACCAGATCCGGGATCTCCTTTAAAATCTCCAAAAACTGTTCTTCTGTTTTCTTGTCCCAAGTAATTCTCGTTTGATCATCCATCACATTCCCTCTCTTTCACAATAATATTTTATCCGACCCATTTTTAATCGTTAATCCATGTACGCGTCACATCTTATTTTCATTCATCGGCGCGTCTTGTCCGATTTCCTTGAGCGCTTCATATAGAGGAACCACCGCATTGCTGAAATGTCCGCCTTCCAAAAGAGATATCTTGGGGGGTGCATCGGCGTTATCCGTACCCGATCTGAGGTCATAAATCGCCATGAGACGCTTGACGATCTCGGCTCGTTCTTCTTTCGGATAACCGCTGCGTTCCTGATCCGGATAAACCTGATTAATCGCTTCGACGATCCAATTGGAGGCTTGAAAAAAATCAGAGGTAAAACCGCCAATGTCAAACTCCACTTTAATGCCAATCTGCTGTAATTCTTCCGGTGTGCCGGGTTTTTCCTGAAAGGAACGTAAACTGCTGATCGCGGACTCATTATCTTTGATCAAATGATCATAAACGCCTTTGATCCGTTCGGCCGCGGTTTTGACGGGTTCGTCAGCAGAAATAGAAAAAGGTTCAACCTTCTTCATAATATTTGCCGCGGTCTCGTTCATTTTTTCTAGCGCCGAGATCAATGCAGGGATGTTCTCGGTGGATAAAGCTTTTTCTTTAGACCCTTCCTGAATATCCCAGACATCTGAACATTCGACATATTTAAAAATTCCCAGCAAAACGGGTTTGATGCCCTCCATTCCATCGACATGAACGCGGACCAAGGCGGGCACAGGGCCAAGGGAGCGATCCTCCTCCACGGCAAAAGAAACGCCACAAACCAAAAATAACAGGAAGAATAAACTCCACATTCTTTTTGGCATATCGCCTCCTTTTGATCAAAAATTTATTTCATCAGAGAACAACACGAGAAGATATAAGTAACAGAATAGAGCAAGATTCCAAACAAAACTGTGTTAAGCTGGGAACACAATACCATCAAAATAGCGGAAAAGGATTTATTTATATTTTAAAGGACAAATTTTGTTTTCATTCTATCCTAAACAAAAACCCTCTGCAATCTATTTGAGCGGGAACCTTAGAGAATATCTTTGAATTGACTCCTAGAAAATGCAGGCGCCACCAACGGTTATGATCCCGCCGGTGGCACTTAGTCATATGCATTATTGAGCTTCTTTACTATTAAACGAAACGCTAAATCTCTCGCCAGCATCGATGTCACAAGCGAGAGATTTAGCGTTGGAAAGGAAAAGCTCAATAAACAATTTTAAAATTGTTTAAACATATTTCTTTGTATACTTTTCCAAATGCTTCGCAGCGGCATCTTTGCCTCCGAGCCCATAAGCAAGGGCAAAGGCAAAACATACCGCGCCAAAGATAATCTGGAAATTCGTCCCGATCAGAATCGAGCCGAATCCCAACTCATCCAGCGCGATGGTTGCCACAGAAATCACGATCGCCCAGCGGGTGATTCTTTCCAGCGTTTTGGGTTTTGGTAAATCGGTGTAAACACCGACAAAATGCACCAACCCAGATATCAGCTTGGCGATGACGATTCCCAGGGTTAAAACAACCACTGCGGATAAAACATGAGGAATATAATCAAACAGTTTGTTGATCGATTCGCTTACCACCGAAAGCCCGATCATCTTCACGGTGATTAAAATAAAAATCACCACAAACAGCCAGTAGACCAAACGGCCGATTCCTTCGCTCAAAGGACGTTTGACTCCACCTTTATGAAAAAGATCAGACATTCCGATTTCGCCCGAGATACGATCAATCTTTAATTCTTTCAATAATCGTTGAATCATTTGACTTAACACCTTTGCTACGATCGGGCCGAGCAATAAAACAAAAAGAACACTAACCAACACAGGGATAAAACCAAAAGCCTCCAATAACATCTCCTTAACAGGTTCGACGATTAAGGTATAGAAGGTCATCATAGTTTTACCCTCCTTTCTTGTTTGATACTCGACTTATTCTCAAGTAAAGCGACGATGCTCCATTTATCTCCCTGCTACGCCATCAGCCAAAGGCTGCTCCGCGGCCGGCGGAGAATACTTCGCGTGTTTAGTTCTGCAGGGTTATCCACCACAGCTACAGCGCACCTGTTTGTGGGCAGACAGGAAAGCATGCTCGTGAGGAGGATAAAAAAATCCAAGCAAACACCTCAAACGGCAAGTGTAACCTGGACTTCTAAAAAGGGATACTCCCAACTCACCTCGCTTCCATTTCAACTATAGCATTCCCGTCGATCTTACGGCAAGTATCCGTCGAGATAGCAAGAAAGCGCTTTCTAGCGGTTGGGCAAATTCCATGATCAGAGGACTGATGCCGGCATCGCTGTTGGAAAAATTTTACGGTGTTGGGAGGGGAAAGTCGGCGAGCGAACTATTGCGACGAGAAAGATTTAAATATGCCCAAAAATCTCAGAGCAACCCGTCAAGAAAACAATAGCAATTAAAAGTAAGTATAGTTTTATGTTCATAATTAATCTTTCTTGTCTAAAGTTTAATCATGGTCACTATCATGATATTAATTTATATCTTCTATGAAGTCAATCCATTCGATTAGCCTCGCATTAACCGAACGTAAAAGCGTATACAAAAATTCCGTCATTTTGAAATTCAAGGCGCAGTAAATGGGTTTCGACTTTCCCTTTGAGGTCAATCAGATGATAAAGCCTTTCCTCATCGAGAATCACCTGCCCGTCTTTAACATCCGCCCCAGCCGTTGCAGCATCCGCCGGTTTTCCATCAATCAGAATTCGAATCTGATTTCCCTTCGCCCCCGGGCCGATCACTAGAAACACCTTCGCGGCCCTAAACTGTATGACCAAAGCGGATCCGTTTTTGGCTTTCGCGGATTCATCCGAAATTTCCCATGGACCTTCATAGGCAAACGCGTCCGGAGGAATGGAATCGGGGAGAGAAAACGATTGAACACCACCAGTCGCTTCTTGCACAGATGCGAAACGCTCCATCCGGCTTTTTCCTAAATATGTTTCAGGGGTCCGGTCATAGTGTGGGGTTGTATCTTCACTGGTTCCCACCTGCACATCAAAAACATGACCCGCTTCCCGCAAAAGCTGACGGATTGCCAACTCCATCTCATCGTAACGTCCTTCTCCAAAATGGGTCCGCCGGATACGGCCTTTCGCATCGACCAAATACTCCGCGGGCCAATAATGATTTTTGTAAACGCGCCACGTGCCGTAGGTGTTGTCTTGGGCGACCGGATAATTGATTTTAAACTGTTTAAGCGCTGCAGCGACGTTTTTATTTTCTTTTTCAAACGCAAACTCCGGTGTGTGGATCCCGACAACAACGAACCCTTTGTCTTTGTATTTTTCATACCAGCCGATCACGTGCGGCAGGGTCCGGACACAATTGATACAGCTATACGTCCAAAAATCGATCAGAACAACTTGTCCGCGCAGTTGTTCCATCGTTAAAGCAGACGTATTCAACCAATGTTCGATCCCTTGAAATTCCGGGGCCGCTCCAAGATCAGGAAGGCTTTCGCTGTTCTCCTTTTGCGTCGGCGTCGCGGTTTCTTGCTCACCGCGTAAGGCGCTCAGCTCCTTGGAAACCTTTTCGTTGTGTTCAATGGAATTAAAAATATTTCCATAGGCCGGAAAAGCCTCGAGGATTTTGAGCTGAATCACTTTATCGTAATTCGTGTAAATCAAAAGCGCCGCCGCGATCATCACCACACCAAAGACTTGCTGAATCCGTCCCGTGTATTTATTGACCTGACGCATCCAGGCAAAAAATTTGAAACCGGCCAACGAAAAAAAGAACAACGGAATTCCGAGACCAACGACATAGGCGAGCGTCACCAAAACAACTTTCACGTTGACGGCCTGTGTCGCGGCCAGAGTCGCGATCGTCGCCAGGATCGGCCCGGCGCAAGGCGCCCAAACCAGCCCGATCGAGAATCCCGTCGCAAAACCCGTGCCATTCTTTTGAAGGCGACTTTGAAAAGGACTCAGCACCCGGTTGATAAAATTTTCAAACGCGGTCGCCAGGGGTGGAATCACCATCGATATCCCCAAAAGCCCGATCACAACCACCGCAATCAACCGGAACGTGTTGGGATTGACATGAAATATTTTTTCTAAATATGAAATCGATAATGTGAAAATCGTAAAGCTTGTCATGACACCCAACGTAATCCCCATCGGCCGACGCTTCCCTCCGGCGGAAGAAGCGGAAAGAACAATCGGCAATAAAGGCCAGATGCACGGGGCCAAGATCGTGATGAAACCGGTTAAGAAAGAAAACATCAACAATAAAATCATACGCTTCTTCCCTTCTTTAAATTACTTTTGACGTCCCGACTCATCCGTGAGTCTTGTTTGGAATTTTACAACAGCAATTCCGCCCCGTGACAAATTTCTTCAGTTTTCTATTCTCCTTCGCAAAAGCAATCAAATTGATTCTTTTACTTCGGAGCAATGATTCTTCTCGAGAATATTGTTGCAAAACAGAATAAAATAAAATATTTCAAGGAGAGACGATTAGATCTTGAAAATAATCGGATTGAACGCTTTCGCCGCCACCACAACACGGTCACCGATGCGCCAGTCTTGGGCCTCTTCTTCGGTCGCCACGACTTTGGTGAGATTGTTTCCGATCTGGACGGTCACGATGGTAAGAAAATCTTCCTTGTCCATCTGAAGGATGTTTCCGACAAATTTAAATTTCCCGCTTAACGCATCTTCTCCAAACATGGCCCCGGGTGTGCCGGAACGGACGATCTTGCCTGCGTCCATGATCAAAATCCGGTGGGCGAGCTTAAAAATTTCACTTAAATCATGCGTGACAAAAATCGTAGGAATCTTAAACCGATTATAAAGCGCGGATATTTCATCCTGCAATTTCAGCCGCAATTCCAGATCAAGCGCGGACAAAGGTTCATCGAGCAGGAATATTTTGGGTTTGCGCAACAACGCACGCGCCAACGCCACGCGCTGCTTTTCTCCGCCGGAAAGAGTGCCAGGCTTACGGTTTCTTAATTCCGTCAGGTGGACCATGGCGAGAAATTCATCAATCAACCCTCCGTCCTTTTTATCCTTCAGGGCGTATTCCAGATTTTCGCGGACCGTCATATTCGGAAAAAGATTGTAATCCTGAAAAACAAAACTGATTTGTCGCTCTTGGATCGGTCGATTGATCCCTTTGGCGCTGTCAAACCAGATCTCATCGTCCACCTGGATCAATCCTTCTTCGGGATCGGTCAGGCCGGCAATCATCCGAAGGATCGTGGTCTTGCCCGCGCCCGACGGACCAAAAAGCGTAATCAATTCCTTATCCGGAATCTCAAAATCCACCTCAAGACAGAGCGGTCCATGGCTGGTGACTAAATTCTTTTTAGCTCTGACCTTGATCATGACAGGACCTTTAGCCCTTTCCGGTTGATGACATTCAAAATAAATAAAATGGTAAAGGCAATTAGAAACAAGATGCTTGAATAAAAATTGGCGTGGGCGTAATTTAACGCCTCCGCCTCGTTAAAAATCGCGATCGAGGCGGTCCGGGTTTCGCCGGGGATGCTGCCGCCGATCATCAAAACAACCCCGAACTCCCCCACCGTGTGCGCGAAGGCCATGACGATCCCGGTCAAGACAGACGGCTTGATGTTCGGGAGAATGACTTTTAACAAAGTTTCCCATCGAGATTTTCCCAAAGCGTAAGACGCCTCGATCAATGAATTCGGAAAACTCTGAAACCCCGCCTTAATAGGGTTGACCATAAACGGCAGGCTGAACAACACCGAACCGACAACGAGTCCCAAGAAGGTAAAAACCACTTTGACATGAAGAACTGTTTCAAGAAAATTCCCGAGAAACGATCGCGGACTGAACAAAAGAAGAATATAAAAACCCAAAACCGTCGGAGGTAAGACCAGCGGCATGCTGATCAGCGGTTCGATAAGATATTTTAATTTACGGCGGGTAAACGAAACCCAATACGCCAGCGGCACCCCGATCAAAACCAGGATCAGCGTTGTGGCGCAGGCCAACTTGAATGTCAGCAGCAATGGATTTAAATCAAAATTCATGCGGGATTCTTCATCAGCGTCACTTCATTCGTTTTGACCAGCCATTCGATTTCTTCTTTGTCTTTCAGTTTCATTTGAATAGCCGATTGTGACGAGATGATCGATTCAATGGTCTGGTCTTGATAAGTCAAGGTGATTTTGGTGAGGATCGGGCCTTTCTCGATTTTCTTGATCGTGGCCTTAAAACGGTTACGTAAACTGATCATGCCGGTCAAATCTTTGGCGAGCCCGACTTCCGTTTCTTTAAAAAGCAACGTCACCTGGTCTTTGATCTTATAATTCGACGGCCCCTTTTTGCCTTCCAAAATGATGGAACTGAACACATCGCCTTGAACATCGACGTAAACGATAGAAATCGTATCCGACGACTGAATATCAATAATTTTCCCTTTAAGTTTATTCATGCCTCAACACCCCTTACGGCAAAACATATCCGTATTTCTCAAAAATTTCCTGGGCCTCTTTGGAGAAAAGAAAATCAAAAAACTTCTGGGCCTCTTGCAGATTTTCTTTTTGCGCATGCTTAAGGATAACGCCCCCTTGGGCGATCGCATCATAAGCGTCTCGATCGACTTCAATCCATTTGCCCTGATCTTTCATGTTCGCAGCAAGCACGACGGATTTGGCCGTAAACCCAACGTCCGCGGCCTTCGAACTGATGAATTGGCTGGCCTGTGCGATGCTCTCACCGTAAACAAATTTTTTCTGGACCTGACCGTACAAATTGTAATGCTTCAGCGCGTTGACCGCCTGGCGTCCATAGGGAGCGGTATTAGGAGAAGCGATGGCAACCTTTCTCACCGATGGATCAGCGACCGCTTCAATCCCCTTCGATAAATCGACACCCGTCATCGACCATAAAACCAACGTCCCGTAACCGTACGTCTTGGGAGAATTATAAGTCAACCCTTCTTTCTCCAGTGTTTGCGGATAACTCATATCAGCGGACAAAAAGACATCGAACGGTGCGCCGTTTTCGATCTGGGTCGTGAATTTACCGGAAGAACCGATGACCGGTTTGATGTTAATCCCCGTTTCTTTCTGGAATTCCGCCTGCAGTTCTTCAAAAGTGTATTGGACATTCGCCGCGACCGCGACCGTCAAATCTCCGGCAAAAGCGAAGACCGAAGAAAACAAAACAAGCAAGAATGATAATATCACTGATCTGATTTTCATGCTAATCCTCCGTTATTTTTATTCTGAAACCGAGCAAACGCTTCGCGTTCGATGCAGGGTGGTTAAAATTTGAAAGCCACTTGAGAATAAAACCAATCCACATCGTCGTCCGATCCGCTATCTTGGACATAACCGCCAGGGAAGAAATGCGCGTAACCGGATTCTAATTTAATGCACTTATTCAAATCGTAATACGTGCGTAACGAAAGTTCGGTCCCCACAAAATATCTCCGGTCACCGCTTGTCTTCGAACGCATCGCTGTTCCCGACGAGTTAGACCAGAAATCAAATTTACTTTGCAGCCAGAAGAAATCGGCCTGCGGGGTGAATTTAAATTTATCGTTTGGCGAAAAAGTGGTGCTGATTTCCGGATTGCGGACATTTTGCCAGCGAAAGAAATCCAACAAACCATAAGGTTCATGCGTCGATTGATAGATCGGGGGGAATGAATTATTACTGCTGTCATTGGGATCTTGGTCACCGGAGGCCTCATCGTAAGCCACCATAAATTTAGGCTTCCATTTAAGCGCTTCCCAGTTTTTGGTGACATCCGCGTGAAAGGCGTAGGCCTTGATGTCTCTTTTCTTGCTCGTCGCGGAACCGGTGTGACCGAATTAATAAGGGAATTCAAGATCCCAGACCGTGCCTTCCGCTATATACGTCTGGAATCTCGCTCCGGCCGTGTAACGCTGTATATTATTCATTCCTTTGAGATCCGTTAAGTCCAGAAAATACGTTTCAATGACTGGCGCCATTTTATGTTTCTGGTAACCGCCGTAAAACCCGGCCAGAAAATCTTCCGAGCGAGACTGATTCATTTTGTCGTCGTCGTATTTTACATCCTGTCCGTAAAAAAAATCGCCCCACCATCCCGCGTCTTCATAGTGAATAATCCCGCCGTCCAGGGCACGGATACGATTGGCCCACACCGGAGAGGCAATCAACCGGCCTTTGCCGTATTTAAATTCCTGGCGCCCGGCTTTCAAATCGAAATTCGAACCTAAAATATTATGCAGGTTCACATAAGCTTGATGCAAATCGAAATCGTCGACTTGGTTGGAAGCCGCTTTGATCTGATAACCGCCGGTCTGCACATCCAGCCCTTCGACAAAGATATCGACCTTCGATTTAAGATATTCATCCGTCAAACTGGCCATCCCTCCTAAACGCAGGCGATGATAGAGTTGACCGCCGTTGTCTTTCTGACTTTGATGGAGATCAAAATCATTTTTATACTCGTACCTAAACCTTTCCTCCCCTGAAGGTTTAAAATTCCACTGCGAAAACTCCGAATGATCATCGGCCCGCGCCGTGATCCGCGATCCACTGATGAACAACAGGAAAACAGTCAAAAACCTGATACCTTTTACCAAACGTTTCATTGAATCCCGTCATTACTTCTTTAAAAGTACCCCGATGGACCAAATATCCAATACGCCTTCCAGCGCGTCGGAAAACGAGATCCGTTCTTTTTCCAGAAATTCCGGGTTTAATACCTGGTCGATCGCCCCCATGTACATCCGTACAGCCAATGACGGATTGATCTTCCGGAACTTCCCTTTTCTTATGCCATCCTCAATCAAAATTTTGATTTCTGAGATCTTTGCATTGCGAACATTAAGAAACCTGGACCACAAATCCGGCAATTCGAATTGAATGTCCCCCAGAAAATGTTCAAACCATGGCGCAAGCTTGTGTTGCAGAAAGAAAATACTCTTCGAAATGATCTCCAAAGGATCTTTGTTGCTTTCCTCGATAAGGGAAAGCTCGTGGTTGATTTCCTGTTCCAACCGCTTGAACAGGGCTTCGGCCATTTCAATCTTGCTGGTGAAATGCTTGTAAATCGTATTCTTGCTCATCACCAGATCTTGCGCGACTTCATCCATCGTGACCTTACGGTATCCAAATTTGATCATTCGTTTGGCCGCAACGTCTAAAATCTTTTCTTTCACCTGCGCGTCTTTATCCATAAGGGTTCTCCTTTTTCTAACACTTTGTCAAACTCGTTTTTAATAGTTGATTTCCTTCAAAATATAGAGGGATCAACTATTAAAAACAAAATTGACAAAGTACTAATCGAAGAGCTGTTAACATTTCTAAAATGATAACTTAAATACTAATTCAGAATTTTAAGTATTATATCAAACAAGCTCTTTTTGTCAAATTTATTTTGATCACTACAAACGCGGCTTGCGGAAAATTCTTTTATGGAACCCCACGGCCATGGCCGTGGGGTAAGTCGAGGGATTGACCTTTTCTTCATTAAAAGCATTAAGGTTGTTCTATTGGCCTTCATGCTATCTTAAAGAGCAGGCCAATAAGCGATGGTCTACTCGAGAGAAAAAAAATTCTCCGATCTCTTCAGGCGGAGTTAAATCGATCACTATTCAAAATTATTTTACTGAATTCGTGGGCGTATTTTATTGGAAGGACAATTCAACCACGCGCGGTCTTGTACGCCAGGGATTCGATCAGCATCGCCGTTACCAGAGACAAAAAGATTGATGCGGTGAAGAAATAAATCCCGGGCTGGGCCTCAGTCTTGGCCAGCGGCCCGATCTTGACGATGACGACAATAATGGCGACGATAAAGACATCCAGCATCGACCATTTGCCCAAGGCACCCAGCCATCGGATGATGAGCCGGCGTTTGTCTTCGTTAAGCTTCACTTCCCAGAGGACAAAAAGCAGCAGGAGCTTGACGAACGGAAAAAGGACCGAAAAAAAGAAAATCAGGGCCGCCAGTGCGTAGTCGCCGTGCTGAAACAGATCAATGACCCCGGAGAAAACCGAGTAATTACTTTTCCAGAAAATCATCTGCTGGATTTTCAAAAGCGGCAGTGAAAGTCCCGTCACCAGAAGAATAAACGCTGTCAGAATCAAAATGGGAATATCGAGACGTTTGGGATGAAGATCGTGCAGCGAAACAAATCTTGAGGCAGCGGTCATCATATCTTACCTTTACTTAGGCACAATGGTTTTTTCTTCCACCGGTTCCTGTAATACCTCATACAAGGGAACCACCGCGTTACTGAAATGACTTCCTTTTTCTATTGTCGACCTCATCCATAATATCCTCTCCATCAATATATTTATAAACCTCAAGTAAAGCGGGTTTGACCATTTCCATCGCCTCGACATCCGCGGCCACGAGGGCCTGGACCGCCGAAGCCGCCGCCGGATTCTCCTGGGCCTGCGTGCCCAAGGACACCCAACATGATCATCAAACTCAACACGACGCATTTTTTCATGATTACTCCTCATTTCATCTGATAAGCAAGCATAATCACGCTCGTCAAAACATACACCAACACCCCGAAGATGACCGCCATCACGACACTCCACACCCGCATGACGCTGCGGATGTTGGGCAGCGGACGAAGATCAGCCTCGAGGCCGAAGAGTTTTAATTTCCAGCGCGACAGTGCGATGATGAATTTGGTCATCAAGTCAGGATTAAAAATACCAACGACACTGAACACCAGTCCCGCCAGAAACAGAATTTTAAGAAAAAAATAGATTGCGACGCACATACACCTCTCCTTTAATTGGACGGTTTGGATTTTGGAGCGCGGCCGCGAACGGACGAAAAATCCAGGAGCTCCATCCGGTTTTGATGTTCGCCAGGCTGCTTGAACACATCGGCCTTGATTTTAAAACGATATTTTTTCCCGAGGATGAAATCCCCGCCGCGGCCGGTTGAAAGCATCAAATCATTGGCCGACATTTCATCCGCGTATTTTATTTTTTTATTTTTTCCGGAAATAACGATAAACGGCATGGGACACAGGGCGCAAACCGCCTCGGCCGGGCAGGGCGGACAAACCGAAACAAAGACCACATACCCTTCGGTCTCAAACATCCCGCCGCCGGAGGTTTTTTGCTGGACCTGGGCGATCGGATAAAAAGGTGAATCCGGCACCGCGAAAGCAAAGGAATGAAATAAGACAACGGCACAAACCCCCGACACCCACCGGGCTAAACGTCTTTGATCGAACAACTGATACCTCCATGTCAAATCCGAATCATCTTATCACAACATCCGAAACCATAAAATAAATCCCTCGGCAATTATGGAACCCCACGGGCATGCCCGTGGTCCCTTGGTTTACCCTTCGGGACTTTTACAATGCGTCCCTCTTATGAGAGGGTTTCATCCCCAGCCATGCTCCCACGGCCATGGCCGTGGGGCAAGTCGAAGGATTAACGGATGGTCGCGTCGATCTCCATCAATAGTGCGATCACATCCCGCGAATGATCCAGATAATATTGCGCGACAGCCGAAACTGATGGACCGACGCAAATAGTCACTGATTTATCTTTTAAAACTTTAAAAGCGTCTTCATCGGTCCGATCATCGCCGATATAAAGCGATACCGTTGCGGACGGGTCACCGCCCCTCAAAAGCCAGCACACGGCCTTGCCTTTATCCCATCCGATCGGCGGACGCAATTCATAAACCTCTTTGCCTTCGCGCATGGAGATATCTTTCCTTTGCGTGTATGGCTTGATTTTTTTGAATAAAATTTCCCTGAATAAAGATTTCTCACCGGCCTCCAGATTACGGACATGGATGCTAATCGTAATATTTTTATCCTCGATAAAAACCCCGGGCATGGCTTTCAGCGTTTCGTCCAACTCTTCAATGATCCGATTAAAAATCGCGCGGGACTGAAGAAAATTTTTATTCTCGAACTGAATACCCGGGCCGGAAAGTTCAAACCCGTGGTTACCGACATAGATGATCCGCTCAAGCCCGACCTTTGCTTTCAGATCGACCAAAGATCTTCCCGAAACGATCGCGACCCGGCAGCGGTCGTTGCGGCTTAATCGATCCAATACCCACAACGTCTCCGGGGCGAGGACAGCTTGGGAGGGATGATCGACAATCGGCGTCAGCGTTCCGTCATAATCCAGGAAAAGGAATATTTTTTTCCCTCTCCAAGTTTCCTTGACACCAAGCCAGTGGTCCAAAAAATTTTTTACGACTTTACGCAAGACGCTCTCTCATTTTGATTCAATAGTTTAATTACAATCCAAATGAAAATCCCGGTCAAAACAAGATTCAGCGCCAGGCTCAGCATCACCAGATTGCTCACATAACCGCCAAAGCCGTATCCCAACCCAATCAACAAAACCGCCGCCCCCACTTCTCCCCGGGGGAACATGGCAAAACTCAAAGCCCATCGTTCTCTTAATGAAATTTTCCGACGGTAACATAGCACCGTGAACGATTTTCCAAGATTGGATAAGAGGGTCAAAATCAGGACATGACCGAACGTTGTCTGCCAGGGAACAGATCCCAGAGAAATTTTCGGAAATGAAAATCCGACCAGAAACATAAACAATCCTTTTACGATCGTATCTAAACCTAACGATTGCGCCGGTGGCGCGGGCGAATGTTTCTGGGAAGGCAGACGCGCCAAACATCCCCACATAAACGCCGGGACAAGCACTTCCAGGTGAATATCCATCTTATTTCGAATAAGAAAAACCAGCGCCGTTAAAATCACCGCGTAACCCAAAAGCCACATTTGACCGAAGGGCCAATGAACGGAATTCTGCCAGCGAAACGCGACGAATAAAAACAACATAATCAGGACCAGAACAACCACGGACCTCCACTCGAATCCGTGAATAATGATCTGCAGCGGGGTCAATAAAAGGATCGTGACCAGATCGTCCAGCACCGCCAAGGTCCTCGCCTTCTTAAAAACCCAGGTCGCGCTCAAACCCGCGGCCATCATCATCGTGAAGAGAACGCCCGCCGAGGTCGGCGCCGCAGAAAGTCCCGCCAACAATGCCGGGCGCCACGGGCCCTGCAGGATGAACATAAAATAAAAAAACCATAACACAACCGGTAAAATCGCCGCGACACTGGCCACCACGGCATCCCAGCCGTAACTTTTCATTTCCCTTTTATCAACGGAAAACTCGAGGCCAACCTCGATCATGATGTAGGCCAGACACACCGATGTGATTAAAGCAATCGCTTCCCTGCCCCACGGACAATCAAAGACCTGTCCGGCCGTAATCCCCGACATTAAAAGAATACTAAAGATGAGAACCATGTTTCCTTTGTTAGTCCTTTCATAATAAAACCCTACCCTCGTTTTATACCCGGACAGGGTTTATGACCACATTCCTACAGTTTTTATCGGTGGACAAATAAAAGGATGAATTTTGCAATGACTTGCTGACTCCTAGCGAGATATCCATTCAATTCTGCGATGAGACTGGACACAATCTCGCAAATAAAGATTAATTAAGTTCTGATAGGGTATCCCCATTTCCTCCGCCATAGATTTGAAATATTCCACGATATCGGCTCCCAAACGAATAGTCACCGGCTTCTTGAGACGTGTCGCATAAGGATTACGGCGGCCCTTCATTTTGGAAAAATCATATTCTGGTCTCATATTCTTTCCTCCCGATATTTCTTGGCTTCGTTTTTTGTCGCTTTCCTGGCTGAAATAATTCTGATCACCGAGCCTGACTCTCGGATACAATGACAAATCACCAAAATCCTTAATTTAAAACTCATCCCCAGCATAATAAATCGATCTTCGCTTTCAAAATGATCGGGATCATGAAATTTCAGCGCATTTTCGTCGTAAAAAACGGTAGCTGCCTCTTCAAAAGAAACACCGTGCTTCACTTTATTGAGGGCCGCCTTATTTTTATCCCAATCCAATCGAATCTCACTCATATGTACAATGTAAATATAACATCTTTTCAAAATCCTTCAATCAAGAATTAATCTTTTATAAGGACTTGTCAAAAATAAAAACTCAGTGAGGCAGCGGATGCAATGGGTTGAAGGATACGACAGCTGCCTCCGATTTTTTATTCTGTCACCCGCTTATTTTTGATTGTCTGTTTTCGTTTTCATGGTCTTATCCTCCTTTGTCAGACCTTAGGCCCTGATGTTCCGGTTAAACGGATGATTCTTTCCCTTAATCGAACGCCTCAACTCTATCAAATCGGAAATTAAACCGACCTTAAAATAGAATTAATTTCAACCGCCGGCCTTGATCTCATTAAAATTTCCTGTGCCGAAGTGAGAGAATGATAACAAAGCGAAAATTAAAGGAAGATTAAAAAAGTTTTGATCCGGGATGGGACAAAAAAAATGCTCCTTGCGGAAAATCATCGCAAGGAAGCAATGGAGAACGATGAAGGATTTTGAATTTCAGAGGTAGTCCCTGGCCCGCATTCACGAAGATCAGGGCTGGCCATATAAGGCCTTTTTTCTGGTACTTTGTCAAACCCATTTTTAATAGTTGATCCCTCTATACTTTGAAGGAAATCAACTATTAAAAATAAAATTGACAAAGTAGTTAGAGAAGAAACGGTCGTTATATTGACCTTCCTACCGTCTTGGGGAAGGAAAAGGCCGATAACACTGATTAATATCTGTTCCTTATCCAAATCATCAACGGGGTTCTGGCGATTCTCTTTTTAATTGCGCCTCCAACTCTCTTATTTTTTCATGAAGTTCGTTTATCTTTTGGGGCAATTTAAAAAACTTATCACGGCAAGAAAAACTGCAGGAATCATGCGTTTGGCGGTCTTTGGTTGTCGAGATCGCCCACGAGTTATCGATGATCATCCCGCAAATTGGGTCAACGACCGGTAAAATTTTATTTTCTACAGTACTCATCTTTATTTTCCCCTCTCCTCTTTCATTTCTTTTTCTATTTCAACCGATTCAGCGACCGTTCCTTTGGGATGCGGATAGTCCCCCGGATGATCGTAATCTTTCAAATTGTCCCGCACCATCAGCACCGTAAACATCCCGCCCATGCCGATGGGACCGAACTGGCCTTGACCCGCCATCATCGGTAACGTATTTTCCGGACCCTTCATGTTCATCTCCGTCATCTCATCCATGCCGTGTTCTCCCATCGCCATATAACCCGGGACAAGTGACCGAACGTTGTCCTTCACGTCATCCTGATTGACGCCGATCATATTGGGAACGACGTGCCCCATCGCGTTCATCGGATGATGACGGCGGTGACAATGCACAGGCCAATCTCCCGAAGCATCAGCGATGAATTCAATTGTTCTGGTCTGACCCGGGGCAATGACGACCGTTGTCTCTGGAAATTGAGCTGATTCGGGAACATCGCCGCCATCGGTCCCCACGACTTTAAAGCTCAAACCGTGAATATGAATCGGATGGGATTCCTGGCCAACATTTCCAAAACGGATGCGCACCCGATCGCCTGTTCGAACAACGAGCGGTGATGTTCCCGGATAAGCGCGGCTGTTAAAGGTAAAAATATTAAAATCCGTCATGACATTTGGATCAGGCGTTGACGTCCCCGGTTCGACAAACCATTCATTTAAAAAAATCGCGAAGTCACGATCCACTTTATGGCCGCTTTCATTTTTGGGATGAACAATCAGAAATCCCATCGTGCCTAATCCCATTTGCGTCATCTCATCACCGTGAGAATGATACATATACGTTCCATGCTGTTTGAGCGTAAATTCATATTTGAAAGTTTCTCCGGGCATAATTCCTTTTTGCGTTAAACCCGAAACGCCATCCATTCCGTTGGGCAAGTAAATACCATGCCAATGAATCGCTGTTAATTCGCCGAGTTTGTTCGTTACATATATTCTTAAACGATCTCCCTCAACCGCCTCAATCGTCGGTCCCGGGGTTTGACCGTTATAGCACCAGGCGTTAATCGTCATCCCCGGCGCAATCTCGTGCTTGCACTCACCGACAGTGATGCGAAAAACTTTCGCGCCATCCTCATCAAGTGTCCACGGCATTGTGCTTCCGTTGGGCGTGATGACCGGCGTGTAAGCAAATTTCATCGAGGAACTGTCTTGGGCCTTCTGTTCGCTATAGGCATAAGATTGATAGAAAATAATGCCCAATGCGACGACCGATAGAACGGAAAAGAATCGTTTTAAGAAATAACCTTTCATTTCATACCTCCATGATGGTGATGTTCATGCTCCATAACCGGCTCTCTGGGTTTCTCAATATTTTTTACGTTCGGTCGTTCAACAGGCAGAGAAACTCCGATGGCATGTTCCAGTTCACTGCGCGCCATCCAATAATCGCGTAAAGCGACGATGTAGTCGTGCTGAGCGTTGATTTCCTCCTGCTTCGCGCGAAGCAAATCATAAACGCCTTTCAGCATGTAATTGTAATGATAAAGTGTTTGTTTAAGAATTTCCTGACGGACAGGAATGGCTTCACGATATGTTTCGGTCATGGCCCGATCAGCAGTTAATTGCTCGTACGCCAAGCGCACCTCCAAACGTATTTGTGCTTCCAACGCTTCCAATTGTTTTCTGCCTGACTCAATTCGGGAATGGGCACGAAGCCGATCGGCTTGTTTGCGGTCGAACACAGGGACATCAGCTTCAAACACAGGCCCTTTGATTTTGTTCCCGTCCGTTTCTTTCTCCCAATGATATCCTCCCTCCACCGATGGAATGACGTCCAACTGCGCCATCGTTAAAGATTGTTCCAATCCTTTCATTTCCTGGCGCTTCACCGCAAGATCAATGCGATTGGCCATGGCCTTTTCTTCCAAGTCATTCAAAGAGAAATTATCCGATGATAAATCCGGCAAGCTCTCCCGAGAGATCCATTCAAGTTCACTCTTTGTTAATCCTAAAAGATTTCGCAATATTTGCGCAGCCATATTGGCTTCAAGCTCACTGCGCTGCAGATCAGTTTTGACTTGATAATAGATTCCCTTCTGTTGTTCCAATTCTAAAATATTAATATTGCCGGCTGCTTTTTGGCGTTGCGCTAATTCCAAGGCAGCCTCTTCCGCTTTAAAGTGGTCCCGCCTCATGGCAAGCATATGTTCGCTGGCCTGCCAGGTATAAAAATTCAAGCGGACTTCTTTGATAAAATCTAAAATGGTTTTGGCCAAATCATATTCGGCCTGCCTGAATTGAGTATTGGCTAATCTTTTGCGCAGCGGCCAGAAAAGCAAATCCATCACATCCTGCTTAACTTCAAACTCGGTATTCGTGTTCCTTCCCTCCTGATTGGATTTACGCATAAATCCCGAAAATTTTGGATTATGCAATAATCCAGCCTGGATCATGTCGGCCTGTGAAATTCCAAGCTGAGCTAAATCTGCTTTGACCGACGGATTATTTAAAAGAGCAATTTTAACAGCTCCATCGACGATCAATGGATCACTGAGGATTTTTCTTATCTCTTCCTGAACATCGGCGTCGGGTATGTTCCGGGTTAGATCCGTTTCTACTCCGGTTTGTGTTTTAATGATCTTGTCCACATTTTTGATACTGTTTTTTGTAGATGCAAAGGCTGCTGGGGAAAGAATCCCTGCGATGACCAGGCCAATAACGGCCCGTAAAATTTTCTTATCCATCATTTATTGTTCCTCCATTCCCACGCCATACTCATAAACCATTCTTCCCCCGTTGTGTCCCGTTACAGTTACAAAAATGGCGATGATTAAAAGAAAAAACAGGAATACTCCTTTGAACATCTGGGGAATTTGTTTATGGACAATTCCAAGAACCGGCAAACTGATTAAGGATGTCCACATCGTCAGAAAACCGAAATTTCTGTGAATGGTTAGCACAGGATGATTTAAATGCAAATATTCCGCCTCCTGTAAACCGGTCAACACCACGAATGGCGTGATGATTGTTGCCAAAATATAAATATCTAACGCCGTCCGATGGAGACTGTCCTTTTTAAGGATCAGGCTAAGCAACTCCAATCCCATAGCGCTGACAAAGAGCGCTATGGGAAAATGGATCACCCTCGGATGAAGCAGATGCACATGGAACGGATTGAGGAATTCCATGGGAGCCTCTTATTTCTGAGTACTGTCTTAGTCTTCCTGGTTTTCATCCACCTTTTTTTCACTGGCAATTTCATCATCCGCAATCTTGCTGTATTTTTCGGGTTCTTTTTTGAAATCCTTGATACACATTTTGCAGCAGAGATTATAAATTTTTCCGTTGTACTCGTATTTGACCGGTTCATCACCCATGGTCCCTTCTTCGCCGGGGGCCGGAATCTTGTCCCCGCTGACCGGACAAATTTTATTTCCTGCTTCAACGGCTTTGGCTGCCTGTGAATCGGTTGGGCCCTGAGGCATCGCATCATTATCCATCACGGTTCCATCAGACATCTTATGCTCATCTCCCTCATAAGCCAGAACATAACGGGAATAAACCAACGACAAAATAACAGCTAAACTTAAAACGATTAATTTTGATTTCATTTCTTTCTCCTTGAGTTAAACGTCCAATTAAAATTCGAAACACAGGAAGAGATCACCCCTTAGAATCTTATTGAACCAAAAGCAAACACACTCGGCCTTACAGATCTAAGGTCAAATTGTTAAATTTGATTAAATACGAAGATTGGCATTTTTTAAATAGATGGGATTTGAACTGTAATCAAAATAATCCTGCAAAGGCGGGCCCTGCGACTGATTTGTCAGCGCAGAGAGAGAAAAAATACTCGCATAGCGAATGTTGACCACCAAATTCTTGGCCAACGTTTGATGTAAAGACAAATCGATAAAAATATCAGCGGATTGATCGGAAAGAAAACTAAAATGTTGAGGACAAGTACATTCATGATCACCATCCGAGTGATTTTGATGCGCAGAGTGATCGGCCTTCTCTATATTATAGGATTCTGGATGATGGGTGGCTGAAAGGTTCGAATGGGTTTCATCTGCAGCGGCATTTTCGTCTGTGCAACAGCAAAATGTGATTGCAAAAAAAAATGGAAGCGGCAAAATTGCGCTAATAATTTTTTTATGGATTCTTTCCATCGGTTATAGTTTTACACCAAAGCATTCATTAGTCAAGTAAAGGATTTTTGATTGCAAAGACTTCGCTAAAGCAGTGGCTGAAGAAGGTTCGAACCTATTTGATTAAAATTAGTCTATCGCAAAATTTATTTGTTTAAACTAGCCTGCCTTATCCCAATATCCCCCTGAAACAGGATCTTGCCTTTGACCGCACGAAAAAAACAACCATCATTTAATTTAAAGGTCTTCTCCGCTTTTCAAAGCGCAACAGTAACACGCAAGAACGTTGCCGGGATCAAAGTGGTCTCTTTCTTTGGGCTTTTGTTTTGGCTGTTGAAGAGCGCTTCCAACTCGTTTTGCAGATCATCCGCTCGATTGCTTTTTTCGGCGGCTTCGAATGCATTCATGGTGGGCCCATAATATTTTCTGAATTCACCAACGACCTCTCCTGGCGAACTGGGAGAGTTGAACGTAAAGGTGTCTCGCACGAAGGATATCTTCTCTGCGGGCACTCCCGCGCCGGCAAATCGCTCGATCACGTTCCTTTCAATCCCCCAGGTCATCGGGCTGATGAAGCCTTCCGGCGGGGGCGGCGTGTAGGACGAACAGATCTTTAAAATTTGCGCCACCAGCGTCGGATCATTGGGAATCCAGTTCCCCATAATGATCCGGCCTCCGGGACGGGTCACGCGCACCGTCTCCTTGGCCACCTCAAAGGGCTTGGGCGCAAACATCGCTCCAAAGATGCTCACAACAAGATCAAAGGTCTGATCTTTCAGCTCGTGCAAATTGGTCGCATCGCCTTCTTGAAACCTGCAGTTCGTGAGGCCCAGCGCCTGTGCCCGCTTGTTCCCGGCCTCAACAAGGTTGCGCGCGATATCGACGCCCAGGACCTCTGCCCCGCATTTCGCCGCCGGTAAGGCGGTCGTTCCATCGCCGCATCCGAGATCCAAAACTTTGAGCCCTTTTGTGATTCCGAAGCTCCTGACGAGCGCTTCTCCGCTCTCTCTCATGCTCGCCGCAATGCGGGTAAAGTCGCCCTTTTCCCAAAGGGCTTTGTTTGGATTCACTGATTCCGTCTTGAATGGTGGTGCTTTTTTTTCAATTTCGAGTCCCATTGAATTGGTATCCTTTCATTTATGGTTAATCCCATGCATGGAAAACTTCTTTGAGATTGGATAATGCAGAAAAATAGGTAATGTAACTCTGACAAGCTTCATATTCTGCATTATTCTTCTCACGCAAACCATAGCACAACCTACCTTACATTTGCCTTTGCGCTTTCATAACGCAGCCATGAGACATCATCAGAAAGATAATTAGCAAAAACCAAACAGGACTTATCCTTGACTTCATTCTCATTCCCTTGATTTCGACTTGCGCCAAGCAACTGATTCAATGAGTTGCGAGATGCTGGATTCGAAAAAGAAAAAACGGGAGATATCTATTGTGTGCCGCTCCCAACTTAAAAACTTATACTAAGGACGCTCGGTGGGTCAAAATATTTGCCCACGTCAACATAAACTCAGCCCAATTAGCATCCATCCGGACATTATGTCCGCATCCTTTTCTAAGCAACAACAAAAAGTGATTATAGAGAAAAGGGGAATTAACAGTAAAGTACTAATTATTTTTTTAGATAACTTATTCATTAGCAATTAGTTTCACACTAAACATTTTATTAGTCAAGAAAAACTATCTAAGGATGCACCAATATACTGCTCCCCATTAACAGAAACAGGGTTTTAAGTTAGAATAAGGCACCAAAACAAGGAGGCTTATTCAATGCAAAAACGTAAATGGACCAGCCAACAAAAACTGCAAATCGCACTC